>CALXLE010000116.1 GCA_944389115.1 uncultured Spirochaetaceae bacterium
GCCATATCCTTTTCTATGGTGAGAGGATCCTTGCGGAGAATGCATCTCTTTATCTTACGGACACAGAGGCTGCATACAATGCTTGTTCGATGATATTCACGAATACCGGCGTCCCTGATGTCTATTCTTTCGATGGAAATAAGATAGATATCCATGTGATTTCCTCCCTTACCGAGGTGAATGCATTTCTTTCCCCTGAGTTCTACGAGGATAGGCTCAGAAGGCGTCAGGACGATATGCTGGCTAAGCCGCAGCCTGGGCATAAGCTTCTCTTTGTCGATCCCGATGGATTTTCCGATCTCCAGAAGATAAGCGATGGAATCTTCCTTGTATCCGCCTACCATCTATTCAGGGCAGTAAGGGATAAGGAGATGAGGACCAGCTTGCTCCGTGACATCTTCGGTACGCTTGATCTCGGGGAGGCTGATGAGGAGACAAAGTTCTTCGAAGCTGCTGAAGAAGACCTTCTGGACTACTCCGCAGATGGCGATGAGTCGCTTGATGATAGCGTATCCGATGAGTATGAGTACGATGACCAGGATGATGATGAGAAGGCAAGGTCTCTTGAAGCGAAGGAGAAGGAGCTGGAGGAGGATATGCCTGCAGAGTATGATCTTTCCTCAAGATCCGAAGAGATACGTGCTCTTCAGGACAAGTATGAGCTCACAGATGATATCATCGAGAAGGACGAGGAGCAGGAGCGTGAGGCAGATGAGTATGAGAAGGAGCTCGATGACGATGATTATCTATATGATGATCAGGAAAGCGAGGAGGATCTCGATGATGCGGAGAGCGAGGCCGAGGAGATCTACGATGAGGCCGAGAAGGATGATGAGTATGACAATCAGACCTCTTTTGATGACCCCGACCAGCTTTCATTCCTCGATGATCTTCTGAGCGAGACCGAGTCTGAGATTGATGCTGAGGAGGAAGAGAGTCTTTATATGAAGGAGGCCGAAGAGGCTGCGGAGTTTTCCAGAACGGACTCTGAGAAGATGCCTCCTGATGAGATAGCGATGGCGAGTGAGGAGGATGAGGCAGATGATCCGCTTCGTGATGATGTGCCTCAGGATATCCAGATCCCATCCTATGATGTGAGTGAGACTCCAGATGTCGTGCTTCCTGTTCCATTCAGCGATACTGTTCCTCTCCAGGTCAGTGTCGGGGTATCTTATGAGCCCACGGAGGAAGCTCGGCAGGATGAGCCTTCCCAGAATGACTTGGAATCTGCTGATTCCTGTAATCATCTGGATGAGGACGAAGTTCTTCCTGCAGGGAATGAGGAGTCCGGAGACTCTGAGGAAAATGTCTCTGAAACAGAGGAAATCACCACTGAATCCCTTATCGACAAGGGTATTGTGCGAAAGGTTGAGACAGATGATGGGCAGAGTGTATTTGTGATGTCCGGAAGTGCTGAGACCACGGTTGCAGTATCCGAAGAGGAGGATGATGAAGAGGAAGAGCCGGAACTATCCCTTGATGGAATACTCGGGGAGATTTCCTCCCACATTAGCAGCAAGGGTGCATTCATGGACTTTGTCTCTTCTGCAGAGAGCGATATGCTCGATTATCTGTCCAGAGTCATCAGAGCAAGCTGGGAAAAGCAGCAGGCTGATGGCAAGGATAAGATGTTCTCTGTCTTCGATTACTCGATATCCGTGATTCTTGCATCGCCCAATGCTGTCAGGGATGAATTGAGGAAGGAGGAGCTCCTGAACAATGCCGGTGCGGTCATGTACTCAAAGCACAAAGAGGAGTGGAATGCGCTTGTTCTTGTCATCAATAGCTCCTATGAGCTTGAGGATGCGTTCGAGACAGTCATAACGCCATCTTCCTTCTCCCCATCGAACTGGAAGATCTGCACCATCATAGGCGAGCAGCTTATACAGAGAGGAAAGTGATGGATAATGTTTCGCTCCATGCAAGATTCGAAGAGGCGAGGAAGGCAGTGCAGCAGGCTTCTATCTTCCTTCTGTCCCATGAGGATCTTAGGTCGTCGATAACAACGAAGGCCGAGAATGACTATGTCACATCTGCCGATAAGGAGTGCGAGCGCCTCATCCTGTCAGCTCTTGCAGGGAAGTTCCCTGATGATTCGTTCCTGGGCGAGGAGTCCGGTACGTATGGTGAGAGCCGCTGCCGCTGGATAATAGATCCGATAGACGGGACTGTCGATTTCATGGCGTCCTTCCCTGATTATACGATTTCCGTCGCATTCGAGGATGAAGAGGGGCTTGCCTTCGGTATAGTCATGGTTCCCAGACAGAATGAAGAGTTCTCCGCCTTCAGGGGAGAGGGCGCATGGCTGAATGGGAAGAGAATCCATACAGATGAGACTACGCCGTTGAAGGAGACACTTGCAATCCTTGTGCCGCCCCACAGGCATCACAGATACCTTCATGAATACATGGAAAGGATGGAACGGTTCTACTACGTCATATCGGATATGAGATCCCTCGGATCCGCTGCTATATCCCTATGCTATGTCGCAGCTGGCCGGGTCAGCATGTACTATGAGCTCGGCCTCCATATATATGACTGCGCTGCCGGGATAGTGATCGTCAAGGAAGCGGGAGGTGCCGTCACGCTTCTTACGGAGGATGAGGACTGGATTGAGATTGCCGCTTCCTCTGCATCTGCCCATGATGCGATGATGGGGTGCATAAATGGTTAAGGCCGTTCTCTTTGATTTCGATGGAACCCTTGCTGATTCCTCCCCTGGAATATTCCATACGGCGCTCTATACTGTAAGAAAGCTCGGTATAGAACGTGAGTATACCGACGAGGAGCTCAGACGCTTCATAGGGCCGCCTTTAAGAATGTGCTTCTCAGTTGCTTTCGGCCTTGATGAGGCTCTTCTTGATCCAGCTGTAGAGATCTACAGAGAGGAGTACAGACGGGAGGGAATGCATATGATGTCCCTTTATCCAGGTATGTCGGAGCTTCTTGCGGCGCTTAAGGCAAAGGGCCTCAAGCTGGCTGTCGCTACGTTCAAGGGAGAGATCCTTGTAAAGCAGTGCCTTGATAATCTCGGTGTTCTCTCCTTCTTTGACACCGTTCGGGGATCGAATGAGGTGGAAACCAGGACAAAGAGCGATATAATAAAACTGGCCCTTGATGATATCGGGGTATCGCCGGAGGAAGCTGTGATGGTCGGCGATACCGAGACAGACAGGGGTGGAGCATTGTCAGCCGGTACTGGTTTCATCGGTGTCGGATATGGATTTGGATTCAGAAAAGGAGAGGGGTATGCGGATTCCCCAGAAGGGATACTCCGGGTGCTTTATCCTGAAGGAGTTGAAATGATAGAGAAAATCGAGACAAAGTCGGCACCTGCCGCAATCGGACCGTACAGCCAGGCCGTGAAAGCCGGCGGAATGGTATTCGCATCTGGCCAGATTCCAATCGATCCTGCAACGGGTAATGTCGTCGAGGGCAGCGCCGCAGATCAGGCAAAGCAGGTCTTCAAGAATATAAATGAGGTTCTCAAGGCTGCCGGTACGGATATCACAAAGGTCGTGAAGGCCACGGTATTCCTTAAGAGCATGGATGATTTCGGTGCAGTGAATGAGGTATATGCAGAGGCATTCAAGTCCTCTCCTGTCCTTCCTGCGCGCTCTGCTGTCCAGGTAGGGAAGCTTCCGAAGGATGTCCAGGTGGAGATAGAGGTCATAGCTCTTGTCTGATCCAGAGCTTTCATGAAAGGAGCTGCCGCAATAATCAGTTTTGGAATCGGCAGCACCAACCAACCGGTTACAGAGCAGGACTTTTGTCCTGCTTTGTGATTAACGATAGATGAAAGCATCCAGACTATCAGCAATCCTAAAATGTTCTGCAGAATGGAAAAGGGGTTTCTGCAAAAGCCTGGACTCCGGAACAGTCCCTTTTCCTGTGCCGTTGTATGGACATCGGTCTATCCTTCTGCTATTCTCAGGGGAAGAGGTGGATGATGAGCTGCAGGTCTATTGATCGTTATATATCAGGATCTATGGTGGATAATCATTCAGTTTTGTATTGATTGGCCGGTGTTACCGGTTTTTTTTTGAAATTTCAAGGAGTGGCAATGAACGTTTTCGCGTCTAGGTCTCTAAACATCATCGAGGATTTCTCAATCAATGAGCGCCGTTATTTCTTCAGAAAGGTCAGCGAGCTGAAGAAGGCTATCGAAGCAGGGGATGAGGAGACAATGTCCCGTTTCAGGATCAATGATCCGGATTTCGGTATCTACGAGGTTTTCCTCGAGGATAGCACCAGGACAAAGGAGTCCTTCAGGAATGCTGCTGAGTTCCATCATGCAAAGGTCTCAGAGCTTCTGGCAACATCCTCGTCAATCAATAAGGGAGAGAGTTATGCAGATACATTCAATATGCTCTCCGGATACCACAATTCGATATTCATCGTCCGCAGCAAGGTGGAGGGACTTACCAAATGGCTCTCTGAGGAGTGCAGCGAATACGCAGAGCGCAATCATCTTCCATACAGACCCGCATTCATAAATGCAGGAGATGGAAAGCATGAGCATCCGACGCAGGAGCTTCTGGATGAGTTCTCCTTCCTCGAGGATCTGGATATGTCATTCGATTCAATCCATGTTGCCCTCGTCGGAGATCTCTATCATGGACGTACCGTGCATTCAAAGGCCGATGGACTAAAGATATTCGATCATGTCAAGGTCGATCTCATCGCACCAGATGAGCTTATGATGCCTGAGAGCTATATAGAGAAGATGAAGGAGAACGGCTTTGATGTAACGCTCTACCCCTCAATCGATGAGTATCTTGCAGCTGGTAACCCCGCAAGGCTCTGGTATTTCACAAGGCCGCAGCTTGAGAGAATGGGCGAGAGGATACTCCAGAAGCAGGAGATGCTACGCTCTGCCATCACATTCAGACGCGATTTCCTGCCCCTCCTGAAAGAGAATACGAAGTTCTACCATCCTCTTCCGCGCCACAAGGAGCATCCTACGATTCCTACATGGCTCGATAAGACTCCTCTCAATGCATGGGAGAGGCAGGCAATAAACGGTATGTACTGCAGAATCGTGCTCCTCTCACTCATCGGCGGAAAGATCGGCGATGACTATGTCCCAGTTCCTGGAGAGCATGATGATGACAGGAAGACCGAGGAGTATATCATAAAGGTAGAGCCATCCCAGAAGAAGAAGGAAAAGAACTACTCCGAGGGTGTTCGTCCTATCAGCGATGGAATTGTCATCGACCATATCTGCAAAGGCGATGATCCGGGAGATATAAGGAATCATATGCGCCTTATCTCATCGGTTCTCGGGCTCGATGATTCCAGAGGTGGTGAATGGGTCTCCTCGGGTGCTGATGGCAAGTACAAGGGAATAATATTCCGCCCAGGTGCAAGGGAGTTCGAGCGCAAGGACCTGAAACGTCTTGCTGCAATCGCTCCGCATTGTACGCTGAATATAATCAAGGACGGGAAAGTCCTCGAGAAGTACAGGACGCACATGCCTCCACGCATCTACAATTTCGATGATCTCTGCTGCCAGAATGAGGCATGCATATCGAACCCTGTGAACGGAGAGGGTGTACCTGCATCATTCTACAGAACGCCTGACGGGCATTTCGCATGCGCATACTGCGGACGCTTCCATTCGTTCAAGGAAATCTGGAAAAAGCACTGAAAGGGGTTAGAATACTACTATGAAGACATTGACTGAAATAACAGGATACTATGGTCCGCTTCTTGCAAAGGGAGCGTTTGAGCTTGGCGCAATCAGACTATCTCCTTCCGATCCATTTACCTGGGCTTCAGGCTACAGGATGCCGATCTACAATGATAACAGGCAGTTCCTGGCTATGCCTAAGTACAGGGCGCTCATACGCGATGCGTTTGCCGACATGCTCTCATCCCTCGGCGTGAACCCAGATAACATCGCAGGAACGGCAACTGCAGGCATTCCGCATGCCACAAGCCTTGCCGATATGCTCTACAAGCCACTGACATATGTGCGTTCCTCCAGCAAGGACCATGGCCTTGGCCATCAGATCGAAGGGCTTGGCAGGAATGGTTCCTATGAGGGCAAGAATGTCCTTCTGATTGAGGATCTCATCTCTACCGGCTCATCATCGCTCAAAGCTGTCGAGGCTGTACGCCAGGCAGATGGCATCTGCAATCTCTGCCTTGCGATATTCACATATGGATTCAAGACTGCAGAGGATGCCTTTGCTGCTCTTGATCCTGCCTGTGTATTCCATACGATCCTCTCATATGATGTGATGGTTGCGACCGCAGCTGAGACAGGATATATCTCCGCTTCCGATGCCGAAGCTCTCCACGAATGGAGAGAGGATCCATTTGGATGGGGCGAGAAGAGAGGCTGGAAAAGGGAGGTAAGGCAATGAACTATGTCGATACGCTGAGAAAGAGCTCTGCTGAGGCTGGGAACATCGTATGCATGGGACTTGATCCGGTGCTCGATGTGCTGCCGGAATCCGGCAATGGCATAAGGGAAAGGCTGAATGCCTATTTCTCTGAGATATTCCGCAGAATGAGGCTTGAGGGGCTTTCACCTGCGGCATTCAAGCCGAATATCGGGTACTATGCATCGCTGGATAATCCAAGGGAGGAGAACTTCGATGGATCCTTGGCTCTCGTGGATATACTCGATATGCTCGATACATACTTCCCTGGGATTCCAGTCATCCTTGATTCGAAGCGCGGTGATATCGCCCGTTCGAGCGGCAACTATGCAGTGGAGGCTTTCGATAAGTGGGGTGCTGCAGCTGTTACAGTCTCTCCTTACATGGGCCATGATTCAGTCTTCCCGTTTGCATATGAGGATAAGGGTGTCTATATCCTGAACCGCACATCCAATCCCGGAGCTAAGGAGCTTCAGAATGAGCTCGTTGTCGATAGAATCGATGAGAAGGAGCTCTATCCGCTCTACATGGCCGTAGCCCATATGATTGCCCGCTGGGCCCAGGAGCATCCGGGACTTGGTGCCGTGGTAGGTGCCACAAGCCCCGATGAGCTTTCGGAAATTGCACGCTTCTATGCAGGTAAGGATATACCGATGCTTATCCCTGGCGTGGGTTCGCAGGGAGGCAGCGCAGAGGAGGTCATGAAGAGGCTTTCCGATGCAGGCTATGACAGGACTCTCGCGAGAATCAATTCCTCTTCTGGACTTACGCATCCATGGAAGAAAGGTGCGGCTCCGGAGGACTGGCTTGATCAGGTCATGTCCGCAGTGAGAAAACTTCTGGAGGAGGCGGCTGTCTAAGATGGATGCAAGGACACTTCTCAGAGGAAACCATGAAAGCGGAAGAATCGTAACGGCGACTGTCTCAGGTGTCCTTACGACAAAGGAGGAGATGATCAGGCTTTTCGATGAGCATGTCCCCTCCGTTGACATCATAACGACAAAATCGTTTCAGGTTGTTCCGACACCTGGAAATAGAGAGCCGGTTATCTGTTCCCCATCACCTGGCGACTTCGGCAACTCCGTTGGTCTGAGGAATCCAGGGATGGAGGAGGCGCTTTCGGAGCTTAAGAGACTTCGCGGGCGTGGTCTTAGAGCGCTTCTGAATGTATCGCTTGCCGCAGATTCTCCTGAAAACTTCATCACGCTTGTGAAGGCGTTCGACCCGCTGGCCGATCTTCTTGAGCTCAATTTCTCCTGTCCTCATGCCGCTGCTGGCTTCGGTGCCTCAATCGGAAGCGATAAAGCCACTGCTGCAGAATATGTGAGGAGGATACAGAAAGCGTATCCGGAGAGGAAATCACCTCTTATCATAAAGCTGACCCCTAATGCCGATGATATAGCTGGAATTGCCAAGGCTGTCATCGAGTCTGGGGCTGATGGCATTGCCGCCATCAATACAGTGGGACCTAAGCTCTATATCGAGCCTCATTCCGGTGCTCCCATCCTCAACAATAAGCTTGGAGGAAAGGGCGGAGCATCAGGAGAGTGGGTGAAGGATGATGCAATCAGATGCATCAAGGCAATCAGGAATGCAATCGGGGATGATCCGATCATCCTCGGAATGGGCGGCGTCTCCTCATATGATGATGCCAGAAGGATGATTGAGGCCGGAGCAGACAGCGTCGGTGTCGGATCTGCACTGTCCCGTGTCATGCCTTCAGACTACGAGAACTTCTTCCACGCCCTTAAAACTGGTGGCGACACATCTCCCTATCTTTCCTCTGGCAATGCCATGGAGTATACGCCGCACAAGGTGCTTACGAAGGAGATGCATGGTGACGATGTGATGGTCATCACCGTTTCAGGGGAAGTCGGATGCAATCCTGGTGAATTTGTCTTCATATGGGTCCCAAGAATGGGTGAGAAGCCGTTCTCCGTTGCAGTGAACAAGCCTCTGACATTCCTTATCAAGAAGCGTGGCATATTCACATCGGCATTTTTCGGAATAGAACCCGGTGATACGATCTATACGAGAGGACTCTATGGTCGTCCTATGGTCTATGAGAAGACGGAAAGGGCTCTTCTTATCGGCGGAGGCACAGGAGCTGCTGTCCTTCCTCTCATTGCAGAGAAGCTGAGTGCTGATGGAACCAGGATGGATATAAGGGTCGGCGTTGTCAGAAAAGAGGGGAAGGATCCTCTTGAGGATGTTCTCTCTTCCTATGGCAGCTATATGTCAGTCCCTGATGATGGCAAGCCGGGCCGCGTTCTCGATTCAATTGTTCCATCCGACCTTGCAGGCGATACAGCGCTCTATGTGGTAGGCCCCGGGAAGATGATGGAGAAGGCTGCGGAGAAGGCAGAAGCGATGGGATTCCCTGCAGACAGGATCTACCTTTCCATGGAGAAGAATACGATGTGCGGCATAGGAATGTGCGGTGAGTGCGTTTGCGGAGGCCATCTGCCATGCAAGGAAGGCACATTCTTCACATGGAAGACTCTCAAGGAAAACGGAGCTGTCCTATGATAGATCCCCATGTTCATCTAAGGGACTGGAAGCAGAGCAGCAAGGAGACAATCCTCCACGGCATGAGCGTTGCCGCTGCGGCTGGATTTACCGATTTATTCGATATGCCGAATACCGATCCTGCGTGCACATCCAGAAGCGTTGTCCTTGATCGTCTTGCTGCTGGAAGTTCTGCGGAGGAGAAGACCGGCGTATCTTATCATCTTTATGCGGGGCTTACTTCCGATCCCGATGAGATAAAGGCAATGGTAGATCTCCATTCGGAGCTCTTCCCCCTGGTTATAGGCCTGAAGCTCTTTGCCGGCCAGAGCACGGGGAATATGGGAATAATAGGCCCTGATAACCAGAGAAAGGTCTTCAGGGCGCTTTCTGAATCCGGGTACAGCGGGGTGCTTGCCATCCATGCCGAGAAGGAGGAGCTTCTCAGGAAGGAGCTGTATGTTCCTGGCAGGTTTGAGACGCACTCTGAGGCACGGCCAGCAGAGGCTGAGACAGAGAGTGTCCGCGATATAGCTTCAATTGCTGCGGAGACCGGTTTCAAAGGAACGCTCCATATATGCCATGTATCAAGTGCCGGCACGATAGAGCTTGTACGTGAGCTCAGAAGCCGCGGAATGAGGATAACGATGGGCGCAACGCCGCATCATGCGCTTCTTTCCGTAGCCGATGCGGAGCAGCATGACCGTTACCTCAAGATGAATCCTCCTCTGAGAAGCAGCGCAGACAGGGATGCTGTCTTCAAGGCGCTGGTCGATGGTACGATCGACTGGGCTGAATCCGACCATGCTCCACATACGATCGAGGATAAGGAGAAAGGCGCTTCGGGAATCCCTGGCCTTCCTGGCATGCTTCTCCTTGCTGATAGACTCAGAAAAGCAGGATGCGGTGAGGACCGTCTCTCTGCGATATTCGGCACGAGGGTCTCTGAGGTATTCGGCCTGGACCGTGAACCTGTATCCGTTCCATCCGATCCCTATGGGATCTATGAGAGGATAAGGGGAGAGTATCCTTTCGATCCGTTCAGAAGCTGATCTGGCATGGCTTTCCCTTGCTGTCCTGTTTGTGATAGTATTCCTCTGACAAAGGAGAACGCAATGGACGAAGGCGGAAGTATAAACCCTTTACCTAAAGCTTACGAAACAAGCAGAGCCTTCGTCCCCGCTGTCTAGAGGTCTGAAGGCTTAAGGAGAGCCAGATGATCACACGAAGGACAGATTTAGCACCAGACCAGAAATTCACATGGATTGATGTCAGGGAGCTCGATAAGGATGATATCTCGGTACTTACCGATGAGTTCCTCATCTCTTCGGAGCTTCTTGCCGATATAATGGATGCTGACGAGCAGAGCCGTATCGAGAAGGAAGATGACTATACAGTCATAATCTGCCGTCTGCCATCAGCAGAGGAGGACGATGAGAAGCCTCTTGAGCGCACATCGATACCTCTTGGCATTCTTCTATTCCCCGATAAGGTCATAACGGTATGCAGGGGAGACAGCGTTGTCATCGATGATTTCGCACGCCACAGATTCAGACAGTGCCCTGTAAGTACCAAGGAGGGCTTCGTGATATCGATACTCGGACGCGCGGCCCTGGTCTATATACGTCTTCTCAAGTACATAAACAGACAGAAGGATCTCGTTGAGGAGCAGCTCCATAAGTCAATCATGAACTATGAGCTCATACAGCTTCTGCAGATTCAGAAGTCACTGGTTTATCTGACAACAGGACTTACGGATAACGAAGTTCTCCTCGAAAAGCTTCAGAAGACGCCGCTTTTCCACGTCAACAATGAGGATGAGGCAGAGTTCCTCGAGGATAGCATCACCGATAATAAGCAGGCTATCGCAATGGCCAATATCTATTCGGATATCCTCACAGGGACGATGGATGCGTTCGCTTCTGTCATCGGAAACAATATGAACGTGATTATGAAGCGTCTTACTGTAATATCCCTCTCACTTATGTTCCCTACATTCGTGACTGGGTTTTTCGGTATGAATGTCCTGATCCCAGGGACAGATAGTCCATGGGCATGGCTTTTCCTTCTCGGTTTCTGCGTGTTAGCTGCCTTGATAGGAAGCTATATCATCTCAGACAGGAAGAACCGTTCCATTATCCGCGCGAACCTTGGCGAGAAGAGGAAGCGCGGCAAGAAGGAAAGGACTCCTTCTGAGATCAAATACCTCAGAAGGAAGAAGGAAGTGCTGGAGGGCGAGGATTAATCCTTCAGCACCTTTATGATGAATCCTTTCAGGTATTCGCTTTCAGGGAATGAAAGCCTGACAGGATGGTCGGCTCCTGCGCTTAATGAGTGGAGTATCTGGAT
>CALXLE010000117.1 GCA_944389115.1 uncultured Spirochaetaceae bacterium
CCAGCAATCCGGGCAGGCTGCAGTCAATCAGCCGTATGGATGGGGTGCCACAGGTAAACCGGAGACGGAGCCTATGGGCAAAACGCTCACGTCCAAGCCTTCAGGCTTGTCCTGAAGGTCGTTGACCTGTTCCCTAGCGTTCCAATGCAAAGGTGAAAAGATGATTATAATCTGATTGGGGCTAACCCCATTCCTCGATCTCTATGCTTGCGCTTTTCACCATTATGCCTCCGTATTTCTCTATGCATTCAGTGACATATTCCTGAAGATCGGAGATGGTTGAGCCTATGTAATGCCTGACTGGAAGACGCAGTGTTATGCTGACGGAGTAGGAGCCGTCCTGGTTTTTCGATCCGCGGACTTTCTTTACCTTCATAACAGGATCGTATTCTCCGATGGCATGCCTGACCATCTGAGTGAGGACTGCCTCTGAAAGCTCCTCTTTATCAGGGCGTGAGAATTCCGGGCGGACGATGGTCTTCTCATATGTCTGGTTTCTCTTGCTGTGGCCTTTCTTCCCCATGAATACCTTCATGGAATCATAGACTATCTGAGGTGCTGAGCGCGTGACCTCAATCGAGGGAACAGGGATTACATGCTTTCCTTCTGTATACCTGATTCTCATTGCTGTCTCGATCTCTTCCTGTGAGGCCACATCCTCAATATGGATGATCTTCTCAGGATCAGGCAGTTCGAGGCGCTTTGCTATCTTCCTTACCATCTTCTCGGAGGTACCTATTATCAGGATCTTCTTATAGCGTTCCTTCAGGAGGGCATTCATCACTTCATCGCGGTGTTCCTCATCATCAAAGACAGCAGTGCGGACTGCCGCGAGGAAGTCCGAATCCTTCTTCGCGCTGTGCCCTGCAAGGATCCTGTTGCCTTTTATGAGAAGTCCGTCGTCGATAATCAGATCGATCCTGTGCTTCGCCGCGACAAGCTTTGAGTGATAGCTCTTGCCCGTCCCTGATCGCCCGACAAGCGCATAGACCTTCACTCCTTTGAGCTTTGAGAATGCGAACTGGAAGAATCTGTTCATGGTGGTATTATAGCATCTTTAAGCGTGGCAAATCCATCAGCCGACACCAAGGTCTGTATTCTCTATAAGGACCTCTGCCTTGCAGCTCTTCCTTATTTCAGGCGCAAGCTTCTCGATGAACAGCCTTGAAAGCTCCTCATCCTTCTCCGTAGAGGTACTGTTCGGGCAGAAGAGATTGACGGAGTAGTAATCGAATAGCCGCTCGGCAATCTCAACCGACTCCATGATATCCTTCTCAGTCTGTCCTTTGATGCCGGCAAGCAGGCAGACGCCGTCATACCGCTCTCTGATCATCTCTGGTGTGACATCTCTCCCGATTCCCTTCCTCCATTTAAGGCGGAGGTCGGGGTTGAAGGATTCAACCCCAAGACGGTAATGCACCCTGCATGGAAAATTGGAGGCAAACGATTCAAGCTCATTCCGCCATACCCAGTGCGATTCAAACCAGAGATCATGAATTCCTTTTTCGCTTACTGTAACCGCGATTTTCCCGACTGTCTTCTCATCGAATTCCTGCGCAGATCCGGAGTTTATGATATCCAGCACTCCGAACTCTCCTGTCACCTTATCGAGAACGGGGGAATTGACTCTGAATGGATCGGATGAGGAGTCGGTGTAGTAATCGCAGAACACGCACTTTCTCCATATGCATCCGGTTCCTTGGAGCAGTATGAACTCCCTTTTCAGCCCCTGGGTTATCCTGCTGTATCTTTCAAGCATACTTCCTCCTGATGAATCCTATTGCCATATATGCAAGGGGGGTGCCGAAGACAGCCTCAAGGCCGAGCTTCGCTGCATACTGGACTGATATCATTGAAAGAAGATCCGATGCAGGAGCCGTGCCTGTGAATGCTATCAGCACAAAAAGCACTGTATCGATGAGATATCCGACAGCGGATGATCCTATCGTCCTCATCCACAGATTGCGTCCGTTCCTGCTTCTGTCCCTCATCGCAACAAGGATCTTTGCATTCATGATATCCCCAGCTAAGAATGAGACCAGTGACGCAGCGACGATTCTTGGAACATATGTATAGATTGCTGCATATGCATTCTGGATCCCTTCCATATAATCGGGGTAGGGCAGGATTATGCCGATTGATGTGAATACCACCAGCAGGATATTGCAGACGAACGTCAGGAATATGACCTTCTTCGCTGTTCTGTATCCCCATATCTCAGCAAGCACATCGGAGAGCATATATGCTATAGGAAACGTGATCGTTCCTGCATCGAAGAGTGCAAGAGGACCGATCGAGATGACTTTGACCGCCATGAGATTGGCAGTTAAGTAAAGCATGATCAATAGTCCGGAAACGGCAACAAGCGGTGTGAAGCTGCCAATCCGGTTTTCTGAAGGGTTTTCCGGGACCTTGTATTCCATAATGCCGGAAACTATATCATAAAATGGCGCTAAATGATAATATCATCAGCGTTATGCGCCGTTTGATCCTGATTGTCATTTCCGCCATCATGATGCTGCCACTAGGCGCAGAGGGCGAGGTCTTCTTCTCGAATATCATCAATGCATCGTTTCTCACGGACTTCGCATACAGTGTGTTCCCTGTAAGCTTCTGGGGGGAATTCGGCATCGATAACCTTGATTTCTTCGAGAATCTCGATTCAAGAGCGGTCGTAAGGGTAGAGGCTGGAATGGCGCAGAGGACTCTCAGGCAGGATCCTCTGACTGGTGAGATAATAACAGACCATAATCCAGGGCAGGAAGAGAATTACTCCGTTGTATTCTCCGATGGTTCTGTGGGTCTTGATCAGGGGCTTATAGACAACCCAGACCCTTCAAAACCCGATTTCCTGACGCTGAGCGTCTCCGTAGGTATGAGATGGGAGCAGGCATTTGCATCCTTCTATGATATCCAGCATGGCAATTTCAGCGGACTCTTTGGCAATAAGGACTATTTCCCAGATTCCGCAGGTGGGAATTTTCCCGGCACACCGGAGCTTTCCGGCAATCTCTATGCGCTGTCGAATTATGTGAACCTTTCTCTTGTCTTCAGGAATCTGGATAACCATTACCTTTATCCGGAAGGCTACAATTTCTCAGCTTCGATAACTCTTGCGCCATGGTGGCTTTTCAATGATCTGCCGATGTTTGAGACGAGGACGGATTATTACCGTATGATCTACTCAGCATCATGGAAGCATACAATCCTGAGCCAGAATCAGAAGGCAAGAAGCGATATGAATCTCTACTCGCTTGTCGTGGATTTTAATATGACATGCCAGTTCCTCTTCGGAGGCGCGGTTCCACGCCATGCATATGCAATATCATTCCGTACCAAGGAGATTCCTCCTCGGGTATTCATGACCGATGCCTATGCTGCCGTGATACTGAACGGCCCTGAATTCCTGACGAAGGGAACCTATCCAGAGCTTACGGTATTCATTGAGAATGCACTGTCTGCAGGTGATGTGCTGAACAGCACCGTAGAGAGCGACTCCGTGAAATTCTATGGGACGCTAGGTGCAAGGCTCCGTCTGCATATCCTGGGGTTCTTCCAGTGCCATGTAGGATTCTACTATGATTACCTGCCGATGGAAGGTTATGCTGGAGGAGTCTCTCTTGACCTCGGAGCCTACTTCACAGCAATGTTCTGATCAGCCTTTCCTTATCTTCCTAAGATACTTCCTGGCTCTCTTCTCTCCGCCGGGGACGAAGAATCCTTCCTTCTTCATCGCTATCAGCTCCTCATAGAGCGATACGAACTCCCTTGCTACCTCAGCTCCATCGAATTTCTTTATCGCTTTGCCTGCTTCAGCGGCTTTTCTGTCACGCTCCTCAGGATTATTGAGGACATGATCCATTATATCGGCGAGGGAATCGATGCTTCCGCCTTCGAAGAACCATCCCTGCTCATCGGAGATCAAAGCTCTCATGTTCGCCACATCGGCTGCTATCACAGGAGTGCCGGAACAGAGCGATTCGATGACTGTCATCGCCTGGTTCTCTGAAAGCGATGCCGTCACGAATGCAGATATCTTCTTCAGCAGCTTCGATCCTATCAGCTCCTGATTGGGTATCATTCCTGTCATATGGATATGGTTTGTCTTATCGACGCTCTGGGCGAGCTTTATCAGCTCATCCTCTGCAGGTCCCTGTCCTATGATGATGAAATGGGCATCGTGATTCTTCTCAAGGCACAGCGCGAATGCCTTGATCGCCACATCAACAGCCTTCTCGTATCCGAGCCTTCCTATGTAGAGCAGGGTACGCTTTCCAAGCCATGCAGGGTCAATCTTCGCAGGAAGAGGAGCCTCAGGAAGCGAGTCATCGAAGCGTGAGATGTCTATTCCGTTGGAGACATATCTTACTTCAAGTCCCGGGATCCTGCTCCGCACCTGCTCGCAGGTCTCCTCGTTGGGAGCCGTTGCCATCCATGTCAGCTTATAGAAAGGATTGAAGACAACGGTCCAGATAGCATCTTTTGCAGCATTTGCAAGAGTCTTGCTCTTCAGTGCATAGCGGATGTATATGGGGTTATCAATGAGCGTATGATGCGTTGCTATCGTAGGGATGTGGAGCCGTCTCGCTGCATGGTTGAGAGCCATGCCCATAAGCCATGGGGATGTATTATGCACTATATCTATATGATACTTAGCTAGATATGGCATAAGATACCATCCATAGATTGGCAGCAGCTTTATTCCTTTATAAATCCAGGCGGGAATGGCTGGAACATGCACAACCCTGATTCCTTCTTCAATGACGTTCGCGGTGAATCCCTTTTCCTTTGGTACAAAAAACCACACGGAATGACCTTGGCGTATAAGATTGTTGGCAAGATTTATTGTCGTTGTTATAACGCCATTGGTCTCTGGATAGAATATGTCGAACCCGAAGGCAATCCGCATCGGAATAACCCCTTGAATAGTGCTAGTGGAATGTTAACAGAACTACAGTATTCCTTCAATCTTATTTTTCAAAGCAGCTATATGCTATATTATATTGCCATGAGGAAATTTCTGCCTATTCTTCTGATGCTGCTGATTCCAGCAATGCTGTCAGCCGGATCGCTTGAGATGTTCCATATGGATCATCCTGTATATAGCGAGATGGATGCGCTGTATACGATAGAGGGACAGGCTTCTCCGTTTGGGGCAAGACCATGGACAGAGATGGATATAATGCGCCTTCTGTCTACTTCCAGAGATGATGTCATCATGGGAGCATGTCTTATAACTCCTTATATAGAAAAAAATTCCTCATATATCATCAAATAGGGACTGGAATAAGGTATGAGGAATTTGAAAGGAATTATTGTTCTTCTGATAGCTGCGATCCTAGCGGCTTTGCCTCTTGCATCCGCATCTACGATGAAGCTTTATGACTACGATGATGATGAGTACAGGCTTGTTCAGTCGCTGTGCCGTTCTGCTGGTGTTACTGGACCGTCATCCGCGACTCCGGTGACTGGGCATGAGCTTATCATCGCTCTTGAAAGGATAGACAGCACATCGCTCTCCGCTGCAGAGAAAGGGCGGTATGAGGGCATACTCGCAGAGCTGAATAATGCAAATGGCTCATTCCAGATGGACTTCGATATATACCTTGCTCCACAGGTGTTCCTGACAGTCGATCAGTTCGGAAATGAGGGGATTATAGAGGACAGGAATGATTTCTTCCTGCCATACAATCAGGAAACGAAGTTTGCTGCAGTCGGTGCGGCCTTCGACTTCGGCGATAACGTATTCCTTGAGGTGGAGCTTCCGCTTGCAAACAGTGCAATCGGCAAAGGCATGACGATAACAAGCTTCGACTGGCTTGTCAGCTACAGAGATGGCGAGTGGCAGTTTGCAGGCAGCAAGAATCAGCCTGCGCTTCTTGCGGAGATTCCATTCCTTGCCCGCGGTGCAGTCGGCAATGACTGGATAAACCTCATTGTGGGAAGGACAGAGCACCAGATGGGAAGTGGCTTCACAGGCAACATGGTTGTTGGCAACAACTTTCCTTATCAGGAGCTGATGAAGCTCTCTGCAACCAGCAATATTTTCACATACAATGTCTCATTCACCCATTTCGATAACCAGTCCAGCGCAACTGAGTTCGAAAGAGCGCATTTCGGCGGGCATCATCAGAACAGAGTCATCCACCGCTTTAATTTCAATATTCTCGATAAGGTCAGGGCCGTTGTTAATTTCGGAGCAACATACTGGGCAACATCGGCATTTGATTTCCGCTTCTTCACTCCGTTCATGATTGCTCATAACTACTACAATAACTCAAGCGACAGATTCATTGAGAGTCCTCATGATGAGGCGAACAATATCTTCTCCGTTGAGATTGAGGCTGCGCTGATGCCAGGGCTTTCCCTCGGTGCCCAGTTCGTAATGGATCAGGTCCAGATGGCCCATGAGACAGCGCCTCTCCCGAATGCATTCGGAGGGCTTCTCAATCTTGCATGGACAGAACATCTTGAGAACTCATCATATACAGTCTGGCTCGAAGGAGCTTACACAACACCGTATCTCTATCTCAATGAGAAGTATAACGACGAGGAACTGACGGATCCGAACTACAATTATGACTGGATCCTCGGCTATTTCTATAATGATTACCAGGCATCAACTATGAATTACTCTGGCTATCCATATGGTCCTGACTCGATAGTCATCGCTGCGGGTGCGCAATATGACAATTACGAGCATCACATCAAGGCAGATGGCAGACTGGTCTATTCGGTTACGGGAGAGAAAGGCGGCAGAGGAGGCATGAGCAATCCTATCTTTGGTGATTTTGCAGGGAAGAATACTCCTACAGGGATTGCATGGCATGTTGTAAAGCTTGAAGGCAATGCGACATGGGAGTGCATCAGAAACCTTGAGGTCCTTGGCGGAGTAAGCTTGCAGTGCCATGTTAATTACAAAAACCAGGAAGGCAATACGAGATTCATTCCTCAGACATATTTCGGCATAAAGTGGACGATACTCTAGTACCGTATTTCAAGCCCGAGTGATAGCTGGAAATCTATGGAACAGGGAGATGGCTCATTGTCCTTGTTCCATATGAGGAAGCAATATGCTCCGGCATTGATTGAAAGAAAGGAGAGAGGAGATATATCTCCTTCGGCACCGAATGCGAATGTATATTCAACCTCACCATTCTCATCTGGGTCGAATGGGTTTGAAGTGCTGGGTGCCGATACCGAGGAGTCTGATGGCCCACTGTACTGTGTTGTCATGCTGTCCTTGCCGATGACTCCATGTGCCATGAAGAATATGTTCCCCTCTACGGAATAGAGATTTATATCTTTATAGCCAAATCTGAGAAGTGTTGCTATTGCATCGGAACCGAATGGGAATGATAGGTATCTCGATATCCTCTTAGCGCCTCCATCCTGCACTCTGATCGATGATACATAGTAAAGATCATAGGCGCTTTTCTCCGTATCATCTGCCCTGTGGTAGAGGAATGGGGATGTATAGACGATCTCTGCATTTCCAAAGAAGTAGTTTCCGCTGGGCTGTGCCATTGCAAAGCGAAGACCTCCCATCAAGCCCCAGCCATCGGCCGAGGCTCCCGCGTCCCTGCCTGGCTGCGGCTCATTTGGCATTGCAAGATCATCGATTGCTATCTGCGCGTATAGGCTCAAGGTCCTGATAGGTGCATACTCTAGCTCGAATACAGCCAGCGAGTTCGCATTTCCTGCCATATAGAGATTATGGAGGAACATGAGCGGATTCAGGAGCCGAGGGTCGAGATATCCATCTTCAGATTGATACATTATCGATTCATTCACTGTGAGCTTTACCTTTCCGGAGAAGAATCGCATCTCAAACCTGTGGCCAAGGAAGAATCTTACTCCATGCAATGGATTGCGGTCGCTATCTGAGGCGTCATCAGTGAAATTGACGGAGTGTGAGAAGAAGCTTGCCAGCATCTGGTAGCTGAACCAGTCAGAGCCTGTGAACGATAGCGATACATAGTCATGGTATGGAAGTGTATCCCCGATCATCATATTGCCCATAACGCCATTTCCCCAGGAAAGCCTGTCTCTGCCACCAGCAATACGGAAAGCATCAAAGCCGAAGACCGCATATGCTCTGTTAGGGAAGTTCATGCTTATGGATCCTTCCGACGCAAATGGAATATTCGATGAGAATATATTCCTGTACCGCGGGTCTGAGCTTTCCGATGATGCATCTGCGAAATTGAACCCTAGGGAAAAATCCATATAGCCTGCTATGTACTCTTTGTATGTCAGACCGATGGCTATATCAGCAACAGGTGTATTAACAGCATCGATATCGAAGGCACCCTCTGCCTTTCCATAGTCCGAGGGATTCGTATGAACAAAGATAGAAGGAGTGAATCCGACGGAGAACAGCCCCCGGAAATCCTTTTCCGGTCTGATATATCCCTCAATCTTCTCCTTCAGCCTTGCACCTCCTGCTGTCTTAGGCTCGATAGTAGACAGAAGGCGCATTATATCCAAATTCAATAACGATATGCTGAGAAATCTGTCTTAGATAAAATCGAACTGGATAGGAAAGACAATGAGCTGAATATAGTCAAAGAACGGCTATCCTTCTGCATGTCGGGCATTCCATCATTTGTCACCTTCGATGTTCTACTTCTGTTTCTCTATGCATCTTCTCTCCATCGCCCTGTGATTTTTCTTACTAGTATTGAACCCCAGAACTTCATCTCTCTGAGTTTAGGAAAGGCTGGGAAGATGTGCACCGTTGAGATGGATTTCAGTCTACGTGCCATCGAAGAGGCCACGGGAAAAGATGGGCATGCTTCGGCATCCCTCCTCAATTGCCTTCAGTGTCCAGCCAAACTTCGTAACGATCTGAGTAAGTCTGGTCTACGCTTCATTCCGCTCTCCCTTGATTATTCTGGTATATAAGCCTATAAGCAGAATATGGTGCTTGATACGATAAATCACGACGATATACGCCGTATTATGGAAATCATAGAAGAAGCACGCCAGTTCCTTCTCAGCTATGGAAACATGCAATGGGCTGGAGGATATCCATCGGAATCTCTGATTGAGAATGATGCGGAAAATGGCGTAGGTTACAAGATTGAAGTCGAAGGTAAGACAGAGGGATATCTTGCTATCTTGTCCGATGATGAGTCATATGCTGCTATAGATGGAAAATGGATTTCGGACGGACCTTATATCGCAATACACAGGCTTGCGCTATAAGATGCGGTCAGGGGCAGAGGACTATTTCCTGAAATTATAAGTAAAGCAGCTGAAATCGGAAGGAAAAGAGGAGCTTTCTCTCTAAGGATTGACACAGATGATTCGAATCAGATCATGAAGCATCTGCTGGAAAAGCTGGGATTCATCCATACAGGCTATGTGTTTTTTGAAGGAAGCGCAAAGCCTGCTTATGAGCTGATGCTCACCCCGCAGTCATGATCATCATTAAATCAATATCAATCATCAATTGATTTCTATGGAGCAGCGTGGATGAAGAGCCGGCAGTGGTCCTGCCGGCTTAGTTTATATTCTATGCATTTTTCCTTGCTTTGCATCTGATGAAATCAATCAGCATCAGTGCAGGAGGCAGTATGCAGAGCGTCGCTACCATTGCTGCTGTAAGCGCTATACACATGAGCACTCCAAAGTAGCGCACAGGGCGGAATGATGCGAATACGAGCATCATCAGTCCGGCATCGATGCTGAGGGATGTAAGGATTATCGGTCTGCCGGTTTCCCTGAGATTCTCCTTCAGCAGTTCCCTTGTAGTCATCCATGGCTTTTCCTTCTTCTTTCGTCTATAGCGGATCATGAAGTGTATCGTATCATCGACACCTGTTCCCATCGCTATGGATGAGAAGCCTACGGTGACCATGTCGAACGGAATACCTGCTACCCACATGAAGATGTAGTTTATCATTACTCCGACACTGATCGGTATGAGGGCAAGAAGGGCATAGGGGACTGATGCGAATGCCATTGATGCGAATATCAGGATGAGAACCATTGAAAGATATGTCGATATTGTCTGATCCTCCATTATGATATCCACCGATCTCAGGCTGTCCGATGCGCTGCACCATATCCTGCTTTCCGTTCCTTCCGGAAGCATGTAGCGATAGTAATCAAGCACTGTCTCAAGTCTCCTGGCACTTGCAGTGGTCTGCAGGTCGCCAGCGACGGAATCGTAGTTCCTCATTGAGAGTGTGATTTCCGATGCATCATCATTTATCAGTATGCTCAGTACGTCCGAGCCGATCTGGGCTTCAATCTGCTTGAGAACCCTTGAGAGAAGGTTTATCAGACCATCGCTTGAAGGGATACCAGGTTCTCCATTGTAGACCTCATTGAGGAAACTGACATACTGACTGAATGAGAGTATCTGCACTATGTCGGGGGAGGCTGCCATTATAGCGTTCTCATATGCATATACCTTCTCAAGGTTCTCATTTTTGAGGAAGAATCCCGATTCACCTCCGGGAGCTCTGATGGTGAAGTAATATGGATCAGTACCACCAAGCGTGCGTGCGAAATACAGCGAGTCCTGGACAATCTCAGAGTCCTTGGGGAAGTAGGACATGTAGTTTGAGTCGAATCCTATGAGATCGTGCGTGAAGAAAAAGAGGATTGCAATGATGACGAGGATAACTATGAAGACATACCATCTATCAACAACGGTATCGGAAAGATGGTTGATGCCTCTTGTCATCAGTCCTGTTCTGAATGACTTCTCCTGCTTTCTGGATAACGGCTTCTTATTTACCGTGAGTATTGCTGGCAGATATGTGAAGGCAAGGAGCGCGCAGAATGCGACACCTATTGATATCGTGATGCCGAATTCGCGGAATATCACGGTACGGCAGATCAGGAATGATAGGAATCCTGAGACAGTAGTAAGCATCGCATAGAATATCGTCTTCGATATCCTTGCATAGTGTTCCGGGAGCCTGTCTCTTTCATTCCGCATGACGGCTTCCAGATACTCGCTCATCATATGTATCGAATAGGATGATGCGAGGGTAAGGACGAGACATGGGGTAAGTATCGTTACTATTGTCAGCTTGTAGCCCAATAGTGCCATTGCTCCCAGTGTCCATATTATGCCTATTATGGAAAGCGAAGCAGGTACGAACATCGCCCGGATCGATCGGAATGACAGGTAGTAGACTACAAGTATCACAGCGAAGCAGAGGACAAGGAGCGTTATGAGATCCTTGTTTATATAGCCCATGACAGCATCGCTCAGAAGTCCTCCGCCATTGAGGGCTACTCTTCCATATGCCCTGAGAGGATTGACGATTGCGTTGAGCTCGTCGATTGCCGTGCTTGAGAGTCCTCTTGCCCTGTAATAGAGCATTATCGTTGTCCCGTCCTCTGTGTAAAGGTAGTTCTTGGCGACCGAATCATTCATAAGGCGCGTGCGGAAGATCTCCGCATCGGCCTCTGTCCATGTCTCTCCGGCCTTTACAGGTGCTATCGGGGCGACAGAGAGCCTTGTTCCCTTCTTTTCAACTGTCACATAGTCGAATGGGGAAAGGCCGGGCCCGATCTCCCAGCGCTCCGCAAGATTCTCTCTGACAGCATAGATTGTATTAAGCACTTCAGGGGTGAACATATCCTCGGATGTGAATATGATCACATAGCCGTCGTAATATGGTGGATTATCGTCAGGGGAGTGGGGTATGGAGGATGGTCCGGATTCCATCTCCGCATATTCATTCGGATTATCCTCAAGACCTGCCCTGAGTGCGGATTTGTCTCTTTCCGGTATATCAGTGACCTCTCCTCTCTCCGGTAGCGGGAATGGTCCATTGATTCCCTCGAGCTTAAGTACATCCGAGGGCTTCGTCTCAGGAGTGAGTATGAACTCAGAAGGTTCCACTGCAGTCATGTATGCGAACACATTGCCATCAATCGACAGTCTCAGCATTGCTATGGCGAATACGATTGTAATGACAGCAACAATGGCAAGAACGATATATGCATGTGCTGCTACGAGTCTCATGAAACGCTCCACAGCACTCACTCTGTTGTCTTTTCCCATATTGTGATGATACCTTCGATTGCCTTTGTCTACAAGAATGCTTTCCTGTATACTATTTGGAGGTGGATTATCAATGAAAGCTGTCTGTATTTATGTTGATGGTGGCAAAGGCCATTATGTTCCAGCGAAGGCTGTTTCAGAGGAGCTTGAGAAGCTCGGTGTAGAGACAAGGCTGGAGGAGTTCTTCGACTATCTTGATATAAGATGGATTGGAAGGATAAACAAGCTATTCTGGCGTACGATGCTCCGCATGCCACGCCTAGAGCAGCATATTTCAAAGCATAATGACAGTGATTCGAATGGGATGGAGATGGCGGTGAAGTTCGCCATAAAGCACTGCATGAGGATGCTTTATGCGGATTTCGATGAGTTCCGTCCCGATTTCATATTCACAACCCATCCATATGCAGGAACGATTATCTCAGAGATGCTTCACTCCGTAGGCAGCAATATCCCCGTATATTATTTCGCAACAGATGTCTTCTCCGCTCCTGTCGCGGCAATCTGCCCAAGGCTCAGGAAGTTCTTCATTGCAACGGAAGAAGGTGCCGAGAGGGTAAGGAAGATGGGACAGGCTCCGGAGACGATCGTGCTTTCGCCATTTCCTCTGCAGAAAGAAGTCGCGGAGAGCCCTAAGCTCTCAAAGAAGGAGGCCAGGAAGAAGCTTGGCCTTGATGAGTCCATGTTCACTGTCCAGCTGAATCTTGGAGGGGAAGGGCTGGGGTCGCTTTCTTTGCTGTCAGCGCTTCTTAAATCCGATATTCCGTTCCAGATTGTGATTCTTGGCGGATTCGATGATGCAATGAAGAAACGCATTGAAGGCATAGCCTCAGGCGCGAAGAACAAGAGCTCAAGGATACATGCACCTGGATTTGTCAGGAATGTAAGCGAGTATCTTGCGGCTTCAGATATAATCGCAGGAAGGGCTGGTATCAATACAATCGTGGAGGCAATGTACGCACACCGACCATTCCTCATTACGGATCTGGTCTATACGGTTATCCCCTCGGCTGAATATGTCGAGAAGTATAATGTTGGCTGGAATGCCTCGGAAGATAAGGATAAGCAGCTGTCCATTATTCTTGATCTTGCCAGAAATCCGGAGAAGCTTGCAGCAATGGATGAGAATTTCAAGGCAATTCCTATTGAATACAGCGCGGAGCATCTTGCCAGAATGCTTATTGAGGATTCCTCTTCTTTGAGAAAGCAATCCTGAGAGTGCGGAATATTGCTCTGGCATTCTCATCTTTTCTGTATACAAGGTAGAAGGCAGCAGCGGTAACCGCTATGGCTATAATCGCTTTTGAAAGAAGCCCTGCGATTCCATCAAACGGAACAAAGGATGCAAGATAAAGCGATATTGCTGCCACGGCCATCGAGAGCAGGAAACGTCCCGTTATCGAAAGATAGTACCAGAGGGCGGATGTCCTGAGACCATTGTGGATTATGACAAGTGGTTCGATTGCAAGGTTGACGCAGACATTCGTCACTATGGTGCCGATGATGATTCCATCGAATCCCATGTATCTTCCAAGCACTATCGACACAATGAGATTTGTCAGACCTTCTGCTATAGGTCTCTTCCTGTCTTCCCAGTAGAGCCCGAGCGAGGACTTGAATGTGAGAAGCAGCTCCCTCTGGTTATTCAGATAGAAGTTTATGCATATCAGCAGTGTAGAGAAGAACGGCAGGGATCTGTCAGGACCGAAGAAGATCTCAACAAGCGGATTTACGATTGTGAGAAGAATAATCGTAAGCGAGCTGTAGATAAAGAATGATGCAAGGTTCAGGGTCTCGAAGCTTTTGGACATGGAACGCTTGGATTCCGTTACACCCGCATTGCCGATGCTTGCTGTTATCGACTGTGGAAGCAGTGCTGATATCGACATCAGCCCAGTGGTGATCATCTGGTAGTTCGCATACTTACCAAGGAATGCCGTTCCGACCATAGCGCTTATCAGAAGGGAGTCGGTTGTTGTGACAAGCACACTCGACAATCTTGTTATTATCAGCCCCCCTGTATTCCGCTTCAGATGATTTATGCTATCCCTGTCAATCTTTACATTCCTGTATTTCCTAAGCTCAGGGAACTGCCTTGATGCTTTTATGTTCAGGATGATTGCTCTTATAAGGTTTACTGTGAATATTGCGATGACATAGTAGAGGAAATTGCCAGTTGTCACCGAGATGATCATCTCGGCAACATAAAGTATGGACCAGGCCATGTTCGTTATGAATGTGACCTTGTATTGCTCCTGGTTTGCTGATAGCAGTATTTCCTTGTAACCGAAATAATAGTTAGTAACAGTGCGGAATAGGAAGAACAAGTAGTAGATATACACAGAATGCATATCTATGTCTGTTTTAAGCAGCATCGGCATGACAGGTATTATCAGAACCCCGATAACCAGCACGATTGTTCCGACGATAGCATATGCTTTGCGGAAGAAATGCATGATGGCTGCTATCTGGTCCTTCTGTCCATACTCCAGCGGAGCATATAGGGCAAAGGCGATTGATGTTCCGATTCCAAGTTCTGCTGTATTGATGATTCCTACAAGATTGTTGAAAAAACTGTAGAGACCGAGATAGTCCGGGATGAAACAGCGGTTGAAGACAGTACGCTCTGCAAAGCTCAGCACCCCCATGACTATGGATGTCGTAAGGGCGATTGTCGTATTGAGCTTTGATTTCTCGATTCGTTTCAGCCTTTTTGCTGCTAGATTATCCATGATTCTCCCGTGAGTATAGATGCTGTAAGCGGGGTAGTGCAAGCTATTCAGCTATCCATGATAGTTTTCTCGTCTTTGTATTGAGGTTAATACCTATAAGATGGATTTCCATCCTATGGACTCTAGAATAATCGAGATACTTACCCTCATATCTGTTCCTCTTTATCTGCTCAAGGGCCTCCTCTGCTTTTCTGTTGATTTTCAGTTCGAAAATCCATATATGATTTCCTGCAATCAGAACCTCATCGCTTCTGCCTATCAGTCCTCTTACTTCGCTTGATATCAGCATGGAATTGAATTCGAATATAGAATGGAATACCCCTTGGAATGCTGCTTCATCCCATTTGGATACAACATCATATTGAAATCCTTGCAGATAAATATCAATCTCATTCATTACCTTTTCTACGTTTCCTGCTGCACATGCTTTGTGGAAATGACTGATCCAGACATCCATATAGTTTTCATCCCCTGTATGCTCAGAGATAAGACTGCCGATAAATGTCGCATGTACTTCTATATTCGGGAATCCCAGGATATATGTTCTGACATCCTGACGTATCAGCGTAAGATATCCGGAATAATACAGCAGGGCAAATACTGCATCTTTTCCAGCCTTTTTGTCATTGAGTCGTGTAAGACTGAAATTCGTGAATGCGGAAACAGCTGCTTCAACGGTTATTTCTTCGGAATTATCTTCTATATCGGAAAATAGAGATATGCCATATATTGAAACTGCCTGCACAGCAAGAAGCGTTAAGCCTGTTTTCTCCCAATAGTTATCGAAGATACAACCATCAGAGAAGAAGGAACCTAGGGATACTGGGTTATAAACCTTTATATCGGAACGAGGTGAGAACCTGTAGCCATCATAATAATCCTTGATAGCACCGAAAAACTCTTCCCTTGTCCCATATCCACAGCGCTCCCAGTTCTCGTCTATTCCTTCACCAAAAAACTCCTCAACCTCCTCTTCCGTATATCCGAATGCTCCTGCAAACCGTGGATCCATCGATATATCCTTGAGATTGTTCATGGCGGAGAATATGGAGAGATTGGACAGCCTAACGCATCCTGTCATGAAGAAGAACCTTATGTACTCGCTGCTGTTCTTTATCACGGAGAAGAAGTCATTCAGAACGAGCCTCATCTCCTCTGTATAGCTAAACCCTCCGAGGATTGCCTTCGTAAGCGGATCATCGTACTCATCTACGATGATTACAGCTCCCTTCCCGGTCCTTTCCCCAATCTCAGAAAGCAATGTCCTCAGCATCCTCGCAGGGGATGCCTCCCTCAGATCCGTTATACCAGCAGCCTTTTTAGCTTCATCAGCAATCAGCTCCTGCATGCTTCCGATGAAATCCTCTGCTGAGAGCTTGCTGAGATTCGCGAAGTTGAAGTGCAGCACGGGATACTTCTCGAATGAATAATCGGTCTTCTCCGCTATAGACAGACCCTTGAAGAGATCCTTCTTCCCTTCGAATATGGCATGGAGCGTAGAGCAGAAGAGGGACTTGCCGAACCGCCTCGGTCGGGATAGGAAGAAGAAGTTTTCTTCTGCTGATCTCACGAACTCATAAGCGTACATCGTCTTATCGACGTACAGAAGATTGTTCGTTATGAAATACTCTAAGCTGAATCTGTCGGTTGAGATCCCTTTCATGCTATCAGTATAGCATCCTGATGCCTTGTTTTCCTTATCCATTGGCATACCTCCTGATAGATATACGCTTTGAGTCGTGGCTTCTGCCAATGGTTGATGGAAATTTCCTGAACTATTCTTCTGTCAGAGTGAGCATATGGCTGTAATATGTGTCCTTCCCATTGATCTCTGATCTGTATTTTCTATGCCAGTCAAGCTTGGAGAAGATACATTTTTTGGAGAGCTTATCCCATTCGTCTTCATCGTAGGGAGTATCAAGCATATGGACTAAATCATAGAGCCTCTCGCTTGACCATGGCAGAGAATCTATCTCCGCTTTTATATCAGGGAATTCCTGATAGGCAATCATGAGAATGTAGTCAATCATGAGATAGTCAACCAGGGTATCATGTGTTTGCCAGTATTCGAGGAACATCTCCCTTGCGAATGATACAAGCTTCGCATGAGGCCTGCTGCCAATGATGAATCCGTGGTAGAGATTGTGCTGCACAAAGCATGTCTTCTGCCATTTCGTATGCTGCGAGAAGAAGTCGTAGCTGAAATAATCAGAGGGTATCTCATGCGATGTGAATACCGTAGCGTCCAGCCATAGACCTCCGTATTTCTCAAGCAGCAGGAACCTTATTATGTCCGAAAGCTGTGCGAAGGATATCCAGTCCTTATCCTTTTTCTCGATGATGTATCCGGGGATATCGATATAATCAGAGATGTTGTCTTTTGTGATGACGACAACCTCGGCATTGCCTGCATTTCTTTCTGTGCTCTTTATGCATGCCTTGACGAGGTCCGGGGCATTTTCCTTGCCCTGCCACCAGAGTATCCATATTCGTGGAGGGTAATCGTCTTTTCCTCTTGTCTCCTGGATATCCCTGTATTTCTCAATGATATGGCCAAGATCCTTCTTCAGATAGGAGATTACGAATGCGTGTTTCTTCTCCGCAAGACGATAGAAGCAATCCCATGGCTTATATAGATAGAGAAAACCCCCAAGTGTATAGAAGTTCAGCTTCCAGGATATCCTGTTGCCGACCCGGAACCAGTTTTTCACATGCCAGAGATTACCCATACCATAAATTCTATCATCAATAGGGGTTTGTCTGCTATATTGGAATGTATCAGGGTAGGATGATGGATTTA
>CALXLE010000118.1 GCA_944389115.1 uncultured Spirochaetaceae bacterium
AGACAAGTGATGCATTCTTATCGAGATCCTCTCCGCAGAAACGGAAGACAGGCCACGAAGCGGATATCGCAGCAACAGCCTTGCCTGAGTAGTCTCTTATAGGTGAAGCGATGCAGACAATGTTCTCCTCATGCTCCTCCCTGTCAATAGCCCATCCTCTGCTGCGAATCTCATGAAGCTCAGCCCTGAGCCCGGATTCATCAAGGGATTTCGGGGTGAATGGCTTGAGAGTATGGGTCGACAGATAGCCATCAAGCTCCTCTTCGCTCATTTCGGAGAGGAATACCTTGCCGATGGCTGTACAGTAGAGGGGGATGATCTTCCCGACCCGGGAATACATCCTAAGCGTGTAGCTCGATTCCTCCTTGAGGACATATACAGCCTCGTCATCCTCAAGGATTCCCATATGGACAGTCTCTCCAAGTTTCTGTGATAGCTTCTTTGCGAAAGGTTTCGCCGTTGAGACAAGATCGATATGGGAAAGAGACCTCGACCCGACCATGAACATCTTAAGCGTAAGATGGTATTGATCAGCCGAGTCGCGGTATACATAGCCAAGCGAGATAAGAGAGGAGAGGAACCTCAGAAGCGTAGCTTTCGGCAGAGCAGTCATTTTAGCCATGTTCTCAAGATTTATTGCTTCTGCCTTAGATAGCGTCTCTAGAATCAGCATGGTGCGCTCCACCGCGCTCATCCTATTTTCATCATCCCTCTCCATTCTCTCTTTTCCTCTCTTAGCCTTCGAAGTATTTCTGTGCGTTGTTGAACGATATGTTCCTTACCATCTCACCGAGGTTGTCGATATCAGCAGGGAACTCTCCATTCTCTACCCAGTTTCCGATCACGTTGCAGAGTATGCGTCTGAAATACTCGTGGCGTGAGTAGGAGAGGAAGGATCTTGAATCTGTGAGCATACCGATGAAAGCCGGGAGCACGCCAACATTTGCAAGAACCTTGATCTGCTCCTCCATTCCATCTTTGTGATCGCAGAACCACCATGCGGAGCCAAGCTGCATCTTTCCCTTGATTCCATCACCCTGATAGCATCCCATGAGAGTTGCGAGCGTATAGTAATCCTTAGGATTGAGGGTATAGAAGATTGTCTTAGGTACTTCATCTGTCTCAGAGAGGGCACCAAAGAACATTGAGATGCCTTCTGCGAGCTCCTTGTCATGCGATGCATCGTAGCCTGTATCCGGCCCAAGAAGACGGAACATCGTCTTGTTGTTGTCCCTGATTGAGGCGAAGTGGCACTGGAATGCGACATTATTCTTTTTGTATGCACGGGCAAGAGCCGAAAGGACAAATGTCCTGTATGCATCTGCCTCTTCTGCTGTCACAGCGCTTCCATCCATCCTCTTCTGGAATACAGCATTGACCTTCGAAGCTTCCCAGAATGTATGTGGGCAGGTAACAAGAGCATGATCGGATGCTCTGCAGCCCATCTCCACGAAGAACTCAAGTCTCTTCTCAAGAGCCTTGATGACATCTTCTGCGCTCTTGATTTCGATTCCGGCAGCTGCGCTGAGTTTTGCGATATACTCCGCGAAGTCTGGCTTCTCGATGTTCAGAGCCTTATCGGGGCGGTAGGAAGGAATGACCTTTGCAGGGCACTTTCCATCTGCCTTGATGATCTTGTGGTACTTGAGATCATCAGCTGGATCATCCGTTGTTCCGACTGCGTATACCTTGAATTTCTTCATGATTCCGAAGACGGAGAGCTCTGGATTGGATTTGAACTGCTCATTAGCCTCGTCATAGATCTTCTTTGCATTCTTCCTGCAGAGGATATCATTGATGCCGAAGTATCTCTGGAGCTCGAGATGCGTCCAGTGATACAGCGGGTTGCCGATGAGATTCTCCATAGTCTCTGCCCATGCGAGGAACTTGTCATATGGATCCGCATCGCCAGTGATGAGCTTCTCGTCAAAGCCGCATGCTCTCATCATTCTCCACTTATAGTGGTCGCCGCCAAGCCATGCATCGGTGATAGTTGTGAACCTCTTGTCCGATGCAATCTGCTCTGGGATGAGATGGCAATGGTAATCGAATATCTGAGCATCTGCCGCATATTCATGATACAGAGTCTTCGCTGTTCCTGTTTCCAGAAGGAAATCCTTATCCATAAATGGTTTCATAGTACAACACCATCCTTGAATATCGAGATCTCGGAATAGCCGTTGATCTCGTTCTTCGTATGCTCTTCCCCATCAGCAACACTGATGATGAACTTGATAAGATCGTCCGTTACCTTCCCCGGATCCTCTGTAAGCATCGGAGATGCATCGAAGTCGATCCAGTCCTTCTTGTGAAGCGCCAGATTGTGGTTCGTGGCGATCTTCACTGTTGGTACAGGAGCACCGAGCGGAGTTCCACGTCCCGTTGTGAAGAGAATCATGTGGGCTCCCGCGGCTGTCATATCTGTTGTGGACACGATATCATTGCCTGGGCCAGAGAGCAGTGTAAGTCCGGGTTCAGAGACCCTGTCTCCATAGCCAAGGACCGATGTTACAGGAGCTCTTCCGCCTTTCTGAACACATCCGAGGCTCTTGTCCTCCAGCGTAGATATTCCGCCAGCTTTGTTGCCTGGTGAAGGATTCTCATACACAACCTGTCCATGGGCGGTGAAGTAGTGCTTGAAATCCTGGACCATCTTCACTGTCTTATTGAAGATTTCCTCTGTCACAGCCCTGTTCATAAGCATCTGCTCAGCTCCGAACATCTCCGGAACTTCAGTAAGGATGCCTGTTCCGCCCATTGCCGTGAGGGCATTGCAGAAATGACCTACGAGTGGATTTGCCGTAATGCCGGAAAGACCATCCGAGCCGCCGCATTTGAATCCAACGACAAGATTGGACATCGGAACCGATTCCCTTCTGTCTGCCTTCATCGTCTCTGCGATCTCGCTCATGAGCTTCTTCGCATCGGCAATCTCATCCTCGGACTCCTGGGCTACAAGGAATTTCACCCTTGAGCTGTCAACAGGTCCGAGAAGCTCCTTGAAGGAATCCATCGTGTTGTTCTCGCATCCAAGGCCGAGCACAAGCACGCCACCGGCATTTGGATGATGTACGAGATCTGCGAGAATCTTCCTTGTGTTCTCGTGGTCTCCACCCATCTGCGAACAGCCGAACGGATGGATCCATGCATGAACTCCATCCTCGATTCCAAGCGTTTCATTTCCCCATGCTTCAAGCTTCTCAGCTATGCGGTTGACGCAGCCAACGGTGGGAACAATCCAGAGAGCATTGCGGATGCCTATCTTCCCGTTCTGCCTCTTGTATGCCTTGATCATAGGCACATGATCCTTCCATCTTGCCCTGTCTACCTCGGCTTCTCTTATTGCCTCTTCGGCCTGAGCTCTATCATACGTATATTCAGCATCCTCAGAGAGCAAGGTGTGGATATTGAATGCATGGACATGCTGTCCCTTTCCTATATCCTCCTTGGCCGCACCGATAGGGTAGCCATACTTGATGATCTTCTCTTCCTTCTTTATATCCGAGAGGGCAACCTTGTGCCCTCCGGGGATATCAGAGAAGATCGTGAATGTATCTCCATCGACAGTCACAACATCGCCCTTGAAGAGCGGCTCGAGAGCTACTGCAACATTATCGCGGGGATTGATTCTGATCAGTTTTCTTGCCATAAATCAGAGACTCCTGATGGTTTCTGTCATTCCCTTTGTCCAGATGGACTCGAGGTAGGAAGCTACCTTGTCCTCAAGACCTGCAACTGCAGTGAGATCCTCTCCCCACCATGCAGACTCGGAAAGAACAGCCTTTGCGATAGTTTTTCCCTTCTCTGCAGCGTCCTTGTAGGATGCCTTGTAGAGGGAAGCGAACTTCTCAAGGACCTCCGGGCTATCGCTGATAAGGTACTTTTCTCCATTCCTGTTTCCCTTGAGCGATGTTCCCTCATACTCTGTTCCTTCATAGAAGCTGATGAGAGCTGCAAGCGAGAATGAAAGGACTGTCGGCAGCTTGCCATTCTTCTTTACATAACCGAGAAGCGATGGAAGATCACGCGTCTTGAACTTCGATACGCTGTTGAGGGAGATTGAAAGAAGAAGGTGGACGATATACGGATTGGCGAATCTCTCGAGAACGTCTCCTGCATACTCCTCAAGCTGCTTCTTGTCGCCGTCCATCGATGGAATGATCTCCTCAAAAAGGCCTCTCTTCATCATTGGGAAGATTAGATCGGACTTGATGCATTCCTCGACTGTGTTGAGACCTGTCTGGTATGCTGCAAGAACGGACATTGTATGGGCGCCGTTGAGGATGCGGACCTTTCTTGTCCTGTAGAATGACATATCATCGGTCCAGATGACGTTTACGCCGGCAGCTGCTGTCGGAAGCTCGTCCTCATGTGTTTTTCCATGGCATTCGATGACCCAGAGAAGGAAGATCTCTGCGCTGTCGAGGAGGTTATCCTTGTATCCGAGCTTCTCGCAGATTGCATCTGCCTCAGCCCTCGGGTATCCCGGAACGATTCTGTCAACAAGGCTATTGCAGAAATCGCAGGCATTCTCGAGCCAGTCGATGAAGCCCTTCTCGAGACCCCACTCGTTGGAATACTGGAGAACGATCCTCTTGAGATTGTCGCCATTCTTGTCGATGAGCTCGCATGGGATAGCTATGATTCCCTTGGATGCGTCACCGTTGAAGTGCTTGTATCTTCTGTAGAGGAAAGCTGCTACCTTGCCAGGATATGAGACCTGCGGCCTATCCTCAAGCTTGTCGCCCTCATGGTATGCGATACCAGCCTCTGTTGTATTGGATATGATGAATCTGAGATCGGGATTCTCTGCCTGTGCAATGAATGCATCATAATCCGAATAGGGGTTTATGCATCCCGCAACGCTGGTGATCTTCCTGAATTCCTCAACAGGCTTTCCGTTCTGTACGCCTCTGAGAACGGTCGTGTAGAGACCATTCTGCGTATTGATCATCTCTCCCATGCCGTTGGCGAGCGGCTGTACCATCATCACATCACCGTTGAAGCCACCCTTCTCATTGAGGATATCGATGATCCAGTCAACGAATGCCCTGAGGAAGTTTCCCTCACCGAACTGAAGTACCTTTACAGGGCGCTGAGGCTTCTGTACCGTTTCCATGATTGTCTTCATATGACGTCTCCTTTCCCTTGTGTGTTTTCCATTATATTCTTATCCGGCTTGTTTCCGAAAAGGAAATGCGCCGAGATTGCCGTTGTTGTCTGCTGCAGCACGATTCCAGAGATTATCGGAATCAGTGAGGCAGGAGGGAAGAACTGTATGGCGAGCACCATTGCTGCCGATATATTCTTCATGCTTGATGCGAATGTGACTGAGACCGTATTTGCCTGATCCAGCCTGGCAAGCCTTGCGATGGTCCTCGATATGATGAATCCGAGAACTGTGAAGCAGAATGCGGCAAGAGCCTGCGGGATGTATGCCACCGATGCCGATGCGATGAGGTCTTCTGCTATCTGGCTTGTGTTTATTATGACCACAAAGAGCAGCCCTATCTTCGTGAAGGGCTTGAGCACAGGTACCGCATGGTCCATGCAGTGCCCCTTTGTGATAGCATTTATGAGAATGCCTACAGCTGATGGAATCACGACCATGTAAATAAGTGACAGCATCATTCCGGATGTATCGAATTCGATGTGCGATGATGCGAGGACCCTGACTGTAAGCGGAACGGAGATAGGAGCAAGCATTGTTCCAATCACTATCAGCGTCAGTGAAAGTGCATTGTTTCCGCTGTATATGCTTGACCATATACATCCTACGACCGCTGTCGGAATCGCATAGAGCAGGACGAATCCTGTTATGACATCTCCATTGCCATGGAAAAGCAGATTCGCCAGCCCCGTCATGATGCATGGCGTGATTATATATGTCGTCAGCAGGAAGATGAATATGGGTTTCGGCTTTCTGATTATTGCTCCGAAATCCTTCACAGTGACACCCATTCCGCTGACAAGCGTCAGGAATGCGAATAGCGGTGTCACTAATGGCTTGCCATCTATGAAGACCTTCGCAGCGACAAGGCCGAGTATCACACCTGTTGGTGTGAGAAGCGGCATCATGCGCTCCAGCCATTTGTTCGCAGTTATGAGTTTCTGTTCGGCAGCTGAAAAACGGAACATAGTTTCAGTTTAGTCCATTATGGCAATCTGTCAAATATATTTGCCATTCATAGAGGAATTTCGGCACAATAAAATCAGAAAAATGGCAGAAAGAATAGGATTCATAACATCGAACATATATCAAGGGACAAGCATAGCGATGTGGAAGGCTTTATCGGAAGTATTCCGGACGGCCCCCGGCTGCTCCCTCTTCATCCTTCCCGGAGGTCGGCTCAACGCAGCTGATGACAGTGAGAATATGCGTTCTATGATATACGATCTTGCCTGCAAAGGATCTCTTGATGGAATCATGATATGGGCATCCTCGCTGTCAGGCTTTGCAAGAAAAAGCGATATCGTGAGATTTGTCCGCGAGATTGCTGCGGATATACCTGCCGTTGTCATAGGAATGGATGCCGATGGAATTCCTTCGGTTACATTTGATGACTACAGCGGGATGAGAGCGCTTGTCAGCCATTTCATAGAGGTACATGGAGAGAGGCGCATTGCGTTCCTCCGCGGTCCTGAGAACCACGGCGGAGCTGAGGAGAGATACAGAGCGTACTGTGATGCACTGTCCGTCCATGGTATAGCGGTTGATAACAGGCTTGTATCAGGGCCGCATGGATGGAATGATGGGGTTGGGGCAATCCGTGATCTTACCGATTCGGAAGCTCTCGTTCCCGGCAGGGATTTCACAGCCATGGTTGCGGCATCGGATCTCCTTCTTACATCAGCTGTCCTGCATCTTGAAAAGCAGGGGATAACAGTACCTGATGACCTGAGGATAGGCGGGTTCAACGATACAGATGATAATCAGAGGCTTTCCACCGGACTTACCACAGTGCGTCTGCCAGTGGCCAGGATCATATCAGTGGCATACTCGATGCTGCGCGCCCTTATGGAAGGGAGGCCTGCAGCGAGCCAATGCATCAGGACAGAGCTTGTGATACGCAATTCCTGCGGATGTGTATCGGATAGGATAGCGGGAGAGCCTGGAAATCATTATGAGGGAGTCCAGCGTATTCTTTCCTCCTGTGGCAACCGGAGCGATCTCCATGAGAGTATTTCCGCTTTCATCGCAGCATCCGGCGATGCCGATATCCTTGTTGATGCTGTCATGAAGCGCCCGGATGCGCTCATGCTCGGTCATGAGATCACAAGGGAATACAGAAGGACGGAGGCAGAGCTAAGGAGCAGAGTGCGCAATGAAAGCCGGATCCTTGATGTCTTCAAGACGGGCCTGCTTGCAGCAAGATCCTATGAAGCAATCCCTCCTATCATGCAGAAGAGTTTTCCCGATATAGGGATAAGGAACTGCTTTCTTGTTCTTCATAAAGAAGGACGCTCTGTCATGAGAGCTGGGTTCTCAGGAGGTATGCTGTATTCCACACCATGTTCCTTCCCTGAGAACATGATGCTTTCGGAATCAATATGCAGTCAGCTTGAGCAAGGTGTGTATATAGTAGAGCCTCTGTTCTATGGAAGATCGGAACTCGGCCATCTCGTCTTCTCGATGGAGGGCAATGGCAGTTATATCGCCGAGAATCTGCGCTCGTCCTTCTCTGCAGCAGTCAGAGGCATAGAGCTCTTTGAGGAAGCTACCAGGATGAGGAATGAAGCGGAACGGAGCGAGAACGATGCCCAGATGTTCTATTCCAAGCTATCCCAGGGAGTACTTCAGCCTATATCGGAGATGAGAGGGCTTCTTCTCGCGCATGATATTGACAGGGAAAAGCTTGCGATGAAGCTTTCTGAGGCTGAGCATATACTCAGGCTGGCGCTTATGGAACGTGCAGGCTATTCCCCTGAGAAGAGACTCATACCATTCAGCCATATGGTCCCTGTGCTTGAATCCATCGGCTTCGGGCTAGATATCCCTATGGATCTTCCCTCGTTCGAAATCGATAAGACAGCATTTGCCGAGATGATGCATCTGATAAGATCATGGGGAGACCAGATCAATGGCTATCTGGATGATAGAGGTCTCAGGCTTTCAATCAGCATAGGGGAGGAAGGGGAAGGCAGTCCGTCGCTTATTCTTGCGGAGCGTATAGCATTCTTCTCGTCTTATGGATTCGCGATAGAAGGCAGAAGGCTTATCATATCCATTCCATATCCACAGCTTACTGATGGTTCATCGCCAGAAGGAAGATCTGGGATTCTCTTTCTTAGGGGTGATTCCCAAGATGATATTCCTGATGCGATAGCAGGCATTGCCTCTTTGGATAATCCGCATCCAATGACCATAGCGTGGCGCTATGGCGATGTGCCTTCATCGCTCATAGAAGGATATAAGGATTCATGCATGGCTTGCTTTTCGCTTGGTAAGGAAGCTGCATCGCTTGAATCGGTATTGTTCCCAGAGAATCTTATCCTTGTCTATGGGGATATTGAGCTACCATCAGCAATTTCTGGCAGGGCTATCAGGATACGCTCCAGGGAGGAGTCACTGAAGGCAGGAACTGTCTCGGCCGTAATCCTCTCTGGTGTGGATGTGCAGGATGTTCTCTGGTTCAGGTCCGAAGCGGCTTTTGCCTCCGTACCTATCATATATATAAAAGATAGATTCCAGATGGAGGAGACCGAGGCCTTTTCCACTGCACCTTCAATGCTGATGCTGAATCCATCAGTTTTTGCTTCTTCTGACGCGGTGAAGCGGCTTTCCGGGGTAATCAATGGCGATGATATGCTTCCTGCGTTCACAGCCTCCCCGGTCAGAAGAGCCATAGCATATATGAACGGGAAATCCGGATCAGTGATATCCCGCTGGCAGATTGCTGAGGCTGCTGGCGTGAATGAGGACTATCTTACACGCATATTCCATAGGGAAATCGGAATCTCGCCATGGGAATATCTCTGTCTTTACCGTGTCCATGCTGCAAAGGTACTTCTCTCTTCAACAGCACTTCCTGTCCGGGATATAGCCGCAGAGACTGGATTCCAGGATCCTGCATATTTCTCTAGGGTCTTCAGGAAGATTGCTGGGATGTCTCCTGGGGATTTCAGAAAGCTCCATGAATAGAGCCTCAGGAGGTCTTTCATGCATGAAATATGTTTGACAGATGAAGCATAAGAAAGATAATGTAAAGAGTACTTAGGCAGGGGGTCTGCAGGCAGTATCCATCAGGTTCTCCCGTTCCCTGCAATGGCAAGCTCCATATCTGGATGCGGTCCTGGACCGTTCCTTGGATATTGCCATATAGAGATAAAAAAGGAGTAGGCAATGGTTTTCGATCTCTATTTCAAGCAGTATACAAAGTGGTTCGCTTCATATGACAGGAACACGTGGAATTACGAGGATGCCTGTGTGATTATAGGCCTCAGGGAGCTTTATTCTGCCACAGGCGATAAAGTCTGGTGGGATGCCATAAAGGCTTTCTACAGCAGATATATCAATGAAGATGGCACTATCAGGCTCTATGATGAGTCGGAGTACAATCTTGACAGGATTCCAGGAGGAAGGGCTCTTTTCGATCTGCTGAAGGAAACAGGGGAGGAGAAGTACAGAAAGGCCATCGAGGCGCTTGCTGGTCAGATGAAGAGACAGCCAAGGGCCAAGTGCGGCAGCTTCTGGCACAAGAACATCTATCCGAACCAGATTTGGCTCGATGGGCTCTATATGGGTCTTCCGTTCTATATGCTCTATGCAAATCTAACAGGTGATGCATCAATCTATGATGATGTCGTCAGGCAGTTCAGAAATGCCAGGGAGCATATCTTCGATGAGGAGAAGAAGATTTACTACCACGCCTGGGATGAGAGCCGCTCGATCTTCTGGTGCGATAAGGAGACAGGACTTTCAGCCAATTTCTGGTCCAGGGCCCTTGGATGGTATCTCATGGCACTCGCTGATGTATATGAGTACATGCCGGAGGACAGGAAGGAGGACCGTGAGACGATTGCCAGCATCTGGAAGGAAGCCATGGATGGAATGCTGCTTTACCAGGATAAGGAGAGCGGTATGTTCTATCAGCTTACGGCACTGGGAAAGACTGTCGAGGGAAATTATCTTGAGACGAGTTCTTCTATGATGGTCGCATACAGTCTCTTCAAGGGAGCTCTTCTCGGGGTCTTCAAGGATGAGCATTATATCGATGCTGCAATATCCGCTCTTATGGGAACAGCTATACAGAAGTTTACTTTCGTCAATGGAAAGCTCTCCCTTGGCGGTATGTGCAAGGGGGCCGGTCTTGGTCCAGATGGAAACTTCAAGAGGGATGGCAGCGTTGCATATTACCTTGCAGAAGAGGTCGTTGCCGATGAGCAGAAGGGTACAGGCGTCTCAATGCTTGCCTACGCTGAGTATATAAAGGCGGCAAAGGCGGGGCTTATTCCCGATTCGTTCCCGCATGTGGAGCTGTTCAAGCGCAATTACGATCCGATCCTTCCTACGGATCCTGGATTCAAAGCCACGATGAATTGACATATGGCCGCTCCGGCGGCCTATTTTCTAAGGTAAAATTTCAAGCTTTGGGAGTAAATACTATGAAGGCAGTTTACATTGTTGAGCCTGGAAAGGTGGAGATCAGGGATATCCCTGCTCCTGTGAGGAAGAAGGGTGAGGCTCTTCTCCGCATTCTTCGTGTTGGCATCTGCGGCAGCGATCTTGGATCATACCGTGGTACATTTGCATATTTTGATTATCCACGCATCCCTGGACATGAGTTCAGTGCTGAAATCGTTGAGATTGATGATAATGATCTCGGATTCAAGCCTGGCATGATCGTTACGGCCAATCCATATTTCAACTGCGGGGAATGCTATAGCTGCAAGCGCGGACATGTGAATGCTTGCATGGATAACCGCACGATGGGTTGTCAGATGGATGGTGCACTCTGCGAGTACATCACGATGCCGATTGAGCGCCTTGTCGATGGAAGAGGCCTCACGCCTGATCAGCTTGCTGTTATCGAGCCTATGTGCATTGGGTATCATGGGATGGTCAGGGCTGGAATCAGACCGGGAGAGAACGTCCTTATCTTTGGAGGTGGGACGATAGGTGTCATGGCCGGTATATCTGCAAAATCCATGGGCGCCAATGTCTATATCTCCGATATAATCCCGGAGAAGCTTAAGCGTGATGTTGAGATGTTCGGTTTTTCGGGGTCAATCTGCAATACATCCCCAGAGGCCCTTATGGAAGGAGTGGAGCGCATAACCGGATCTACCATGGTCCATGGAAAGAAGCAGATCAATGGATTCGATGTCACGGCAGAGGCTGTAGGCCTTCCTCAGACGTTCCAGAATGCCATTGATTCCGTCGCATTCGGTGGACGTGTAGCTCTCATAGGTGTCAGCAAGAAGAACCTCGATTTCAATTTCACTCTCATACAGAAGAAGGAAATAGATATCTATGGTAGCAGGAATGCCATGAAGAAGGACTTCGAGGACCTTGTCGACCGTGTCGTGACAGGGAAAATCGATGTATCGAACATTGTATCTGCAAAGTACAGCTTCGATGATTCTGCAAAGGCATTTGAGGCGTTCTCAAGCAACCATGAGCTACTAAAAGTCTTGATTTCCCTGTAAATTTTTCAAATTGTATTTGACAAATGCGTATAACGTCTTAGGATTATATAATAAGAATTGAAAAACTAAGGGGAGACTATGGATAAAAGCTTTTTCTCTGGAATCGTCCCGCCGATAGCGGTTCCTATTGATTCTGAGGAGCGCCTTGATGAGGCAAGACTCAGGAAGCATATCGATTTCATGATCGATGGCGGAGTCAGCGGCATACTTGCTTTTGGCTCGAATGGCGAGTTCTATATGCAGGACGAGGATGAGCAGGAGGAGATTCTTTCTGTCATCATGGATCAGGTCAACGGCCGTGTCCCTGTGTATATGGGAATCGGAGAGATAAGGACAAAGAAGTGCATCAAGCTCGCACACATGGGCATGAAGCACGGAGTGAAGGCTATATCCATCCTTCAGCCAATGTTCCTCAAGCCGTCTGCTGATGAGCTCTATACGCATTTTGCGACCATTGCAGACAGCATAGAGGGAACTCCGATGATTCTCTATAACAATCCTGGACGTACCGGCTATGGTATTCCGCAGGATGTTGTTGAGCGTCTTGTGCATGAGAAGGAGAATGTCATCGGAATGAAGGACAGCTCTGGTGATATAACACAGACGGAGGAGTTCATCAGACGTAATCGCGATGTCGGATTCCGCGTCATGTGCGGAAAGGATACGCTGATTTTCGCAGGTCTTTCTGTCGGTGCGATAGGAGCTGTCTGCTGCACAGCGAATTTCCTGCCGGAGCTTGTCTGCTCGATATACGACAAGTTCATGGCTGGCGATCTGAAGGGAGCTCTTGAGGCTCAGTTCATCCTAAACCCGATAAGGCTGCAGATGGATAAGTCATCGTTCCCTGTTGCTACAAAGGATCTGGCGAATATACTCGGGCATGAGGTCGGAAGGCCTTATCTTCCGTCGAAGCCATCTCCGGAAGGACAGCAGGAAGCACTGAGGGACGTTCTCAGGAAATACGGATATCTCAAGTAATAAAGGAAATCAGGAGGAAGTAGTATGAAGATCGGTTTTATTGGTCTTGGCATTATGGGCCGCCCGATGGCAAAGAACCTTATCAAGGCAGGCCATGAGCTTGTTGTCTGTGATCTCAACAAGGATGCGGTCGCAGATCTCGTAGCATGCGGAGCAAAGGCTGCAGAGAATGGCGCAGCAGTTGCATCTGAGTGCGATCAGGCTATCACAATGGTCCAGAACAGCCCGCAGGTAAGAAGCGCTGTTCTTGGCAAAGGCGGCATCATCGAGACAGCAAAGGCAGGCTTTACTCTTATCGATATGTCATCAATCGATCCGGTTGAGAGCAAGAAGATCGGCGAAGAGCTCAAAGCTAAGGGCTGTGACATGCTTGATGCACCTGTATCGGGTGGAGAGCCTAAGGCTATTGATGGTACTCTCTCTGTCATGGTCGGTGGTGAGAAGGCTACATTCGACAAGTATCTTCCTGTCCTCAAGTCAATGGCTGGTTCCGTGACCTATGTCGGTGCTCTTGGCGCTGGCAATATCGCAAAGCTTGCGAACCAGATTGTTGTTGCATGCAATATCGCAGCAGTGGCAGAGGCTCTTACATTCAGCAAGAAGGTCGGAGCTGATCCTGAGCTTGTGTATCAGGCTATCAGGGGTGGACTCGCTGGCTCAACGGTAATGGATGCAAAGGCTCCTATGATGATTGCTGGAAACTACAAGCCAGGATTCAGGATCGAGCTCCATATCAAGGATCTGACAAATGCTCTCAATGCCGCACATGCTGTCAACGTTCCTGTTCCTCTTACAGGTGAGGTCATGGAGATGATGCAGTCACTTAAGGCATATGGTTTTGAGAAGGAAGATCACAGTGCCCTCGCAAGGTACTATGAGAAGATCAGCGAAGTTTCCATAAAGAAGTGATTTTACAGGGGGAAGGAGAATGAGACTCATCAGGATATCCTCAGAGGATAATGTCGCGATTGCTGTAACGGCCATAGAGAAAGGCAGTGTCATCGACGGATTCGGTTTCTCCGTGCTTTCCGATGTTCCGCAGGGGCATAAGGTAGCTCTTGAAGACATGAGGAAAGGTGATAAAGTCATCCGCTATGGCGTTGAGCTCGGTACTGTCAACAGGGATGTTCAGAAAGGTGAGTGGATCAATGAGAAGATGATCGATCTTCCTCTTTCCCCGGCTCTTTCATCTCTTCGTCCTGGCAGCAAAGGCGTTGTCTACCCGAATCCGCCTGAAAGGAAGACCTTTCTTGGTTATGATAACGGCGATGGGCGCTATGCTGGGACGAGAAATCTCCTTGGCATTGCTACGACCGTGCAGTGCACAGCCGGCGTGCTGAGGATTGCTGCGGAGAAGATCCGCAAGGAGATTCTCCCGAAGTATCCGAATGTTGATGGAGTCTCCGCTCTTATCCATCCATATGGATGCGGTGTCGCTATCAATGCAACCGATGCTTACATTCCAATCAGGAATGTCTCGAATCTCATCCACCATCCGAATTTCGGCGGAGAACTCATGGTTGTCGGCCTCGGATGCGAGAAGCTTACGTTCGACCGCGTTCTCGCTCCGGATGAGATAAATGACAATAATGTGCTTGTCCTTCAGAAGTGCCATGGTTTTGCCGATATGGTCGCTTCTATCTGCCGCATGGCGGAGAAGAAGCTCCAGCGTCTGAATGAAAGAAGGCGCACAGAGCTTCCTCTCGATAAGCTCATTGTCGGAACGCAGTGCGGCGGGTCCGATGCTTTCAGCGGCATCAGCGCGAATCCTTCAATCGGAAGGGCATTCGATATGCTTGCTGCAAATGGTGCTACAGTGATGTTCTCCGAGGTCACAGAGGTCCGTGACGGCGTGCATTTCCTTGCAGACCGCTGTTCCTCCGAGGAGGTTGTCGAGAAGCTGAAGAAGGAAATCGGCTGGTATGATGAATATCTTGCCAAGGGCGGTGCTGACAGAAGCGCGAATCCGACTCCGGGCAATAAAGCCGGTGGACTGAGCAATATCGTCGAGAAGGCGATGGGGTCGATTGCCAAGAGCGGACATTCGCCTATCGTAGAGGTAATAGGACCAGGAGAGCTCCCGACTAAGCATGGTCTCATATTCGCGGCAACGCCAGCCAGCGATATTGTATGCGGGCCTACACAGCTTGCATCTGGCATAACGCTGCAGGTATTCAGTACTGGCCGCGGTACGCCGTATTCGCTCGCAGAGATACCTGTAATGAAGATATCCACTCATTCAGAGCTTTTCGAGATGTGGCCTGATCTCTTCGATGTCGATGCCGGTGGCATAGTCACAGGCACGAAGTCCATTGATGATGTAGGACGTGATCTCTACAATATGATTCTTGATGTTGCAAGCGGGAAGAAGAGCAAGGCGGAGGCCCTTGGCCTGTATAATGATCTGGTCATTGACAATCCTGCGCCTATAACCTGATACGTGGTGGAATATGGCAGAGAACGGAGATAAGTACACTATAAATGCAGTCGGCAGAAGCTTCAGGATACTGGATTACATAGGATCCCTTCCTGGACCTGTGTCCATCCAGGATGTGGCGGCGGAGCTTGGCTGCAACAGCAATATGGCGTTCAGGCTTCTCAGAAGTCTGGAGGATACAGGCTATGTCCAGAAGGATTCAAGAACCGGTCTGTATTCCCTGTCGCTGAAGGTCCTCAAACTTTCGCGCAAGGCACTCCAGTCCCTTGAGATACGCAAATATGCAATGCCATGCCTTGAGCTGCTGTGGGCACAGTTTCCGAAGGCAAATGTCAATCTTGCCCTCCGTGATGGCGATGACATTCTGATGGTTGATCGTATCGATGCAAATCAGGTCCCTCGTACATATTTCACGCCAGGGAAGATTGTTCCTTTCCATTGCTCCGGTGTTGGCAAGGTGCTTGTATCAGCGCTTCCCGATGATGAGATACTGGCGATGATTGAAAGGGCAGGGGGTCTTAAGGCGTTCACTCCTGATACGATAACGGATCCTGATGTATTCCTTGCTGAGGTTGCAAAGGTAAGACTTGAGGGTGTCGGGCGTGACCGCAATGAGTACATTCCGAATGATAACTGCTCTGCTGTTCCGATCATTGGCGCTGATGGTGCTATTGCTGGCGCTATATCCACTAGTGCTCTTGAATCTGGCATGAGCGCAGAAGAGATCGAGAATACGATTCCGGAGCTCAAGAAGACCGCAAGCCGCATAAGCGGTATGCTTGGCTACATCACAGTCTGATTGAATATATTAAGCCATGTGAAGAAGACGGATGGTTTCCCATCCGCCTTAGTTTTCTCATTCAACTTCGTATCTGAAATAGCTGTATACAGCGCAGTTTTTGCTTTCCTTGCCATTCGATGTTCCGTACATGCCGAACATCACTCCGGTGAAGCCCCCCTGCATGATTGAGAGCCTGGAGCCATCGAGGACAGGGCCGAAAGGTTTGTATTCCTTATCCTCTGGCATCTTATACCATGCCTGATAGTCCAGTCCTCTGCAAGTGAAGCGAAGGCAGAGATGGTCTTTGCATTCCATCTCTTCGATCTTCTCCCCAGCATATGAGAGTCTGAGGATCCGCTTTCCTTCTGTCTCTGATATTGCAAGGGTATAGTGCCTGTCCTGATTCAGAAGCACCGCAAGTCCGGCTTCCTCTCCCTCTGCTGGATTGAATTCAACCTCTGTTTCCGCCATAAAGATTTTCTCTGTCTGCCTGACTCCTGCGAATGCCACAGGATGGGGATCTTTCAGAGAAAAGCGGTTTATATGCAAGGAGAGTTTTCCTCCGCTTAGCGTGTAGGCGGGACAGGAAGAAGTCCGCAAAGTCTCGAAGGACAGAGGAAGACTGCCCGGGAATGATGTAAATGTATCCGGTCTCTGGATAATTTCCATCCTTGATTCTACAGGTGATTCATATGTGCTCTCGACCTTTCCTGTCTCGGGGGCGAATACAGGCCATCCTTCTTCCCATATCACAGGTACAATGAAGGTCTCCCTCCCAATATTTCTCAGCATTGGATCCTCATAGGGCCGTACTCCGAGAACGGAGCTCCACCAGGATCCATCGGGAAGCTGTATGAGATCGGCGTGTCCTATGCTGTTGAATTCGCTGCCTCTCCTCATCATCCTATGCGTCAGGACAGGATTTCTGGGATCTGGTTCATATGGTCCCATTATCTCTGTGCTTCTGAATGCGCTTACAGCATGGTTGTGCGATGTGCCGCCCTCTGCGATGATAAGGTAGAAGTATCCATCATTATAAAAGAGATGAGGACCTTCAGGACATGCGGCCCCGCGTACAGCTCCGTCCTTGAGCAGTATCACACGCTCTCCGATAAGCTTTCCTTCATCAAGATCTATCCTGCTTATCCATATCCAGCGGCTTCTGTCAGAGGGATTCTCTGGATGGGGTCTCATATTCCCGAGGCAGTATGCTTCGCCGTTATGGAAGAAGAGGGCTGGGTCTATTCCCTCAGCTTCCTTTATATATTGTTTCTTCCAGGGCCCTCTGGGATCCTTGGCGCTCATGAGTATGCATTCATTCTCGCGATAGTTGTCATTCTTCACGAGCGTGGTGATCATATAGAATGTATCATCATCCTCCCTGTATCTGATAGTCGGAGCATAGATGCCCTTTGTTGCTCTGGATGTAGACAGGTCTATATCAGATGGATCCGTGATGCAGAATCCAATCTGCTCCCATTGAGCAAGGTTCGTCGAATGATAAATCGGTACCGCCGGAAAGTATTCGAATGTTGATGTAACGATATAGAAATCATTGCCCTTTCTGCAGATTGATGGATCAGGATTGAAACCTCTTAAAATAGGGTTGTTTATCGTCATTACAGACTCCTTTTCTTTCTGGATTATATTCTATAAGAGGTTTTTAGCAATAAAAAATCTAATTGAATTATAATATATTCAACAGGCATTTGAAAAATATAATTCAATTATAAAAATTTCCTTGACAAAATGAATTTGTGAGTTAGCATTTAATAAAAGAAAGAGAGTGCTCGAGCACATTGCTTGAAAAAATATTTCATCTCGGGCCTGAAAAGGAGAAAAACATGAAAAGGAGACTCTTTACAATAGTATTGTCTGTTCTTCTTGTTGCTTCCGTTTTCGCAGGTGGCTCTTCTGAGAGCACATCATCTGAGAGCGGAGAGACTGTGCTCACTGTCCTTACGACAGCAGTCACACAGGAACCGGAAGGAACTCTTGCGAAGGAGTATATAGCTGAATTCGAAGCGCAGCATCCTGGTGTACATATTGAATGCACAGGTGTTCCTATGAACTCTGCTCTTCAGAGAATCACAACGCTTGCTGCATCCGGAGCTCTTCCTGATCTTTTCGTAAATGTAGAGAATATCATCGGAACGCTTAATGAGATGGGAATCTGCGAGGATCTCACTCCTTATCTCTCTGAAGAGGAGAAGAGCAATATCGTCGATGCTGTAAGAGAGTCCTGCACAATCGATGGAAAGATTATCGCTTATCCATGGTATTCTGCTCCAAATGCCCTTATCTTCCGCACAGACTGGTTCGAGGAGCTTGGAATTGAGCCTCCTACAACGCTTGAAGAGATGGCTGCTGCAGCCCAGAAGCTCACAAGAGATACAAATGGCGATGGAACAATCGATACATACGGCTTTGGTCTTATTGGAACGAACGATGACTCCGGCGCTACGAGATTCGTTATGATTATGAGAAGCTTCGGCGCACGTGAGCTTTATTTCGAGGATGGAGAATGGAAGACCGATGTAGGTTCTCCTGAGAGTATCCAGGCATTCCAGTACTTCGCTGATCTCAAAAACAAGTATGGTGTTGTTCCTCCTGGGGCCATTGAGAACAGCTTCAATGAGAACGTCAACCTCATGGCTATGGAGCAGATTGGTATGCTGATTGCAGGATCCAACTCAGTAGGAAAGATCTTCAATGCAAATCCTGACCTCCGCGGTAAGATTGGCAGCGTCCAGATGCCTTCGGCTGTAACGACCTATACTCCGGTCTCAATGCTCGGCTGGTCTCTCAACCCTGAGTCGAAGAACAAGGATCTTGCAATTGAGTTCGTGAAGTTCATGTCCAATAAAGAGAACTCAATCAAGTGGGTTGAGACAACTGGAAGGCTTCCTGTCATGAAGGATGCTATCGCAGAGTCCGATTATCTTGCTGATCCTCTCTTCGATGGATTCATCGCTGGTGTTGAGAACATGGTTCAGGCTCCTAATGCTCCATTCTATGCTGAGGTCAAGACAGAGCTTGGAAGGACATATCAGAAGCTTCTTCTCGATCCAACACTTGATGTAGCGGCAGAGGTAAAGGCCTGCGGCGAGGCAATTCAGAACATCATCGATAACAACACCTGATAGGTGGAATCGGATTGCATTCCCAGCCCCGATCCGGGGCTGGATTGCATATTGGCTCTCTTAAGGAGAAAAACACTGTGGCTAAAGACAGGAAAGTAATCAGACATAAAGGGGATTTATTCCAGAGCAGGGCAGGGTACGCTTTCATATCACCGGCATTCCTTGTTCTCGTGCTGATGGTCGTCTATCCTCTTATATATGGTATCGTGATCAGCTTCTTCGATACCAATCTTGTGAATAAGTTCGATTTCGTAGGACTTAAGTACTATGGGAGATTGATCAAGGATGCTTCCTTCTATGCATCGCTCGGACGGACTGTGATGTTCACATTCTTCACGGTTCTTGGAAGGACGATTCTTGCTGTGTTGTTCGCAAACATCCTTGTCATGGACAATCTTCCGTATAAGAAGGTTTTCAGGGCAATCCTCGTGCTTCCATGGTTCTTCCCGGATGTCGTTGTGGGTATGCTCTGGAGATGGCTGTACAATGCCAATTACGGACTTTTTAATTTCATCCTCAGATCCCTGCATATAATCGATGCCCCGATTGAATGGCTCAGCAATACCGATACGGTAATGTGGGCTGTCATTCTCGTAAGTATCTGGAAGGGCTTCCCATTCATGATGGTTATGCTTCTTGCAGCATTGCAGACAATCTCAAAGGATCTCTATGAGGCTGCAGAGCTTGATGGCTGTGGTGTTATCCAGCGCTTCCTGCATGTTACTCTTCCTGGCATTATGCCGGTTCTATCAACGACGCTCATGCTTGAGATCATGTGGTGCTTCAAGCACTTCACTCTCATCTGGAACCTCACGAAGGGAGGTCCTGTTGATGCGACAAGGGTAGTAAGCATAGATATCTACCGCACAGGTTTTGATTATATGAGATTTGGCGAGTCATCAACCCGCGCAGTATTCGTATTCATAATAATCATCATTCTGACTCTTCTTCAGAAGAAAATGAAAAGGAGTGATGTATAATGAGCAGGCGTAAAAGATTCCCCGTATTAGCATTGATCATCGTCATTCTTGGCTGTCTCATGGTCCTTGTTCCTGTCTACTGGATGATTATCACATCCTTCAAGGAAGCTCCGGAGACATTCCGGAATCCTCCTACTCTCTGGCCGACCAAGTTTACGCTTGATGCCTATAAGAAGGTCCTGGATGTATATTCGTTCGGAAGCTTCTTCGGCAACAGCCTTGTAGTTGTAGTGCTGTCAACATTGCTTACGATTCTTGTATCGACAATGGCTGGCTTCGGCGCATCAAGATTCAAATTCAAGGGAAAGGGCGCGTTCCTGGGCTTTGTCCTTGTTACCCAGATGTTCCCATCGGTAATCATGCTTATCCCGTACTTCAGGATACTGAGGCTGTATGGTCTCATAAATACGCACCTTGGTCTGATTATCGTATATATATCCTTCCAGGTACCGCTCTGCACATGGCTGATGTACAGCTATTTCGAGACAATCCCGAAGGATCTTGATGCCGCCGCAGCTATCGATGGCCTTAATCAGTGGGGTATATTCAGGAAAATCGCACTTCCGCTTTCCCTTCCAGGTCTGGCTTCGACAAGCATCTATGCATTCATCAACAGCTGGAATGAGTTCCAGTTCGCAATGGTTCTCACCACTACTGATGATATGAAGACGGTATCTGTAGGTCTTGGTCAGATGATCGATGATACGATGATCAACTGGAATGATATGATGGCTGCTAGCATCCTTGCCAGCATACCTCTTATCCTGGTCTTCCTTTTCTGCCAGAACCTGTTCTTCTCCGGCCTTACCGCTGGTGGTGTGAAGCAGTAATAGCAGATAAGTATCTGATTCAATGCTCTCCGGATCCGGGGAGCATTCTTATAATGGAGGAAATCATATGAAAATAACCGAAGTACGTGCATACATGCACTATTCGGTATGGAGGAATATCACATTCGTAAGGGTCGATACCGATGAAGGTATATCGGGTATAGGGGAAGCGACGATAAGGAACAAGGAGACAGCTGTCAAGGCCGCTATAGAGAATCATCTGAAGCCAATGCTCATCGGAATGTCTCCGTTTGATATCGAGAAATTCTTCCATACGGCATTCATACGCGATGCCTGGAGGAATGGTGCTGTATTCAACACTGCAATCTCAGGAATCGAGATTGCCATGTGGGATATAATCGGGCAGAAGCTTGGTCAGCCTGTGTACAATCTTCTTGGGGGCAAGCTCAGGGACAGCATCCCTGTCTATGCGAATTCCTGGTTTGATGGCGCAAAGACCCCAGAGGATTTCGCTGAGGCTGCGGTAAATGTTGTTGCAAAGGGATTCAAGGCAATCAAATGGGATCCCTTGAAGACACTTCCGGCTGATGCTCCGGAGATGAAGCGTGTTGATGCTGGCATAAAGTGCCTTGAAGCGGTAAGGAAAGCTGTTGGAGATGATATAGAGCTCTTCATCGAGCTTCATGGCTCTCTATCATATGATGGAGCACTGCGCTATGCGAGGCTTTCCGGGAAATACAACCCAGGTTTCATAGAAGAACCTATGCACCCTGATGACTTCACTGGCTACAGAAAGCTTGCGGTGAAGTCCGATGTTCCCATAGCTGCAGGTGAGAGGTATTTCACTAGATTCTCTCATAGAGCATTGAATGAGGAGGGCTTCTATTCCATCGTCCAGCCGGATCTCACCCATTGCGGAGGAATCCTTGAGACGAGGAAGATTGCTGCAGCAGCAGAGACCTACGGCCTTAAGTTCGCACCGCACAACAGCAGCGGACCTGTCGCGACAATGGCCAGTACGATGGTTGATGCGCTAGCTCCGAACTTCTTCTATCAGGAATTCTCCGTTGAGAACTTTGACCTGTCCAATAAGTTCTTCAGGCAAGGACTCGATTATAGCGAAGGATATCTCCATCTCTCCGATGAACGTCCCGGTATTGGGCTTGTCCCGGACTGGGAGGCAATCGCAGAAGAGGATTACAGGCATATACAGACATTCTAATATTCCGGTCCTGCCTGCTGGGCAGGATCATTGTTTCCGCACCCATATCGTGTATGGATTATCATTCATGTACAGTTTATGAATGTATATATGGCTTCCTGTGCGGTTTCTGAGGAATCCTGATCCGGGGTGATGCATAGAGTATCCATCCTTCTCAGGATTCCTGCTGCTTCTCTTCTGTAGGTCTGTTCCGTATTTCTATATCAGTTTTTCTATGGGATATGAATAGAATTTTTCCTAGCTATATCCAGTACATGGCCCATTATGATTGGTGCAACGGGCCGCATATTATTATTTCCTTGCTATATAAAATATTAACCTAAGAAATCAATAAATTTGTTTGACAGCTCAATACTCTCTCTGTAGAATCATAGTAGCGATTTGAAATCGGAAGGAGAGTCTTGATGCTGAAGAAAATCTTTACGGTGATGCTTGTTGCATGCCTTTGTTTTTCCATTTATGCCGGAGGCAGTCAGGAATCTGACAGCCTGATGCTCGGAATGGTAACTGATTCCGGGACAATCGATGACCGTTCATTCAACCAGGGGACGTATGAAGGTGTGAAGAAGGCAGCTGATGAGCTGGGTCTCGCATGCACATATCTCAGACCGGCTGGAACGACTACGACTGATTATCTTACAGCGATCTCCGATCTCTATGATCAGGGATATAGATTCATTGCATGCCCTGGATATCTCTTTGCGGATGCTGTGTCCCAGGCACAGGAGATGTATCCTGATCTGATGCTTATCATCATCGATGATGCACTCGTTGCGGGAATAGGCGAGAATACGGTTGCCATCACATTCAAGGAAGAGGAGTCAGGCTTCATGGCAGGTCTTGCAACAGCGCTCAAGCTTCAGGATGGTGAAGTAGGATTCGTGGGAGGGCTTGAGATTCCAGCAGTCCAGAAGTTCAACTGGGGATTCCAGCAGGGTGTACAGTATGCTAATGACAATTTCGGAACTTCAATAGACATGAACCCAAGCAACTTCGTGTATCAGGGATCATTTGCAGATCTTGCAGGTGGACAGCAGCTTGCTGTTGCCATGTATGATAACGGAGTTGATGCAATCTTCGCAGCAGCTGGCGGTACAGGCGTTGGTGTTATAAACGAAGCGAAGAACAGAAGGCTTTCCGGCGAGGATGTCTGGGCTGTCGGTGTTGATGTTGATCAGTACTCCGTTGGCGATATGGGAAATGGAGAGTCCTGCATACTCACATCGGCTATGAAGGATGTTACAGGCGTTGCTTATGATCAGGCAATGGCGGCTGCCAATGGCACATTCGAGGGAGGCGTCCATCTTGTGCTTGGTGTTGCTGATGGAAGAGCGGGAATACCTGCATCCAATCCTAATCTCACACCTGAGATCGAGGCAGAGGTCGCTGACGTCGCGAAGCTTATCGCTGATGGAAGCATTGTCGTGCAGGATACTGCGGATGGTCTTATAAAGTAATGGATTCAATCCTAGATATGGCCGCCAGGTAACGGCGGCCTTCTTTCGATTCATTCAGAGGAAAGTCCAGTTGGAATATGTTATTGAGATGATCGGTATCCGGAAGGAGTTTCCGGGGATTGTTGCCAATGATGATATAACCCTTCAGGTCCGTGAAGGGGAGATTCATGCGATACTCGGCGAGAATGGGGCGGGTAAATCAACATTGATGAGCATTCTCTTCGGACTGTACCATGCTGACCGCGGCACGATAAGGATCAGGGGAAGGGAAGTAAGCATAAAGAACCCCAATGATGCATTTACCCTAGGTATAGGCATGGTCCATCAGCATTTCCAGCTGGTCCATAACTTCACTGTTTCGGAGAATATCATCCTGGGGAAGGAAGGCGGATTCGTATATGACATCCGCAAGGCATCTGAAAGGATAAAGGCGATATCTGAGCGTTATGGACTCTCGATAGAGCCTGATATGGTGATTGAGGATATAACCGTTGGAATGCAGCAGCGTGTTGAGATCCTCAAGATGCTATACCGTGATGCCGATATTCTTATATTCGATGAGCCGACGGCAGTCCTTACTCCGCAGGAGATTGATGAGCTTATGCAGATAATGAGAAACCTTGCAGCAGAGGGCAAGTCCATAATTCTCATCACCCACAAGCTCGAAGAGATCAAGGCTGTTGCTGACCGGTGCACAATCATCAGGAGAGGAAAGCTTATAGGTGTTGTCGATGTAAAAGAAGCAACACCTGCCGAGATGGCGGCGATGATGGTCGGACGGCCAGTATCCTTCAAAGTTGAAAAGGCTCCCGCTGCCATTGGGGAACCCATTCTTGAGATAAGGAATCTCTCTGTGATGAGTGCACGGCACGTCCTTGGCGTAAAGGACTTCAGTCTGAGTGTTCATAGAGGCGAAATAGTCGGAATCGCCGGTGTTGATGGCAATGGCCAGTCTGAGCTTATCGAGGCCATCACAGGCTTAAGGCGAGTAGAGTCAGGTTCCATACTCTTCAAAGGACAGGATATTGCAGGAATATCGATCAGGAAGCGTAATGAGCTCGGCATGGGGCATATCCCAGAGGACAGGCAGAAGCGAGGTCTGATACTTGGCGCCTCCCTTTCCGACAATATGGTAATCAAGGAGTTCTACAAAGAAGGTTTCAGTCATTATGGTATCCTTGATTATCCCCGTATCCAGGATTATGCGGAGGAGATCATAGAGAAGTTCGATGTGAGATCTGGAGAGGGGGCGGATTCGCTTGCCGGCAAGCTGTCGGGAGGCAATCAGCAGAAGGCGATAATCGGCAGGGAGATAGAGAGCAATCCTGATCTTCTCATAGCTGTTCAGCCGACGAGAGGGCTTGATGTAGGAGCTATCGAATTCATCCATTCGCAGCTTGTGAAGGAACGGGATAACGGAAAGGCAGTCCTGCTTGTCTCTTTCGAACTCGATGAGATATTCAATCTGTCTGACCGTATAGCTGTAATCAATGCAGGGCGCCTGATTGATGTCGTGGATACAGATGATACCGATGTGAATGCGGTTGGGCTTATGATGGCAGGCATAAAGGCAACAGGAGGTGATGCGTGAGAAAGTCAGCAGGAACCCTTGAGGCAAGGAAGGCTTCTCCTCTTCTTGTATCGCTTTCTGCGGTATTCCTCGGAATAATAGCGGGAAGCATCTTCATCATCTTTATCGGCAAGAACCCGTTTGATGGTTTTGAAAAGATCCTCTTCGGAGCGCTTTCGAGCCGCAGACGTATCGGAAATACGCTTGGAATGTCGACACAGCTGATTCTCATAGGTCTTTCCGTTGCGTTCGCCTTCAAAACAGGGCTCTTCAATATCGGGGCATCGGGACAGATGCTTGTGGGCGGCATAACAGGTTCCATCCTTGCTTATTACCTTCCGATGGATATGCCGAGGGTAGTGTATCTTCCTATTATCATAATAGCGGCTGCTGCCGCGGGAGGTTTCTGGGGATTCATCTCCGGGCTGCTTAAAGCTAAGTTCAATGTCCATGAGGTTGTCTCCACGATAATGCTCAACTGGATTGCCTACTGGATGGTCTACGATTTCATCCCGCGTTTCATAATCGATCCGACAATTTCCGTGAAGTCGAAGCCGATTCCGCTAGAGCATACGCTCAGGGCCGAGTGGCTCAGAAACATTACCGGATTCTCTACGCTCAACTATGGTTTCTTCATCGCGATTGCAATGGCAGTCATTGTCTGGTTCATACTGAAGAAGACGACATTGGGATTCAGCCTGAAGTCAGTGGGCTCAAACAGATTCTGCGCAGAATATGCAGGTATAAATGTATCAGGATCCATCATGGTCTCAATGGCAATTGCCGGAGCGCTTTCCGGCCTGGCCGGCCTTACATATTACTGCGGATACTCAGAGATAATGGAGATGGGTAAGATGCCGAATGAGGGCTTTGATGGCATTGCTGTGGCGCTTCTTGGAAACTGTTCTCCGCTTGGTGTCTTCTTCTCCGCAATCTTCTTTGGCATCCTTAAGATGGGAAGGGGTTCTCTGGCTGCAACGGGCATTCCCACAGAAATCGCTGATACAATCATAGCCACCGTGATATATTTCACTGCGACCAATGTCCTTCTTTCCGCATTCTGGAACGAACGGTTCAGACAGAGCTTCGAGAAGAAGGAAGAGGCCGCGAGCGCGGCTATGAAGGCGAATGGCGATGCCCGATCCATATCGGAGCTCAGCAGGAAGGAATTCGAGAGTCTTTCAAAGGCTGGAAGGCATCTTCCAAAGGAGGGCAGGTGATGGAATTCTGGAGTGTTTTATCAAGTATAATACCTTCGGCCATAGCTTATACTATGCCGCTTCTCATGGGAGCTCTTGGAGGTCTGTATTCAGAGCGTTCCGGTGTTACGAATCTCTGTATTGAAGGCCTGATGCTCTTTGGATGCTTCACTTCTGCCGCGGTCATCGTCAAGCTTCAGGCAATCCCCGGCTTTTTCTATACGCTTGCGCTTGTCATAGGCATAATCGCTGCAATGGCTGCTTCTGCTCTGCTTTCTCTTTTGCATGCGTTCGCATCTATAAATCTCAAGTCGAATCAGGTTATATCGGGAACGGCAATCAATATGCTCTCTACGGCGGTATCGCTGTTTCTTGCACAGACGATAACAGGAAGCGGGAATATAACGATAGTCAGGGGAGTCATAAGGAGCAATATACCATTGCTGTCAGAGATCCCTTTGGTAGGCCAGCTCCTGTTCTCCAGGACATACTGGACGACGTGGATCTGTCTTTCGCTATGGCTTTTCTCCTGGTTCCTGCTATACCGGACGTCATTTGGACTGCGGCTCAGAGCCTGTGGTGAGCATCCGTCTGCTGTAGCCTCCGCTGGTGTGAATGTGCACCGGATGAGATATATTGGTGTAATCGCCTCCGGATTGCTTTCCGGACTTGGCGGAGCCTGTATCCTCGTAACCTACGCTGGTGAATATAATGCTGGGAGCGGAATAAACGGTCTGGGCTTCCTTGCGATTGCTGCGCTGATATTCGGACAGTGGAAGCCTCTTGGCATACTTGGCTCGACATTCTTCTTCGGGCTGTGTATGACAATTGCGAATATGGGGAAGGTATTCCCCGTATTCCAGGGTATCCCCGCAGGTTATCTTGGGATGTTCCCGTATGCGGCTACGCTTATCGCACTGATACTCTCGAGCAGGAAGAGCTCTGCTCCTCTTGCCTCCGGAGAACCATTCTGATGGAGGATAGTATGGATCTTATGGATATGCTTAATGAGTCAGCTGATTATATCAGAAGCAGAGCTGGCAATGACAGGATCGATGTCGCGATAGTCCTCGGCTCGGGACTTGGGGATATGGCCGATGAGATCGAGGATGCGATCGCTATTGATTACCACGATATCCCTCATTTCCCGGTATCGACTGTTCCTGGGCATAAAGGACGGCTTGTCATCGGCAGGCTTGAGGGCCACCGTGTAATGTGCATGCAGGGCCGCTTCCATTACTACGAAGGCTATTCTATGGCTGAAGTGGTATATCCTGTGAGAGTGATGAAGGTTATGGGCATAGATTCCTTGTTTCTCACCAATGCTGCAGGCTGTGTCAACAAAGGCTGGAATCCTGGTGACCTCATGATCATAAAGGATCATATAAAGCTTATTGCTGACAGTCCACTCCGAGGAGCGAATCCCGATGCGCTTGGCCCTCGCTTCTTTGATATGACAAGAGCATATGATAAAGCTCTTATCGAAACGACCGAAAAGATTGCTGCAGAGCTGGGGATAAATATCAGGAAAGGGGTCTATATGCTTTTCACCGGTCCTGCTTTCGAGACTCCTGCCGAGATAGGGTTCGCCCGCATAGCCGGTGCCGATGCTGTGGGAATGTCCACTGTGCCGGAGGCTATTGCAGCTTCTCACATGGGTATGCATACGCTCGGCATAAGCTGTCTTACGAACATGGCTGCGGGGATTCTTGATCAGCCTCTGAATCATGAGGAGGTGCTGGAGACAGGGGAAAGAGTGAAGAAGGACTTCTCCGCTCTTGTGCGCGGTGTTATAAAAGCCTGGCCGGTGTTTTTCTGATGAAGATTTCAGTGCGTATTGTCATTGATTATGCGTATATCATACTGGGGTCTGCAATCACGGCATTTGCCGTTGCGATATTCCTTAATCCTGCAAAGCTGGCTCCTGGCGGGGTATCTGGTATTGCGACAATACTATTCCATCTCTTTGGATGGAGCCTCGGAACGGTCATATTCTGCCTGACTGTGCCTGTCTTCCTGCTTGGGGTGAGGTTATTTGGCAAGCAGTATGGTTTCCGTACGCTTCTTGGATCTTTGCTTCTCTCCCTTTTTACATCGATGTGGATCCTGATACTGGGAGAGAATGGTATACTGGATTACTCCAAGGATATGTCAGTAATGCTGTCAGCTCTGTATGGAGGTGTTCTTTCCGGTGTAGGGATGGGGCTTGTGATGAAATCGGGGTCGAATACAGGAGGGACGGATATCATAGCGCAGATCATTGCACGTTACACTCCGCTCTCACTGGGAACCTCTCTTTTCATCGTCGATGGTGTGATAATCGCGGTCTCTGCACTCTTTTTCGGCATAGAGAATGCTCTCTTCGCAATTCTTGTTGCATATATCACAACGATTGTAATCAACAAGATTGTCCTGTCCATGGGAACAAGCTATGCGAAGACAGTCTTCATTGTTTCCGATAATTATCATGAGATAGGGCAGTTCATCATCAATGAGATGGAACGTGGCGCTACGCTTCTGGATGCAAAGGGATTTTATTCCAATAAATCGCGTCCTATGCTTATGACCGTCATACCGAACCAGGAGATTGCGAAGCTGACAAGAGCTGTGCATGAATCAGATCCCAGGGCATTCATGGTGATAAGCGAGACCTATCATGTCCTCGGTGAAGGCTATACTCCCATTGAGCATATCGCTGATGCAAGCGATGTGACACAGCATTGATTGCAGATTTATCCCGTGACTGTGATGAATCTTCACACCTGAAGAAGGTAGTTTACTTTCTTTCATAGAATTAATATATTTGCCTTGGAATCCATGAAGCTCTTGTGTATTTCTGATGCGACGGATACTTTGATCTACTCTTCGATAGCACCTGAATTGTACAGGGATGTGGATTTCGTCATCTCAGCCGGCGACCTTCCTCTTAGGTACTATGATTACATCCAGACGATGCTCAGGAAGGATGTGTATTACGTGTATGGCAATCATAATCTTGAGGATTTCGGGAGGATGATGAAGGGGGCTTCGGATAGCTTCATCTATGCAGGCGGACATGACGCGCATGATATGCCGATATTCGGAGGGCATTTCCTCGACGGCAAATGCATCTATGACAAGAGACGCAATCTCATCATTGCAGGCCTTGGCGGATCGATGCTTTACAACTATGGCGATAGCCAGTATTCGGAGAAGCAGATGCAATGGCGCATCAATAAGCTTGTTCCGAGACTGATATACAACAAAAAGAGGTTTGGAAGGGCGCTGGATATCCTCGTAACCCATGCTCCTCCTTTAGGGATGGGGGATGGAGAGGATCTCTGCCACCGTGGATTCAGCTGTTTTCTCTCATTCATGGAGAAGTATAAGCCAAAGTATCTTCTTCATGGGCACGTTCATCTTGATGATATCAATGCACCGAGGGTCTCTGTCTTCGGTGATACGAAGGTCATCAATATCTATAAGAATTACATCCTTGAGGATGAAACGCTTGGAGTGAAAGATGTATAACAACAGAGCAGCCGTGGATGACTTCGTCAGAGCAAGGAATAAAGCAAGGATGCAGGGGATTCTTTCTGCCCTGCACTGGAAGAGCAACGATCTTATGTCACTCTACGAAGTAACCTCGATAATCAAGCCGAAGTCTGAGACATATATGGGGATGAAGACCATCCCTGTCGATAAGATAATCGGGTCGGAAGGGCGTTATCATGATTTCTCGTCAGCATTCTTCCCGAAGCGCGAGCAGCTTAAGTCGAGATGGTGCAGCATCGATAGTGCGATGCTGAATGATGTGATTCTGCCTCCTATATCCGTATACAGCCTTGGCGGATACTATTTTGTGAGGGACGGAAATCATAGGGTATCTGTTGCGAAGTCGCAGGGAGTGGAATTCATTGATGCAGAGGTCGTTGAACTTGATTCAGAGATCCCGCTCTCTCCTGGCATGAGTATGCGTGAGCTGAGACGCAAGGTAGTCGGATATGAGCGCGATATGTTCATATCGCAGTATAAGCCATCATATCTGCCAATGGGCGATATAGTGTTCACAACTCCCGGTGCATATCCGGAGATGGTGAACCATATCCTTGTTCATAAGTACTACATCAACCAGAATATCGACCATGAGATATCATTCGAGGAAGCGGCTAAGAGCTGGTATGACAATGTTTACTTCCCGATAGTCCGTGAGATCCGCAAGGAGCATCTCCTCGCAGCATTCCCTGGCCAGAGCGAGGGCGATATGTATATGTGGATCGTCAGAAAGTGGGATGAGTACAAGCACCAGAATAAGGATATGACTGCGGAGGAGGCAGTCCAGAAGATAAGCAGAGAGACGGCGAAGGATGTCTTCCACCGTCTCCTCAGATATTCGAAATACTATATCTCCCGCCTATCACAGGGCTGAGATGATCATTGCAAGATGCTCTGCCGTCATGTCTATATCATCGGATGGACGGTTGGGCATCAGCTCTCCTTCCTTATGCACATATGGATTGAATGGTATATTTATAAGTCCCATCATCCTGCTCCAGTTATAGAGGCAGAGAGCGGCTTTCTCTCCATCCTCTATCGATACTGATGACGATGAGAAGGAGTAGAAGTACTTGTCCTTTAGAGTGCCTGACTTGTAAAGAGGCCATGTCGAATCTATGAAGGCCTTCATCTCTGCAGTCGGCATGCCGAAGCGGGATGGGGTGCCTAGGATTATCACATCGGCTTTCTCAAGCTTCCTGTTGTTCGCTTCCGGCAGCGCAATGATCTCCTCGTAATATTCATTGACTTCGGTTCTTTCATTTGCCTCTATATGCAGGTCTGAGTCGGTAACCCTGTATAGCCTTGCATCGATGCCGCGTTCTATGAGCTTTTCCCTGAAGGTCTCTGAGATAAGATAGAGATTCCCGGAGATGGAGTGGATTATTATATTCGCTCTCATTGCTTCCTCCTTGAATCGATTATATCTCAGCAATCCCCGCAGAGGGAAAATAATCAGCAGAAAGCTGTGAAGATGCCGTCTTTCTCCGCTACGGACACTTTTCTCTCATAGAGATCCGAGAGAACGTCGGATCTGATGAGATCTTCTTTCTTCCCATCTGCGGCAAGCTTCCCGTTTTTCATAAGAATTACACGGTTTATCGATGGAAGTATCTCGGACAGTTCATGCGTTACCATTACGATGGTCCTATTTCCTGTTGCATAGCTTTCAATCGTGCCTCTGAGATCTGCACGTGATGGAAAGTCCAGCCCAGACGATGCCTCATCGAGAAGAAGGATATCCGGCTCGGTGATTGCGGCTCTGGCAAGCAGTACTCTCCGCTTCTCGCCCGTTGAAAGCGTGTTCATTGTTCTGTCCTTCTTCATTAGCATACCGGTCTTCGCAAGTTCCCTGTCCGCTTTTTCCCAGTCCTCATCCTTCACCGCATGATGGAAATCAAAGCCAAGGGAGGAGTATAGGCCCGATGCTACGATTTCTCTAGCAGGGTAGGACGATATGTAGAACTCATCCTGAGATGGCGATACGAGGCTTATGCGCATCTTCAGGTCCTGTATCATCCAGCGCTCTTCCCCTAGGATGGATGATCTGTATTCATCACGAGCCAAAGGATAAGTTCTCCTTGCTATGACATCGATCAGAGTTGATTTGCCAGCTCCGTTTGGACCGATTATGGCAATATGCTCTCCCATGTCAGCATGAAGGGAGACATCCTCGAGAATGTATTTGCCATCCCTTCTTACTGAGGCGTGTTCGATTGTGAATGCTTCCATGTCTGAATGATATTGCGAATTGGTACATGATACAATTGAGTCATGGAAATAATCAGAGACGAACTTATAGCTGCTGCGGAGTCTGTCTACGGAACGAGGCGGCTTACGGATGATTCGGAATGTGGAAGCGTTGCTGCTGCACTGATTACCGATAAGGGGAATATATACAGAGGTATCTGTCTTGATACTCCATGCTCGCTCGGTTTCTGCGCAGAGCAGGCTGCAATAGCCTCGATGCTCACAGCCGGAGAGAACCGCATAGAAGCGATTGTTGCTGTAACGGAAGATGGTTGTATACTCCCTCCTTGCGGTAGGTGCAGGGAATTGATGTATCAGGTGAATCATGAGAATATCAGCACACAGATTTTCCTTGAGGAAGGCAGTGCAACGCTGCGAGATCTTCTCCCACATGTGTGGAACTAAATCAGCAATACGTACAATGATAGTAAAAAATAAGCATATATGTATAAGTTTGAAGCAAAGAAAAATTTAACATTTTATTTGCATTCCTTCATAACCTGTGAGACAATTAATTTATCCGGAAGGATGATTGATCCAGCACCTTCACGGATTCTCAGTAGAATGGGAACAAGGAGGTTTGCCACTGGTGCTCAGCCAGTGGTGATTTTTTTGAATCAGTTCAGAAATTTGTGAGGTTCCTGGGATTTATATACCAGAAGAGGCTTACGGCTATCGAACATGATATGGGGAAATCTGTCTCGGTGTAAGTGCAGCCGTAAGCTTATAGTCTTAAATAATATCATTGGTTCCATTCGACCAACTTAGAGCTTGGTGTAAAGCGGCATGGCTGAGTATTCCATTCATATCGAGATTATAGCCTGCCTGAAAGACAGTGCTTTCCGGGATTTCCAAGTACAGCGTAATCGAGCATCAGTCATCCATCCCATTTCTAAGAATATATTCATATTAAACCTGTTCTAAACTTAATGACCATTGCTATTAATTCTCTTCGCAGTTGGGTAATTTTCAGCCATTTCAGTTTCATGGGATTTCCTCGACCGAGGATATAGTATCGATAGGGATAGGCCCGCTATTTCCTATCCTTATCGTCCTTGCTTCGCCGTCGATGCTGCATATGGTTCCTGTTTCTGAGATATATCGTCCTTTGTAGTCCGCGTCACGGCTGAAATAGCTTATTTTTATATTCAAATGATTCTCGAGCGCCATCCTGAGTTTCTCGTTTATTTCTTTCGCACTGCCTTCTTCCCTTGTGATTATCCCAGGTAATTCCTCCTGTACCTTCCGTATTGCTTCCTCATAGCCATTAAGGGCCGCGAAAGGGGAGAACTGGGCAGCACGCTCGGACATGGACATGTGATTGTGCTTGCATGACAAATGGTGAGGAAGATTGATTATATCGCTGTAGTCATTCATGCCTTATGACCTCCTATCTGGATGTTTCTGTCCCTTGCTGTAGCGCCTTCCTCGAAGCTCATGCCGCGGAGTATGGCATTCTTTCCGAACTTTCTTTTGATATCGAGAAGGGCGTCCTGCACCTTCTTCTCCTTGTCTTCCCTTATTTCCTCGTCGCTGCTTTCCTCTGCAAAGAGGTCGGGAGTTATGCTCTTCACCTCATCTGAGTCCTCATTGTGCGTGTTATTAGCTGTTATTGTGATCCTGCGTACAAGGAGGGACTTATCAACAGTCCTGTCGAAGATATCCATAGCAGCCTTTATGATCGCAGAGGAGGATGCGGTGTAATGGCTGAGCATGCATGCACCCTGAGCATGCTTGGGCACAGTCCTCCCGTAATGATCGACCTTCACCTGTCCTTTATAATTCCCTTCGCTTATATTCGCGATATCATAACCTATGTACAGGACTATCTGGCTGGCTACAAGCTTCTTCTCCCTGAGATCGAGCGATAGCTGGTCTGCCATCTCCTTTACGACAAGCCGCGCCTTATCTGCGGAATATGGGCAGTGAAGCACTTGCCCAGAGCTTATGCTGCTCGATGATGGTTTGTAGGCCTTTATATCTTTTATTGTACAAGGTTCCCAGCCCCATGCATGATCTATCAGAAGCTCTGCATTCACTCCGAAGAGCTTGTATAACAGATCCTCGTTGTAGTAGTCCTCCTCTTTCCCTATTGAGCACCGGGCTATATCCCCCATTGTGAACAGTCGTTTCTCCTCAAGCTTTCTGGCGTATCCATGCCCGACTCTCCAGAAATCCGTAAGTGGACGATGGTCCCATAGCTTATGTCTGTAGCTCATTTCATCGAGTTCTGCTATTCTTACGCCATTTTCATCGGCTTTCACGTGCTTCGCCATGATATCCATCGCGACTTTGGCTAGATAGAGATTTGTCCCGATTCCTGCTGCCGCGGTTATGCCTGTAGTATCCAGCACATCCAGAATCATCTTCCTTGCAAGCTCGTCCGGCGTCATGCCATATGATGACAGATAGCTTGTGACATCCATGAAGACCTCATCGATAGAATATACGTGTATGTCCTCGGGTGCGACGTATCTGAGATATGTACGATAGATACGGGTACTGTAATCTATATACATGGCCATCCGTGGTGGTGCTGCTATATAGCTGATGCTGAGGTCTGGTCTCTTCCGGAGTTCAGATGCGGACCATGAGTCTCCTGAGAAGCGATGTCCTGGAGCTTTCCTTATGCGTCCAGAATTGCAGGCATCAACAGCTTCCTCAACCTCGAACAGCCTGCATCTGCCAGGGATGCCGATGGCTTTCATAGAAGGGGAGACTGCAAGGCAGATTGTCTTTTCGCTTCTTTCCCGGTCTGCCACCACGAGGTTCGTATCCAGAGGATCCAGCCCTCGTTCCCTGCATTCCACAGAGGCATAGAATGATTTCAGATCGATTGCTATGTAGACTCTGTTCTCCATTTTTCTCTATGTATCCCTGGAAAATTATATGGGCAATCCGATCCACGGACAATCATTCTTTCCCTGCATGGAAGGTCTGCATTGTGCAGAGTAAGTGTAGAAATGGATAACCTATTCCACATTCCGCATGCTTTGTGTAACAATCAGCTTAGTTGAAGGTTAAATATTCTGTATGGTGCGCATTCTTCTTGTATTCATATCTGCTATTGCCATCCTTCTGCCGTCATGTACAACGACAGGTAGCAATGTCTTCTCTTCCGGCAACCGGAAGGCGGATATAGTCGAGGCTCTCTCAACAGAGACGCCGGATGATGGGAAGATGAATCTTGCGCTCGAGCTGCCTTTTGCCGATACCGTAAGGAATACTCCTGTGCAGACCCAGCCTGCAGCTGAGGAGGAAGCAGCTCCAGTCCAGACTGAAGAGGCAGCAGATGCAGCAGCTCCTGTCCAGGAAACGGCACCTGATGCTATGGAAGCTGCGGAGCTGGATAATTCGGAAACAATGCCGGAAGAGACAGCGGCAGTAGAAAGTATCACAGTGCCAGAGGAGATTGTTGAGGCTCCTGCCAACGAGGTAGTGCAGGAGGAGGTAGCCATTCCGGAGCCAACTGTATCAGAGACACAGACTGATAGTACTGCAGTGATTCAGCAGGAAGAACCGGTAACGGAGGATGTTGTGATCCCTCTCTCTGATGTAGTTGAAACTAATCCCTCAGAGACTACGGCGCCATCCGTACAGCCTGTCACGCCTTCGATGCCTCCTGCAATGAACAGGCTTATCGTCGATGCGATGATAGCATCGGTCGTCATAGTGATAATGTTCACCGTTGCAACTGCGATAAGAAGTGCATATAAGATGCCTTTGTCCTATCTCCTTTCGGCAATAATAGCGGTTCTTATCTCATTCCTGCCTTTCGTGATCTGCATCATCATAGGTGGAATGTCCAACGTATGGTGGTCGTATTTCCTGCTTCTCCTGTCGTTCTTCATATTCCGTTCTGGAAGGGGACGGAGAGATTCTCGATAGCCTTAAGCCTCAATAAGAGCTCTGTGTTGTAGAAGAATGTATCAAGGGCTTTGAGCGCAGCGCCTTCCCTTGCTCCATTCTCTCCGGCAGAAGACCTGTATATGATCATATTCTCTCTTCCTGGTGGAAGAAGGGATGAGACCAGAGTCTGAAGATATGCGTACATCGCATCTGGCATGGCTGCCATTCTGCCTGTTATTATCACAGAGGAAGCGGAAAGCGCCTGTGCAGCTTCTGACAGAGCCGCTGCCATAGGCCTGAGCATTACCTTGATCATTTCGTGGTATTCTCTATTGCCGAATAGTGTCCTGTAGCTGTCTGCCCCAGTCCGGGAGAGTATCACCTGACCGGAGGAAACGGCTTCGAGGCAGCCCTTGCCTCCGCAGCTGCAGTCACCATCCCTCTGTGCCCTGATATGCGGTAAATCAGGAAGCGGGATCATCATCCCGTTCTTCCTGATTGTCGCTGCGATGGTGTCGGACCATGATATGAAAAGGAATGATTCAAGATCTCCAAGTCTTGCAACCTCTGCCTCTGCCTCCGCTTCTGCCCGTGAAATGCAGACGGAAGGAAAGGGAAGCTCAATCCTGGTATTGTAGTCTGATGCGATTGCCGCACCATAGATGACAGCATCGCCCGCACTCATCTTTCTTATGAGCTTCTGGATATCATCCTGGAAAGATTCTCCCTTGGGAAGCCTTTCATATCGCAGTATCCTTCCATGAAGATCAGAGACGGCAACAGAGAATGCCTTCCGGCCTTCCTCGATGGAGAATACACGACCGGCCTTGCTGTTTATGGAAAGAAGGGTTCCGGGACGGCCTTGGGCTGTCTGTTCTCTTCCTGTTTCCTCAATCAGTCCTTCTTTGATCATCTTGTCGCAGATCTCGCCGATTGAGACCTTATTGATATCAAGACGGCGGGACAGCTCCGCCTTTGAGCATGTTCCCTTCCTCAGTTCCGAGAGAACCTTCAGCCTGTTGATTCTCCTTGCGTTGTCAGGTCTTGAGAAATCCATACTGAGATGATAAGCCATCCTTACTTCCCGGGCAATGGTGTTTCACCAATAGTTGCCGTTTTGACGTACTGTTAGTATTTTTTCTTCTGTTGAGAGGAGAAAATATGTCCAGCAGAAAATTCAAGACAGAGGTCGCAGACCTTCTGCACCTCATAATACATTCGCTCTATTCAAATAAGGAGATATTCCTCCGTGAGCTTATCTCCAATGCATCCGATGCTATCGATAAGCTCAGGTATCTTTCCCTTACCGATGAGAAGCTGAAAGGCTTCTCCTTTGAGCCGAGGATCGATATCTCATTCACAGAGGAGGGGGAGAGAACCCTGACAATCAGCGATAACGGCATTGGAATGGATGAGGATGATCTGAACAACAATCTTGGAACAATCGCATCATCCGGCACAAGGAAGTTCCTTGCTTCCCTTACAGATGAACAGAAGAAGGATTCCAATCTGATCGGACAGTTCGGTGTCGGATTCTATTCTGCATTCATGGTTGCAAAGCATATCACTGTGATAAGCCGCAAAGCTGGTGATGATAAAGCATGGAAGTGGGAATCCGATGGCGAGAGTTCATATACAGTTGAGGAAGCTCAGAGAGACGAGCAGGGCTCTACAATCATACTCAGGCTTAACAGCGAGGGTGAGGAGTATGCCAACAGATGGGAACTCCAGAATCTCATCAAGAAGTATTCCGATAATATCGCTTATCCGATATTCCTTTCCTATGATCAGGTCCATTATGACAATGACAAGAAGGATGCGGAAGGCAATCCAGCCAAGACTACTGAGCATAAGAGGGAGCAGGTCAACACCGCATCGGCTCTCTGGAAGAGATCCAAGAGCAGCATAAAGGACGAGGATTACAAGGAGTTCTATAAGAATACCTTCTATGACAGCGATGATCCGCTCTTCTATGTCCATACGCAGGCCGAGGGCGCTCAGGAGTACACAACACTGTTCTATATTCCTGCGAAGGCTCCGTTTGATATGTACTATGCTGATTATCGTCCCGGTGTGAAGCTCTATGTGAAGAGAGTGTATATCACGGATGATGACAAGGATCTCCTTCCATCCTATCTTCGTTTCGTCAGAGGAATAATCGATAGCGAGGATCTTCCGCTCAATGTATCTAGGGAGATCCTGCAGGAGAACAGAGTGATGGCATCCATCAGAAGCGCTTCTGTAAAGAAGCTTCTGTCTGAGTTCAGGAAGCTCTCTGAGAACAATCCGGATCTCTATGAGAAGTTCATCAGCCAGTACAACAGGCCTCTGAAGGAAGGTCTTTATTCCGATTATGCAAACAGGGAGACGCTCCTTGAGCTTGTCCGTTATAAGAGCAGTGCAGAAGATGGTTATGTATCCCTCAAGAAATACAAAGAGAGAATGAAGGATGGCCAGAAGGCAATCTACTATATCTCTGGAGGCAGGGAGGATGTCCTTAAGGCTTCTCCGCTCGTAGCCGCATACAAGGAGAAGGGATATGAAGTTCTGATCATGTCCGATGATATCGATGATATCGTTACAGCCACTATCGGCAAGTATGATGATATCCCGCTCAAGGCAATAAACAAGCAGGGAGCACTTGATGATCTGAAGAGCGATGAGGATAAGAAGAAGGAAGAGGAGAAGAAGCCTGTTGCGGATAAGATAAAGAAAGCTCTTGGCGAAAGGGTCCGCGATGTCGTGGTTTCCTCAAGGCTTACCGATTCTCCTGCTGCGGTCATCATGGGTGATGATGATCCTTCGGTGCAGATGCAGCGGCTTATGAAGCAGATGGGGGCTGGTGATATGCCTGAGATAAAGCCTCTTCTCGAGATCAATCCTGATTCTCCTGTGATAAGGAAGATTGAGAGCTCGGATGATGATGACTATGTCTCGGCAGCAAGCTCAGTCATACTCGATCAGGCTCTGCTTCAGGAAGGAGTGATGCCCTCCGATCCTGCTGCTTTTGCCAGGAATCTCACAAAGCTTCTTTCCTGAAGCGATTGATTCTGATAGCATCGGTGGACGGCAGCGATGCCGTCCATTTTTAAGGAGTTCCTATGCTTTTACTTGAAGCCGCTGCTACAGCAGCAGATGATGTCGCAGAGCTGACGGAGATGGTGACGGATATATCCAACGGTGTACACCTTCATCCGCTGCTTATATCCCTCATACTTTCCGCTATTACGGTTGCCATTGCAAGGATAATCGCGGCGATAATACGGCGTACGCTGTTCAGCGTATCCAGAAGAGTCCCGAAATTCACGCTCCTGATGGCAGGGCTGGTCTCGAAGATCATATCGTTCATAATATGGGTTATCACAGCAGTTGTGATTCTCGGATTCTTCGGTGTCGATCTTACCCCTGTGCTTGCAGGTCTTGGAATCACTGGTGTTGTTCTAGGCTTTGCTCTCCAGGAATCGATAGCTTCTCTTTTCAGTGGAATCATGATTGCGATAAATAATCCGTTCCGTGTTGGTGACTGGGTCGATATAGGTGATGTGTCAGGGACTGTCACTTCGATGGATATAATGTGCGTCACCCTTACTTCCGGAGACAATAAGAAGATCACAATGAACAACAAGAATGTCTGGGGCAGCACTATAGTGAACTACTCATATATCGATAAGCGCCGCCTCGATATGACCGTCTCTGTTGATTACTCCACCGATACGGATAAGGCAAAAAACATCATCCGTGCGCTGATAATGAGCTATCCGGAGATCCTTCCAGATCCCGCGCCGGTGGTCGAGATAAACAACTATGGTGCCTCTTCTATAGATATCATTGTCCGTCCATATGTTCTTCCCTCCGATTACTGGAAGGTTTATTGGAGATTCAATGCCGAGGTTCTCAAGACACTGAGATCAAACGGTATGGATATGCCATTCAACCAGCTTGTTGTCCATCTCGATGGCGGAGATAAGAACTGATGCTTTTTGCGGGAGCCGTTGCCAATGGTCTTGCTGTAGCTGCAGGAGCGGTAGCAGGATGCCTTTTAAGGAAAGGTATCCCTGACCGCATAAGCGGCTATCTTTCCGATGGGACGGCGCTTGTCGTGCTCTATGTTGGGATAAGCGGGGCAGTGAAGGGGGAGAATGTAATAGCTATCATCCTTTCATTTGTCCTCAGCGTCCTGGCAATGACTTTGCTTACGGAGAATCCTGCATCGCACGCGATAGGCCGATGTCTGGCATCCTCCCTTTCCTCAGTGACCGGCCGCAGTTCGGGCATGGCTGGTTTTGTGAACTCAACTCTCTTCGTCTGTGCTGGTGCTATGGGGAAAATAGGATCGCTTGAGAGCGGAATACTCGGCAACAATGATATCCTCTACTCGAAATCTGTAATCGACTTTGTCGCTGTGATGATAATAGCCTCCGTCTCAGGTGTAAGTTCCGTCTTAGCGGCAGTC
>CALXLE010000119.1 GCA_944389115.1 uncultured Spirochaetaceae bacterium
TCCTGATATTCCGCCTTGAGGTATCATCAACGACGATTGCGGCAGTGCTTACGATCATCGGATACTCACTCAACAACACAATCGTCATATTCGACCGTATAAGGGAGAATATAAAGATAGAGAAGAAGCTCGATGTGGAGTCGCTGATCTCGATGTCTGTCAGGCAGTCAATGACCAGAACCGTTATAACAAGCCTTACGACGCTCTTCGCGATAGTCCCGCTTGCATTCCTTGGTTCCGGCGATATACAGCTGTTTGCAATCAATCTTACGTGGGGACTGATTGCCGGAGCATATTCCTCCGTATTCCTCGCGCCTGCATTCCTGTCATTCTTCCATCGCATCATGCCGATAAATGTAGAGAAGGAGAAGAAGGAAGAGGAGTATTCTCTGGTCTGATGAAAGTCCTGATGTCCTCTTCTTATGGTTTCTGCGGCGGGGTGCGCGCCGCCGTCAGGAAAGCACTTGAAGCAGCAGCCCGGGCTAATGTCCTAGGGCTGCCATGCTATGTCTCAGGAAGCCTTGTCCATAGCAGTGCTGTCTCTGCTATGCTGTCAGCTGCGGGAATAAAGCAGATCGATGGCCCTGATGGCAATCCGCCAGGGATTGTTGTCATACGTACCCATGGCATCGGCGATGGTCTGAGAAAGGCCTTTATGGATAACGGTTTCATCATAGAGGATGCAACCTGTCCGGTTCTTCTAAGAAATGCAGAGCTGCTGCGCAGTTCTTCCAATCCAATACTGATAGGGGATTCGAGGCATAGCGAAATCATAGGACTTGCCGGGTGCCGCGATGTTCCTGTGATAGGATGTGCAGATGATTTATGCAGACTCTCTCCGGGAATTGATTATGAGGCAGTCATCCAGACAACTCTTTCTGCAGTTACACTGGAATCAATACTTGCGGAAGCTGGCCGGGTTGGCATAAGCATAAGATGCCTGAACTCCATATGCCAAGCATCTGCAGATAGGAGAGAGGCCCTTGTGCAGCTTGCCCTGGAAGCTGATGCCATTGCAGTGGTAGGAGACAGCGCCAGCGCGAATTCAAGGGAACTGGCCGAGCTTGCAAAGCGCCTTGGGAAGCCTTCTTTCCTGATATCAAGTCCTGAGTCTGTTCCCTCTGCGCTTTTGGAATATGATACTATTGGATTGACCGCAGGGGCTTCGGCGCCGGATGAGCTTATCGCGGCAGTGAAAAGGAGAATCGAGAATAATGACAGATGATATTTCAAGGGAGATGATCCCAATACCGGCAGTGAAGAGGTTTCCGTCATATCTGAGGATCCTCAGGCAGGCACGCGAAAGCGGCCGGAAGAATATAAGCGCAACGGAACTTGCAGAGGAACTCTCTCTCAAGCCGATACAGGTAAGAAAGGATATATCGAGCACAGGGATAGAAGGAAAGCCCAGAATCGGATTTGTCATCGATGAGCTTATCGCTGCGATAAACCATGCGCTCGGCTGGGACAATCCTACAGAGGCTCTGATTGTCGGATGCGGCAACCTTGGGTCCGCAATCGCGGCATATGGAGGTTTCGATGCCTATGGTCTCAAGATTGTGGCAGCATTCGATAAGGATCCTGGGAAGATCGGGACAAGGATCGGAGATATCGCTGTGTATCCGATGGAGACCATAAACCAGTATATCAAGACGCACAGAGTCACGATTGCAGTAATCGCTGTCCCCGCCTCCCAGGCGCAGGCCACTGCAGACCTCCTTGTCGGCTGCGGTATCCGCGGCATATGGAATTTCGCTCCCAAAGACCTGAAGATACCATCGGATGTCGTGCTGCAGAGGACCGATCTTGCGACATCTTTCGCTGTTCTTTCGATTAAGCTCAGGAAAAAACTTGCCGAAGAGACGGGTAATGATTATAGCGAGTATGATATATAACGCATAGAAGATTCATTTTTATGTGATGCCGGTAATATTAACCGGCATTTTATTCAGATATAGACACATTTTTCAGATTTTTGATAGCTAATTCCTAGTGCTGAATCATTTTATTGACTTACTTTTCGACATAGTATAGTCTTTAAATGACTAGGAGCTAAAATGGCTGAGAATAATAAGCTGAAAGTGGAGCTGTGCATGGGCTCCAGCTGCTTTGCTAGAGGCAACAGCGGTATTCTTTCCGATCTGGAAGGATTCATAAGCGAGAACGGACTTGAGGATAGAGTAGAGCTTGAAGGGCATCTCTGCCTTGGAAAATGCAATTCAGGCCCGCACATCACGATCGGGGACAAAGAGTTCTCAGGTATTTCCGATTCCAGCTGCGCAATAGACCTTGTCAGAAAGGCACTGGAGGAAATCGATGCAGAATCCAATTTACACTGAGGTTACAAGCTGCCGCGATTGCTATAAGTGCGTAAGGGCATGCCCTGTGAAGGCTATCCAGATCAAGGATGGCAATGCAATGATCATGAAGGACAGGTGCGTATATTGCGGAAAGTGTGTTCATGTCTGCCCGAATAATGCAAAGAAGGTCAGGGATGATACTGAGCGTGTCAAACTTGCGATCAAATCAGGTAGGCCTGTCTTCTGTTCTCTTGCACCATCATATGCGGCAGAGTTCGCAGGCCATGAGGAAGAGCTCCTGACAGCGCTTAAGAAGCTGGGATTTACCGCCATATCAGAGACTGCAATCGGAGCTGCGCTGGTGACAGAGGCACTGGATATATACGCATCGGAGCATAATGGTGACTGCCCATTCATCGGAACGGCTTGCCCTGCTGTCGTTGAGCTTGTTAAGAAGTACTATCCTCAGTATGTCAGCAGGCTTGCTCCAGTCCCATCTCCGCTTCAGACCCACAGCGCATATCTCAGACATCTATATAATGAGGATCTCATCATTGTATTCATCGGTCCATGTATCGCAAAGAAGATGGAGGCCGATACGACACCTGGCTATCCAGATCTCGCAATCTCATTCGATGAGCTCAGGGTTTGGCTTGACAGCGAGGGAATCTCTCTTGATGAGATAAAGCCGGAGGCCGTCGATCTTGTTCCGAAGAAGGCTGGAATCACGACGCTCTATCCTATCGAGGGTGGCCAGATAATGAGCTCCTCGATCTGGGGAAAGAACAGAATCGATACGAAGGCTATTTCGATGTCCGGTATGGAGGAAGTGCTCTCAGCCCTCTCGGCAGAGGATGATCCGTTCCCGTTCCTTGAGCTTCTCTCCTGCGATGGAGGTTGTGTCAATGGTCCGGGGACCAGCATGAAGGGATCCATAGCACAAAAGAAGAGAAGGGCTGCGGAGTGGACGGAGAAGAGGCTCGATGAGCCTGAGCTCTTTACCGGGGACGAGGCATTTGCCAGAGAGCTTCTCGAGAAGGGCTACTCAATGCTTGATGCATCAAAACCTTCAGCTGAGGGTAGTTTCCGCGAAGAGCATACGGAGAGCGAGATCAAGCGTGCGCTTGTCGAGCTGGGCAAGCTTACCAAGGCCGATGAGCTTAACTGCGGCGGCTGCGGATACAACACATGCCGCGATATGGCTATCGCATATCTTGACGGAATGGCTGAGATTGAGATGTGCGTGACCAAGATGAGGAAAGAGGCTGAGAGCAAGGTCGATGTGCTTCTCAGGACAATCCCCATGGGTGTTGTCATTGTTGATTCCGACCTGCAGATTGCTGATTGCAATACGAGATTCCTTGATCTCTTCGGCGATATGGAGGAAGGCTTTGTTGACCAGAGCGTGCTTTCCATGGTGAAGGGACTGCCGCTTGAGCGCTTCATATCATTCTCGGACAAGTTCCGCGATCAGTTCTATCTGTCTCATCCTGGGCAGTACAGGCTGCATTTCAAGGATAAGTACCTCAGGGTCACATTCTTCCTCGTTGAGGAGAAGAGGCTCCTTGGTGCTATGTTCGAGGATATAACGAATCCGACGATCAGAAGGGAGACAGTCGTAAAGAAGGCAGAGGATGTTATCCAGAAGTCCCTCGAGACTGTCCAGCAGATTGCATCGCTCCTTGGAGAGAATGCCGCAGAGACCGAGATCATGCTCAATTCGCTGATTGATGCGTTCAGTGTGCATTCGTCGGCTGAATCCGATTCATCATTCACTGAAGACGAAGGCGGGGATCTGACATGAATAATATCTTCATAGATGTGGATTATGCTCAGGTATTCAAGCATGGGCAGAAGATAGGAGGCGATGTGTTCCTTCTTTCAAGGAACCCGGAGAACAATCAGATAGTCTCGACGCTTTCTGATGGTCTCGGGAGCGGAGTCAAGGCCAATGTGCTTGCTTCCCTTACAGCGCATATGGCCCACCGCCTGTCATTTTCCCCGATAGATCTGAGCCACTCTGCGAAGATAATCATGGATACGCTTCCTGTCTGCAAGGAGAGGAAGATAAGCTATTCGACTTTCACCATCGCTGATATCCGCTACGGTGAGGATATGGAGCATATTGCGGTGAATCTCGTCGAGTATGACAACCCGCCATCTCTCAGGTTCTCTGGTCCTGAGCCGATATCCTGGAAGCGTGATAAGACCGAGCTTCAGAGGGAAGGAGCGTTCAAGAAGGAGATTGTCGCCCAGTCCGCATTCAATCTCGAGATAGGTGACAGGCTGGTGATGTTCTCCGATGGCGTGACACAGTCAGGACTTGGAAAGAGCCTTCCTCTCGGTTGGAGGCTCGATGGCGTGAAGAGCTTTGTCAGCGAGGAAATCAGGAAGGATCCTGATATCTCCGCAAGAGAGCTCTCTCGGGCAATAGTCCAGAAAGCGTATTCTCTGGATGGTCTTGCATCCAAGGATGATATAACATGCGTGGTTGTATATGTCAGAAGGCCGAGACGCCTCCTGATAGTCACCGGTCCTCCGTTCACAAAGGAAGCAGATGAGATTCTCGGAGAGAAGATCAGGGCATTCCAGGGACGGAAGATCGTCAGCGGCGGAACAACTGCCCAGATTGTATCAAGGCTCCTCGGTAAGAAGCTGACTCTCGACCTTTCATCATGGTCGAAGGATGTGCCTCCTGCTTCGAAGATGGAGGGCATCGACCTTGTCACGGAGGGTATGCTTACATTGTCGAAGGTGGCGACGATACTCGAGAAGAAGACGAATCCTGCGGATCTTCCTAATGATCCTGCTAAGAAGTTCGTCGAGATGCTTCTCGATAGCGATCAGGTCCATTTCATAGTGGGAACGAAGATCAATGAGGCACATCAGGATCCGAATATCCCGGTTGAGATCGGAATCAGAAGGACAATCATCGGGCGTCTGAGGAAGGCGCTTGAGGATATATATCTCAAGGAAACATCACAGGAGTATTTATAGGAGGATTCCAATGAAGAAGTCCAAAGTAAAAGTAAGAATCTGCTTAGGCACGGCATGCTTTGTACAGGGAGGCGCAGACCTTCTTCTGTACAATGATTTCGTGGATCCGGCAATACTTGCGGAATGCGAGATCGAAGGCTGCTCATGCCTTGATGAGTGCAAGGTCGGCAATGGAAGCGCACCTTATGTATCGATCAATGACAAAGTCTATAGCGGAGTTAACCAGGATATGTTCTGCAAGCTCCTTGCGGAGGCTGTGAAGAATGCTTGAACTGAATAATCAGTATACGCTCATGAAGAGGAAGATCGATACAGAAGTGCTTAAGTGCTTCTTTGACGATACCCTCGTTGAGAAGGCTGATAAACTGCCGTTGGAGATAATCCCCAAGACAAGAGTTCCGTTCAGATGCTGCATCTACAAGGAGAGGGCAATGGTGCGTTACCGCATCATGGCTCTTGCAGGCATCAATATCGAGCGCGATGATGACGAGGAGAAGAATCTTTCTGCATATATGCAGGAGGTTCTTGATGAGGATAAGCCGCCTCTTCCGCTTCTGACGACAATCATAACGGGATGCTCGGGCTGTCCTAAGTCGCAGTACAGAATATCCGATGGGTGCAGGGGATGCTTTGCGCGTCCGTGCATGTCCAACTGTCCTAAGGATGCGATTGTATTCATCAACGGCCAGGCCCATATCCAGGAAGATAGGTGCATAAGATGCGGCAAGTGCATGGAGGTATGTCCTTTCCATGCTGTCGTGCATATTCCAGTACCATGCGAGGAAGCATGCCCTGTCGACGCTGTTAAGAAGAATGAGGAAGGCTTTGTTGAGATTGAGCATGACAAGTGCATCGGCTGTGGCAAGTGCGTACGCTCATGCCCATTCGGCGCAATTGTAGAGCGCTCCGGTCTATTCCCAGTTGCAAAGATGCTCAAGCGTGGAGAGAAGGTCATAGCGATGATCGCTCCTGCTATTGAAGGCCAGTTCCCCGGAACGCTGGGACAGCTGAAGGCAGCTATCAAGAAAGCTGGATTCTATGATGTCGTCGAGGTTGCGGAAGGCGCTGAGGTCACATCGGTCAAGGAGGCAGAGGAGCTTCATGAAAGGATTTCCAATGGTGCGAACTTCATGACTACGTCATGCTGTCCGTCCTACATGGAGCTTGTGGATATCCATATTCCATACCTCCAGCAGAAGAGATCTTCGACTCTCTCTCCTATGGGCTATACCGCTGATATCGTCAGGGAGAAGTACCCCGATGCCAAGTCCGTATTCATCGGCCCCTGTCTTGCGAAGAAGGTTGAGGCTGCGAAGAAGTACCGTGATAAGATTGATGGTGTCATGACTTTCTCTGAGCTTGCTGCGATATTCATCGCTAAGGATATCGATGTGAGGGAGATGGA
>CALXLE010000120.1 GCA_944389115.1 uncultured Spirochaetaceae bacterium
AGTGCTCTGGCAAAGCGGTCCCAGTATGATGCATCATGGATATGGCGCTCATGGTTGCCTATAACATATATGAAATTCCCGTTGGCCTGTCTTCCCGCTTCTGCTATGAACCTCATCGTTCCATCGGAGGCATAGTCCCCTGTATCCGAAAGATCGCCAAGGCAGACAACGAATGGATAATCCCCCCTTCCAAGGAAATCGATGAATTCTTTCTTGAATTCAGTAACTCCAGAGTCCGTCCTGTCCGTATGGACATCGGTAACAAGCGGAAACAGAATCCTGTCAGAGCTGATGGCCTTCCCATAAGGCTCAGCGACGAGAACTCCATCATCCACTCCTGTCACAGCAACTCCCGGTGCTGTAAGATCTATCGCATCGATGAATGGATTTGAAGCGACACCTGCGGTGATGGATTCCGGAACGGTACATGCCACGGCAAGGATAAGGATAAGAAACACAGGGATAAGCTTTCTCATATATCACCTCTGTATATATAGCCGAGCCGTATGCCATAACCGGAGATCATGGCAACAGGGTCCATAAGGTACTCTGCCCATTTCACATAGCCATCGGCGAATATGGATGATGAGCCATCGATATCCCACTCAAGCCTCAGCCCGAACACGGGAAGGGCTTTCCAGTCCCTCTCCCATTCCTCAAGCATCGAGAAGTAAAGGGTTATCGACACTGGATCGATATAGAAAGTGCCGGAGAGAGCAAGAAGCGGAGACAGGGACCAGCTGAGTATGCTGGAATACTCAGAGTATGCAATTCCAGCTGAGATTCCGAGTCCGTATTCAAGCGCGAAGAAGTCCCACCTGAAGCGCTGTGAGAAGAGATAGGCAAGATCGCTCCACCCGCCTTCCGACGGATTGTATGCTGAATGAAAGGAAAACTCATTCGATATCGTTCTGCCTACAGCGATATCATAGGCAATGATCCCATCGAACTGGCTTGCTCCCTGGCCACGGAACATTGCAGAGAAGCCATCGAAGGACAGGCTTATTGATGATGCGGCTGGAAATGACAGTGCCGTTGTGCTCCTGTAGCCGATAGCGCCTTCTGCCTCGAAGGAGACAGCCGGAAGCGGCAGCAGAAGCATGGCAGCAGCAAATACCGTTGCGATTCTCTTCCCCATTTCCCTTGTACGATAGCACTTGTCAGGATTAATTGGTAGGATATCAGGTATGGAAAGCAATGAGATAAGAATCATCTACGGAAAGGATGCCGCGGCAATGACTACGAAGCTTATCGAGTCGATTCCGCTCGAGGATATGATCGGGGACAGAATCACCCAGGTCGTCATCAAACCGAATCTGGTTGTGCCTGCAAAGCCTGAAAGCGGGGCTACTACGCATATGGGCATAATCTCTGCGCTGATCGAGTATCTCCAGGACCATGGCTTCGGGAACATAACGATAGCAGAAGGATCATGGGTCGGTTCGAATACCGAGGATGCCTTCAGGCTCAATGGCTACTACAAGATACGTGATAAGTATGGCGTCAAGCTTGTTGATACAAAGAAGGACAGATTCAGGAAGCTCACATACGATGGACTTACAATGGAGGTATCGGAGACGATGCTCAATGCAGGCTTCTTCATCAACCTTCCTGTCCTCAAAGGCCACTGCCAGACGCTCATGACTTGCTGCCTGAAGAATATGAAGGGCTGTCTCTCTGATAGGTCGAAGAGGGATTTCCACAGATGGGGTCTCATGCAGCCGATTGCTGCGCTGAACATGCTCGTGAAGCCATCGCTCCACATCATAGACAGCATCTCCGGCGATCTCGATTTCGAGGAAGGCGGGAATCCGGTCGAGACCGACAGGATGATGATTGGAACCGATCCTGTGCTCCTCGACGCCTATGGCGCATCGCTGATGGGTTTCTCTCCTGAAGAGGTTGAATACATACCTATCGCTGAAAGCTATGGACGCGGCTCGATGGATATCGAAAGCGCTAAGATCACGGAACTCAACAAACCAGAGGCAGGAAGCATCAGGCCGACAGGTGCTGTGTCACGTCTTGCATCGCATACAGCCCCTGACATGGCATGCTCAGCCTGCTATGCATCCCTGATCCATGCTCTCAAGAGGCTTGAGGAGAATGGCGGCATGAGGAAGCTTGGCAATATGAAGATCGCATGCGGCCAGGGCTGGAAAGGAAAGACTATGGAGATAGGCTCCGGTGTCTGCTGCAGTGGAGCAAAGCACTCCGTAAAGGGATGCCCTCCTTCAGCTGCTGATATCCTCGCCATGCTGGAGAGGCTCTGATGACAATCAGGAATGCGGTCCCCGGGGATTCTGGGCGGATTGCTGAGATCTATGCCCATTATGTCCTTGATACAGCGATATCCTTTGAGCTTGTACCGCCCGATGCTGCTGAGATCGGGCGGAGGATGGCCGCATTCAGCCCCTACCCTTATATCGTCGCAGAGGAGAATGGGATTGTTATCGGGTATGCATATGCTCATCCGCTCTCCGAGCGCCCGGCATACAGGCGCAGCGCTGAGGTGACAATCTATCTCGACAGCGATATGCAAAGACGAGGCATCGGGAAAGCACTATACGCAGAGCTTGAGAAACAGCTTAAATCAATCGATGTCCACAATCTCTATGCCATCGTCACCTACCCCGGATGGGGAAGCGTCGAGTTCCATCAGAAGATGGGATACACAATCTGCGGCAGACTCACGGACTGCGGGGAGAAGCTTGGCCAGCTCCAATCCGTCGTGTATATGGAAAAACGCATATGATCATTGATAGCCATTTCCATCCGCTCTCGATGGCAAAGAAAGGAATCACCGATCTCCCTGAGGATATAACAGGGATAGCAATCGGTACAGAGCCGGGAGAGGCTGAGATGATGATAGCCTCACTTCCGGAAACAAGGAGCATATTCATATCTGCAGGATCGGGTCCATGGGTTCTCAATGGAGACAGGTTCATCTCCGCAGATGATGAGATAGCGAAGCTCAAAGCTGAGGCTGAAAGATGCTCCGTGGATGCAATCGGTGAATGCGGCATCGACAATCACTGGAAGTATGGGACACCAGAGGCCCAGATGGAGCTCTTCATGAAAGAAGCAGAGCTTGCTGCGGAGCTGGACCTCCCGCTCATAATCCACTCCCGCGATGCGGACAGGGAGATGATGGAAGCCCTTTCATCCCAATCATTCAGGGCATCGGCTGTGATGCACTGCTTCTCCTCCGATGCCGATATGGCACGTTTCGTACTTGATAAAGGACTCTATGTCTCATTCGCAGGGAACGTGACATACAAAGGCAATGATGCGATAAGACGTGCAGCGATGATCGTACCAGATGACAGGATACTCATCGAGACCGATTCGCCATACCTTGCCCCGATTCCATACAGAGGCAAACCCTGCAGAACGGAATATACGGAGACAACGCTGGATTTTCTTGCAGAGTTAAGGCATCAGGACAGGGATGAGCTCAAGGAAGCGGTAATCAGGAATCTCTTCTCATTCCTAAAGCGAAACGAGAGCATAAGAAAGCTCAGGATTTCCTGAGAGCATCGATCTGATCGTGCTGTCCCAGTCTATCGATACAGCTTCATCAATATCAGTGGTTTCAACAGCTGCTGCATCACGATAATCCATCACTGTATCGGCATCGACCTGGTTCTCACGCACAAGGCGTATCGATGACGATGGCGTAAGCAGCAGGAGCTTATCAGAGCCGGACACAGACGAAAGAAGTCTCTGCATATTCTCAACAGATACCCTCTCATCATAGGTCACCGCATAGGCATTGCCATCGTTTTCAAGAAGATCTTCCGCTATCTTAGAAGCATACTGGTCGGAAGACTCATACAGGAGGCACTCTACCCCATCTCCCATGGCAGTCATCCACATAGCGCTCTCATCGATGGAAAGATCAGCCCCTTCGCCCCCTATCGTTATTCCCTCAATTCCCTCTGGAAGAACCGCTCCAGGAAGGGCAAGCACAAGATCGGCGGATGCAGGATCCGAAACAACTCTATATGACAATGAGAATGAAGATGGCGATATTATCTCATAACCGGATGGGTATCCTGGTTCATAGATAGCAATACGCAGTCTGGTAAGGAAGAATACAAGAGCTCCCAGCAGAACAGCTAATATAATGATGACTACTGCAAGTACCCTCTTCTTCACAGCCTGATGATAGCCTATCGCAGGAATGTTGTGAACAGTGCACAGGAAATCGATAGAAACATATTGATTCGCAATGACATTCATCATCCATTCTGATAATATAATCCCAAAGATTGGTTAAAGGAGGCGGATCAGTATGGTCAGCTATAAAGATCTAGGTCTGGTGAATACCAGGGATATGTTCAAGAAGGCTATGGCAGGTCACTATGCCATTCCTGCTTACAATTTCAACAACATGGAGCAGATGCAGGCAATCATCATGGCCTGTGTTGAGACCAAGAGCCCTGTAATCCTTCAGGTTTCGAAGGGTGCGAGAGACTATGCAAACATCAACATTCTCCGCAACATGGCACGCGGCGCTACAGAGTACGCAGCAGAGCTTGGATGCCCGATTCCTATCACGCTCCATCTTGACCACGGCGACTCCTTCGAGACAGCAAAGGCCTGTATCGACAACGGCTTCTCTTCTGTTATGATCGATGGATCCCATCTTCCTTACGAGGAGAACATCGCTCTCACAAAGAAGGTTGTAGAGTATGCTCACCAGTATGATGTAACAGTAGAGGGAGAGCTTGGAGTTCTCGCAGGAATCGAGGATGAGGTATCCTCAGCTGTTTCCCATTACACAAAACCAGAGGAAGTCGAGGACTTCTCAAAGCGCACAGGTGTTGACTCACTCGCTATCTCCATCGGAACAAGCCATGGAGCATACAAGTTCACAGCAGCACAGTGCACAAGAAACGCTGATGGCGTTCTCGTTCCACCTCCGCTTCGCTTCGACATCCTCGAGGAAATCGAGAGAAGAATCCCTGGATTCCCTATCGTTCTCCATGGATCATCCTCCGTTCCACAGGAATATGTGAAAATCATCAACCAGTATGGCGGAAAGCTTGCTGACAGCGTAGGTATCCCAGAGGAGCAGCTCAGGAAGGCAGCAGCATCTGCAGTCTGCAAGATCAATGTCGATTCCGATGGTCGTCTTGCAATGACAGCTATGGTAAGGAAGGTCCTTGCTGAGAAGCCAGCTGAGTTCGATCCAAGAAAGTACCTCGGACCAGCAAGAGAAGAACTCAAGAAGATGTACATGCACAAGAACATCGAAGTTCTCGGTTCTGCTGGCCATGCTCTTGACTGAGCAATGCTTGAATAGCGACATATGGGCTGCTTGCGGGCAGCCCATTCTTTATTCCCGAAAACACAATTTAAGGACAAAGCTCAACAGAAACTAAAGATTCAGGAATCTTGGAGCCAAATCCGGGGCAGACTGAATAATCGCTCCGCGCTTCCTGCAACATCGGCATAAGCTCAGGCTTCTGGGATATTAGATGAATCAGATTCTTAGCTGTAGGAGAAGGTGTGCTCCGACCTGTCTCCCAGGCTTCTACAGTCCTTTTGGAAACCCCGAGCACATTTGCAAAAGCCTTTGAGTCATATCAAGGGATGTGATGCATCGTGTCCTGGTATCGAAGTCCCTGAGCATATCATTGCTGAGGCCTAGGAGATAGTTGCAGAGCCATCTGCATTCGGTGAAGTATAGGAAGAGCTTAGATCTCTCTGCATTGTTAAGGCACTTCAGATCGAGCTTGAGCTCAACGACGACGGGACGCATCGAGGCATGGCGGAGGCGGGTGTCCTCGCCCTTTTCCCTTATCCTTCTGCCCTTGTTTTCCCTCTCCTCTCTTGTCATATCATATTTTACCATGGATCGGGATATTATGCAAAAGGAATATGCGATATTCCGTGATTCATCTCTCCGCTTATGGAAGCGGGAGTCTTCTCACGGAGCAGGGATAAAGAATAAAATCAGGCTTATCCATCCTCGATTGGCATTAGACCAATTCGCTTCAGGATAAGCCTTATTATGTGTTCCTGCAGTGATGAACACACTCATCTGCTATGACGCGTCTTCAGAACCTCCGCAACGTCGGACAGGGAGCATCCCTTTTCAACAAGAAGGACAAGATAGTGATACATCAGATCGGCAGCCTCTCCGAGGAATAGTTCTCTGTCATCATCTTTGGATTCAATGATGAGCTCGACAGCCTCCTCTCCTACCTTCTGCGCTATCTTATTGATTCCCTTTGAGAAGAGCCTGTTGGTGTATGAACCCTCCTGGGGATGATCCTTCCTGTCACGTATCACGCTCTCAAGGTATGGGAGGAAATCAACAGAAGAAACGGAAAGCGGATTATTCTCCTCACCGAAGCAGGTATCACTTCCTGTATGGCATACAGGACCAGTCGGGACAGCTTTAACAAGGAGCGTATCGCCATCGCAGTCAACCGCTATGCTTCTGAGCTGAAGGTAATTCCCGCTTGTCTCTCCCTTGGTCCAAAGCTCTCCGCGGGAACGTGAGAAGAATGTGACAAGCCCTTTCTCCTCCGTAAGCTCATAAGCTTCCCTGTTCATGTATCCAAGCATCAGGATCTTGCCAGTAACTGCATCCTGAACAATAGCGGGAACAAGTCCATTGCCTTTATCGAAATCAATAACCATATGTCCTCCTTTTTACCTTACCGGAATGCGTTCCTTTCTCAGATACTCCTTCAGTTCCGGGATATCTATCTCATGGAAGTGGAAGACAGAGGCTGCAAGCGCCGCATCAGCCTTTCCATCATCGAATACCTCTCTGAAATCCTCCATCGATCCAGCTCCGCCAGAGGCAATCACGGGAATACCAAGCGATGTGCTGAGAAGACGTGTCAGAGGGATATCGAAGCCATCCTTCGTTCCATCCTTATCCATCGAAGTGAGAAGCAGCTCGCCTGCTCCCCGATGCTCCGCCTCTGATGCCCATGAAAGAGCATCAAGCCCTGTCGGAGTCCTGCCTCCGTCGATGACAGCTTCATAGCCCGAAGGCATTGCTGGATTAGATCTCACATCCAGCGCAAGCACGACGCACTGGCTTCCAAAGCGCTTTGCGAGTGTATCGATAAGACCTGGATTCCGTATAGCCGATGAATTGACGGAAATCTTGTCAGCACCTGCTCCAAGGATCGAATCGACATCGCCTTCCGACCTTATTCCTCCACCTACCGTGAATGGTATCGAGATTGTTCTTGATACATCGCGCACGAGGGAGATTAAAGTACCACGCCCTTCAACCGTTGCCGTTATATCCAGAAAGACAAGCTCATCGGCACCATTGGATGAGTAGAATGATGCAAGCTCCAGTGCAGACCCCGCATCACGGAGCGAAACGAAGTTCACGCCCTTAACTGTCCTTCCATCCTTGACATCAAGGCAAGGGATTATTCTTTTTGCGAGCATTCTGCCTCCTTCATCTCCGCTATAGTGATTCGTCCTTCATAGTAAGCCTTCCCAACTATAGCCCCATACAGCCCATTCTGCGCCAGTCTGAATAAATCATCTGCCGATGAGACACCGCCAGAGGCAATCAATGAAAGTGATGGTAAGGCATCCATTATCCTGTTATAAAGCCCGAAGGAAGGACCAGTAAGCATTCCATCCTTTGATATATCTGTAACAGTCGCAGTGCTTATACCGTTCTGGAGGAAGTATTCTATGAATGGAATCAACTCCTTTCCGGTATCCTCCATCCATCCCGATACGGCAACCATTCCATTGCGTGCATCAGCAGAGAGTATGATTCTCCCGGGGAAGAGACTTCCCCATCTTACGACCTCTTCGGGATTCTTCGATGCAACCGATCCGACATTCACGTACTTAGCCCCTGCATCAAGCACCCTTCTTATATCTTCAGCAGTCCTTATGCCTCCTCCGAAGTCTATTGTCATCGAAACAGCTGAAGCGATACGCTCAAGCGTCCCTATATTGCTTCCTTTTCCCCGGGCTGCATCGAGATCAACGACATGGAGGGAGGAAAGCCCTCCATCCTCGAACATACGGGCAACAGATGCGGGATCCGATGCATAGCTCTTCCTGGTTGAGAAATCACCACCGGAAAGCCTTACAGCCGCACCGTCCATAAGATCTATCGCAGGTATTACCTTCATATCTCCTCCAGAAAGCTTCTGAGAATCCTCTCCCCGACATCTCCGCTCTTCTCAGGATGGAACTGCACTCCATGGAAATTATCCTTTGAAAGCGATGCAGAGAATGAAAGCCCATCATACTCAGCAATAGCCGATGAATAGCGGGATACAGGGACATAGTAGGAATGGACGAAGTAGACATACTCTCCAGGCGATACATGACTGAAAAGCGGTCCGGACAGATTCTCCAGGTTATTCCATCCCATATGCGGTATCTTGTATCCTCTGCCGCCGGGGAATAGCGTCACTCGCTCAGGGAAGATTCCGAGGCATTCTGTATAGCCCTCATCGGAAGCAGAGCACATCAGCTGCATGCCAAGGCAGATCCCAAGAAAAGGCTGGGTAAGATTCCTTATCACCTCATCCAGTCCATGCTCCCTAAGATACCGCATCGCGCTCGAAGCCTCACCTACACCGGGGAAGATCACGTGGTCTGCGCTCTTTATCGTCGCAGGATCATCGGTAAGGACAGTATCCTTGCCAAGACGGGAAAGCGCATTCATCACTGAAAGCACATTGCCTGCGCTGTAGCGTATGACCGCAATCATAGCACCCCCTTCGTGCTGGCTACACGGCTGTCTCCTGGTATACGCCTCACAGCATTCCTCATTGCCCGGGCGAACGCCTTGAAAAGAGCCTCTGCAGTATGGTGGCTGTCTCCGCCCTTCCTTGCAGAAAGATAGAGGTTGCACTTTGCCTCAGCCGCAAACGAGCGGAAGAAATGGCGGATAAGCTCTGATGGGAAATCACCGATCATAGGGAGGGAGAACTCAGCATCGAAGATGAACTCCGGACGCCCGGAAAAATCTATTGCAGCAGTTGCTACCGTATCATCCATCATGACAATCTCACTGCCATAGCGCTCTATACCCCGCTTATCGCCAAGCGCTTTCAGGACAGCGCTCCCCAGGGCAAGGGCCGTATCCTCCACAGTATGGTGGAAATCAACATCAAGATCGCCTTTGACAGAACCGGAAGCATCAAAGCGCGAATGCCTGACAACCTGGTCCATCATATGATCAAAGAAACCTATTCCCGTTATAATCTTTCCGACTCCGGTACCATCTATATCTATTGATATATCTATATCTGTCTCCAGCGTCTTCCGGGAAACGGATGCCTTCCTGTGTGCAAGGCTTTTATCATCAACAAGATAAGCTGCTATATCGAGCCAATCGGATGTGTGCACGACAACCGTCGAAGCCAGATCCTCAGACACCTCAACCTCAGGGCCATTGAGGAGGAATCCCCTGCAGCCCATATTCCGTGCAAGCATCATATCGGTTATCCTGTCGCCGATCACAAAGGACTTCGACATATCATATTCATCGGAGCGATAGCTATCAATCATTCCGGTACCCGGCTTGCGCATCGGGGAGTTCTCCTCGGGAAGCGAGAAATCGATATGGATATCATCAAAGACAATACCCTCACCCCTGAGTGTATCGAATATCCTCTCTGCTGGCCCGATATAATCCTCATACGGAAACAGCGGAGTCCCGACCCCATCCTGATTCGATACCATCACAAGCAGATAATCACCGCGTCTCGATATCTCCCTCATCGCCTCGAAGACATGCGGTATATACACAATCTTCTCAAATGAATCGACCTGGGTCTCATTCACGATGACCCCATCCCGGTCTATGAAGAGAACCTTCTTCCTATCCTTCCCATCCACTGAGAGCCTCCTTCAGTCTTTCCATTTCCCCATCGGAGCCAATGGTTATGCGTATTGTGTTATCGAGCATCGGCTCAGAAGAGCGGTTCCGGACGACAATCCCGCGTTCCAGCAGGTAACTGTAGAGCCTGGAAGCATCGGTCACGCGGAAGAGCACGAAATTGGCTTCAGATGGGAAGACCTCCTTTGTGTATGGAAGTGTATTCAGAAACGATGAAAGCTCTGCACGTCTGATCCTTGTCTCCTCTACCCTTCTTCTGACATTCTCTATATCCTTCACGGCCCTGATGCCTGCCAGCTGTGATGGAAATGGCACATTGTATGGCGGCTTTGCTTTCATGAATACCTGCTGGATTACGGGATCTGCGATAATAACCCCAAGCCTTGCGCCTGCTGCCCCGAATGCCTTTGAAAGCGTTCTGAGTACCACAATCCTTGGGTTATCCTTAATGGCACATGCCGCTGACTCAAAATCCTCTGCGAAATCAGCATAGGCCTCGTCGACAACGGTTATGCCGGTATTCGCATCAGCAATGCGGAGAATCTTATCCAGAGGATAAACCCTGCCAGTAGGATTATTCGGTGAGCATATGAACACAATCTTAGGCTTCCGGCTGTTGATCGTATTGATCATCGCATTCTCATCCAGATCAAGAGAAGGCGTAAGCGGAACGTCAATCACCTCAACACCGGAGATCGATGCGAATACCGAATATGTACCATATGTAGGACGCTCTACCATGATTGCATCTCTGCCCGGATACGCGAACATCCTTATAAGCAGGTCGATTATCTCATCAGAACCATTTCCGATAGCGGTCATATCAAAAGGAAACCCCATGTATTCAGAGATTGCCTGTCTCAGCTCCGAGCAGAATGGATCTGGATAGCGGTTGATGCCAGGATCCGCACCTTCCCAGCTCTCATTGGCATCAAGAAAGACATCTGCTCTGCCTGAGAATTCGCTCCTTGCCGAACTATATGGAACAAGATCCCTGATCCAGGGGTTAAGAAGTTCTTCAATCATGATCTACCCTCACTTTCACGGCATAGCCATGCGCATCAAGCCCTTCATTGGCAGCCATGCACTCAATGGTTGAGGAAAGCCCTTCAAGTCCTTCCCTCGTGATTCTCTGGACTGTGATCTTTTTTATGAATGAATCTATTGAGACACCGGATGATGAGCATGCCCAGCCAGATGTTGGAAGCGTATGGTTCGTACCTGATGCATAATCACCGGCAGACTCAGGCGTGTACTGCCCTAAGAATATGGAACCTGCATTCTCAACCATCGGCAGGATGGCATCAGGATTCTCTGTCGATATGATAAGATGCTCAGGAGCGTATGCATTTATTATCCCAACCAGCTCCTCATCGGAGTATGCAGGGAAGGCATAGGAATGCGAGAGGGACGGCAGCATATATTCATGCCGCCCAATGATCCCCAGTTCCTTTCCAATCGCCTCATCAACCGCCGTGTGAAGCTTTTCGGCCTCACTCCTGTTTTCTGCACGTATCACAAGCATTGCCTGACTGTCCTTGCCATGCTCAGCCTGCGAGAGAAGATCAGCCGCTGCGAATGCGGGATTGGAGGTTCTGTCGATCGCGACCATCACCTCAGACGGTCCCGCGGGCATATCTATTGCAGTGACAGCGGATACAATGCGCTTTGCCTCTGTGACGTAACCATTGCCCGGTCCGAATATCTTATCGCGCTTCTCAACACTTTCAGTCCCATATGCGAATGCGGCGATGGCCTGTGCGCCTCCGACCTTCAATATCCGGCTGACTCCGGAGATCTTCGCGGCATAGAGGATCGCCGGATTGATACTCCCATTCTTTGCAGGCGTTGCAAGGATAATGTCCCGGCAGCCAGCAAGACGGGCAGGGATTGCAAGCATAAGCACAGTCGAGAAGAGAGGAGCAGTACCGCCCGGAATATAAAGCCCTACACGGGAAATAGGGACAATACGCCTCCAGCAGGTAACACCGGGAGAGGTTTCAACAACCTCGCCCTCCGGGATTTCCGCCTTATGGAATGCCTCAATATTGTCCCTTGCTCTGAGCATAGCCGCCTTCAGCTCGGGAGATACAAGCTCCTCAGCAGCATCAATCTCTGCTGCATCCGCATAAAGCGATCTGAGATCAGAACCATCAAAGCGCTTTGCATACTCATACAAAGCAGCATCCCCGCGCTTTCTGACATCCTCTATGATTGCCTCAACAGCCTCCGTCACTGAGGGATTTCCTCCTGACGGACGCATAAGAAGCGATTCGTCATAATCCGTGAATCCGATATACATACTTACTCCGTCATCTTCTCGATATTCATCACGAGAATCCCTTCAGCCCCGAGAGCCTTCAGCTCCTCGAAAACAGCCCAGAACCTAGCCTCATCGACTGCTGACTGCACCGATACCCAGTCCTTGTCCATCAGAGGAGTCACGGTAGGGCTCTTCATTCCGCCTATGATCCTTGCCGCTTCCTCGAGTTTATCTGAAGGAAGATTGAAAAGAATATACTTCTTGTGCCTTGCGAGCATCACGGCATCGATACGCTCAAGAAGCCTTGCAAGCACAGCTCTCTTCTCGTCCGGCATCGACTTCGATGCAACCATTATCGCGGAGGAGCGATAGATGCACTCAGCTTCCTCAAGCCCGTTCATCTTCAGCGTCGTGCCTGTAGAGACAAGATCGGCAATTGCATCGGCTATCCCTATATCAACAGTGATTTCAACGGATCCAGAGACAACGACGGGTTCTGCATTGACACCGTTCTCTGAGAGTATCCTTGAGAGTATCCGAGGGTATGATGTGGCAATGCGCTTACCCTCTAGAGACTTCATCCCCGTATATCCGAAGCCTTTCGGAACTGCGATAGACAGCCTGCACGATGCAAACTTAAGGTCACGGACAACATCGAGATCAGCTCCTGATTCATCGTACTCATTGCGTCCGACAATACCTATATCAGCGACACCATCGGCAACATACTGAGGGATATCATCATCACGGACAAAGAGGAAATCCAGCGGAAATCCCGATGCGGAAGCCTTCAGCACACGGCTGTCTGCATAGAAATCAATGCCGCACGACTTTATAAGCTCAAGGCTTTTCTCGGAAAGCCTTCCGTTCTTCTGTACTGCAATGCTGAGTCTTGTGTCCATACTCCTCCTCGGATAAGCAAATAAAAAAAGACCTCCGCCAAATGGGAGGCCTTCTTACAATAGGAAACCCATCATGGCTATCATGATTCAGATAGGCAATGATGATGTCTCCATGCTCTTTCCATGCTTTGACGGTACATGAAGAAAAAGATGGCGTCAACACAATGAATGCCCTGAATATGGAAATTCATTACTTTTCGATTATGCTGTAGAATCAAAGCATGGACAGAATATACAGAATGCTTGTCATCAATCCGGGATCGACATCCACGAAGATCAGCGTATTCGAGAACAGGAAGAATCTATTCACCGACAGCATATTCCACGATGCGCCGGAGCTGCTTGCCTATAAGACAGTAAGCGACCAGCTTCCTATGAGGCGCAAGGTTGTCATGGATTTCCTCTCCGCCCATGGGATTGATATAAACGATATAGATGTATTCATCGGACGCGGAGGATGTGCATACTCGCAGAAGGAAGGCGTGATGCGCATCGATAGAAGGCTCTATGAGGATACCCGTGATGACAAAGGGGGGAGCGACCATCCTGCAAAGCTTGGTGTGATGATGGCTTATCAGCTGGGGACGGAGTATGGAAAACCAATGTTCACTGTCGATCCGACGAACGTTGATGAGTTTGAGGATGTTGCAAGAATCACAGGAATAGCGGGAGTATACCGCAGGGCCCAGAGCCATGTTCTTAACCAGAAAGGAGTCGCGAAGCTCCATGCCCAGAAGCTTGGCAAGCGTTACGATGAGTGCAGATTCATTGTCTGCCATATCGATGGAGGCATAACGGTCAATGCGCATAAGTATGGGAAGATGGTCGACGGAACTGAGGGGGCAGGCGGAGAAGGAGCATTCACACCTACGCGCATAGGATCTGTCCCGGCGCTTGAACTTGCGAGATATGTAAAGGATAACGGGGAGAAGAAGACCGAGGAGCTCTGCTCACGTTCGGGAGGTTTCGTCAGCCATTTCGGAACATCGGATTCCAATAGAATCCACAAACTCGTCGAAGAAGGCGACAGAAAGGCTATCCTCGTATGGAATGCTATGATCTACCAGATTGCAAAAGCCATCGGAGAGATGGCTGCTGTCCTTGAGGGGGATGTTGATGCGATAATCCTTACAGGCGGACTGGTGAGATTCAGGGATATAATCGATGGCATAAAGAAACGCTGCTCATTCATCGCACCTATCGAGGTCTATCCAGGAGAGGTCGAGCAGGAAGCCATGGCATACTCTGTCCTGGATGTGCTTGAAGGAAAGGAAGAGGCATTCGATTATACAGGCCAGCCTGTATTCTCAGGCTTCGCATTCTGATCAGAGGAAGATGCTTTCCCCCGCGGACAATCCTGCTGCCTTCTCGCCGAATACATCGGCAGCAAGTTCTTCGGCTCTTGCACCAGAGCAATGGCAGAGGGCAGCAATCTCAACTCCGGCTGTCCTGAGATGTGAGAGTGTATCCACAATGCGGGCATCATTGGCTTCGGAGAGATGTGTGCCTCCTATCACAGCATAGATATTCTTCCCGGTACGTTTCCTTACAGTATCCAGGATGTTCATCATACCGGGATGGGAGCATCCTGTTATCAGGGCAAGGCCATTATCAGTATCGATCCCAATCGCTATCTCATCGCTGAAATCATCATTGATAATGCCCTCTGCAGTCTCTTTGACAAAGCGTTCGGGGATTGTCTCCTCTGGATAGATGCATGGGAAACCACGGAAAATGGTCATGCCGGGAAAGATCTCGGTATCGAAATCGATTTCCCTCACAGCAACGCCATAGGAAAGCACGAATGCCTCGTTCCAGCCTGAGGAGAGGTCCGCATGGCGTATGCCCTTCCTGGAGTACTTCTTATCAAAGAATCCCTTGCCTACATACAGGCATGGGACAGTATAGCCTGACTCAAGGAAATCCCGGAATCCAGCAGCATGATCATAGTGTCCATGGCTTATGACTGCGGCATCCAGACCGTGAAGGGAAATACCCAGTCTGTGGGCATTATCGATAAAATTGGCACCTTGACCGCAGTCGAACAGGATTCTTATTCCATCTGCCTCCAGAAGCAGGCTGAGTCCATGCTCATTCACTAGAGCCCTGTTTGCAGATGCCTTATTCTCCATCAGCGCAGTTATCCTTAGCATCATTCCTCCAATGCCATTATATACGGAAAAGCCGGAGGCGGGTCAGACCTCCGGCAGCAGGAATCAATCCTCAATCAGCTGTTCTTGTTCTTCCTAAGAAGCACAATGGACTGAACAACAAGGAATATGCAGATCATTGCTGCGACCGTAATGTTCGTCCACCACGCATCATCCAGGCCAAGAAGCGAGACAATATTCTTGATCGTACTGAGCGACAGTACACCGAAGAATGTTCCTATGATATTCCCGACACCACCTGTAAGCATCGTGCCTCCTATAATCGATGAGGCAATCGCATTCATCTCCGCGCCTGTAGCATGCGAAGGAGCACCGGATCCGACATGGAGGAAGTAGACAAAACCTCCTATACCAGCAAGAAGACCACAGAGCAGATGCGCAAGGAATCTTGTCTTCCTGACATTGATTCCAAGCATATTAGCACTCTGCGGATTTCCACCTACGGCATAAAAGCTCCTTCCTAGCTTCGTCCAGCGCAGGATAAAGAACAGTACGATGACGGCTACAACCGCTACGATGACTCCTATCTCAACATAGGCTGGAACAAATACACCCCTCCTGTTCACAGAGCCGAGGAACGGTATATAGATTCTTGTATTCTTCAGCGCAACGAATGCCTCATTCTGAACGTTGAACTGGGTTGAATTGACTATCGTCGTCATTCCCTTCGCAAAGAACATTCCGGCAAGCGTTACGATGAATGGCTGGATGTCAAGGAAGGCGACAAGCGCACCCTGCACAATACCGAACGCCAGTCCGATCGCAAGCGAAAGGAGAACCGCGGTCATGACACTTCCGCCATGGTAATCAAGATTGACTGCAGCGCTCATGCATATGAGAGCGGTAAGCTTTCCGACAGATATATCGATACCACCCGTAATCATGACAATGCTCATTCCGCAGGAAAGGATTATGAGAGCAGCATTCTCATTCAGGATATTGAAGAATGTCTGGACACGCAGGAATCCTCTTCCAATGAAAAGCATGGCCGCTATATACATCACGAAGAATACGACAATGGTTATCGTCAAGAGCAGATTCGTGTCCGACATCGGTGCAAGTCTTCTGGTCTTCTTATCAACTCCGATCTTCATCAGGCCGCCTCCTTTCCAGTTCTTGCATGCTGGATGCTCTTCCAGAACTTGCCAAGCTTCTCCCTGACAGCAGGAGCACTAAGAACAACAAGTATGATAACAACTACCGCTTTATAGGCAGGTAGCGCGCTGGAGGATACATTGAACTTGAAGAGTGTTGTCGTTAGGAACTGTATGACATATGCGCCGAGAATTGAGGAGGCCATACTGAACTTGCCACCCGAAAGCGCATTCCCTCCAAGAGCGACCGCGAGAATCGCATCCATCTCTATATCAAGAGCAACAACCGAGTAGTTGATTGTGGAGAACCTGGTAACCTTGATGAATCCTGCAACAGCGACGCACAGGCCCATGATCACATATGTGATGAACTTTATGAATGCCGGATTGATACCATTCAGCTTAGCAGAATGGGGATTTATTCCAACAGCCTGTGTGTAAAGACCGAGCGTCGTAAACTTAAGCACGAGCGCAATGATGATCATGCATATGACCGCTATGAATATCGGAGTCGGTATCGGTATTCCAGGGAGGAATGATCCGAAATACCCGAACGAAGGATCGCTGATAATCGGAAGACGGTTGTTATTGATCCATGCAGCTATTGACCGTCCTGCCGTATAGAGAATCAGCGTAGCGATCATTGGCTGTATATTGAAATATGCGACAAGCGTTCCATTGAATGCTCCGAACAGCATAGAGACAACACAGCTGACAAGAAATGCTGTCAGAATCGAGGCCTGCATCTCATCCGGACGAGGATTGTCCCCGCAGAGAACACGAAGAATCACGCTCCCGCTTATGGCAATTGCAGCTCCAACGCTTATATCCTGACCTCCGGATGCGGCGGTGACCAGCGTCATACCGATAGCAAGAATGGCAAGCTCAGAAGCATTGTCAAGAATCGTTATGAGATACCCTGAAAGAACAGGATCGCCAGCACTGTTGAGAGAATAATTGATCTCAAAGAATGATGGATCTGTAATCAAATTGAACAGCACAAGCGCAAGCAGGGCTGCGATAGGAATGAATATCTGCCGGCGGAAGATTCTTCCAGACTTGAGGAGCCCGGCTTCTCCGGTCTTAGCTATTGTCATCTCGCACCTCCTGCAATCGTACTCATAACCTTGCTCTGCGTAAGATCGCTTCCGGAAAGCTCTCCCACTTCTTTTCCATCCCTCATGACGATAAGACGCGAACAAGTACGGAGCATCTCATCGATCTCGGAAGAGATAAATGTAACACTCTTTCCCTCCCCTGCCAGCTTGAGCACAAGCTTCTGAATCTCGATCTTTGTTCCGATATCTATTCCCCTCGTCGGTTCATCGAGGATGAGATACTGAGGATTCGTCAGAAGCCATCTTGCAAGTATAACCTTCTGCTGATTACCTCCGGAAAGGGACTTGATCGGCGTATCTGTGGATGCCGTCTTGATCTCAAGAAGCTTGATATACTCATCAGCGAACTTCTCTGCCTTCGCTTTCGATATAGGTCCGAAGAAACCCTCCATAACCTGAAGCGCAAGGATTATATTGTCCCTGACGGAGAGATCGCCGACTATTCCATCCCTCTTTCTGTCCTCAGGAAGATATCCTATACCATGCTTCATAGCATCACGGGGCTTCTTTATATGGATATCCTTGCCATCGATCCGGACCTTGCCACCGGTGACCTTATCAGCCCCGAATATAGCCCGTACGCATTCACTGCGGCCAGATCCGAGAAGTCCGGTAAAACCATTGACCTCGCCTTTGTGGATTGAGAAATGGAAGGGATATCTCGCTGCAACGCTTGAAAGCTCATCAGCCTCATATACGATCTCGCTTCCGATCTTAGCCTCCTCGTCGCCGCTCTTGATCTCTGAAAGATCATCGAGATCCTTTCCAAGCATCTTGGATACTAGCTCAACACGGGGCAGGTTCTCTATTGCATATTCCCCGACAAGCTGTCCATCGCGCAGAACCGTTATCCTGTCGCAGACCTCATATACCTGATCAAGGAAGTGAGTGACAAAGATGATCCCAACCCCGCGGGCCTTGAGATCAAGCATAAGACGGAAAAGCTTTGCGACCTCAGACTCATCGAGCGATGATGTGGGCTCATCAAGAATGAGAACCTTGCATTCCATATCAACAGCTCTGGCGATTGCCACCATCTGCTGCACAGCTATCGAGCACGAACCAAGCTGCTGCTCCGCCTTTGCCGGAATACCAAGCGACTCAAGAATCTTATCCGCAGAGGCATTCATCTTATGCCAGTTTGTCAGAATACCCTTGCTGCGCCCAATATACATATTCTCCGCTACCGTGAGATTCGGACAGAGAGTGATTTCCTGATAAACGGTGCTTATACCTGCCTTCTGGGCCTCTTCCGGGGATTTGATGCTGATTGGTCCCTCATGTCCTTTGAGGAATACCTGTCCTGCATCCTTGGAATAAACACCTGTAAGAACTTTAATCAGCGTTGATTTCCCTGCGCCATTCTCACCCATCAAAGCATGTATCTCACCTTCCCTGAGCGTGAAATCGACATTCTGCAGAGCCTTTACGCTATAAAAAGTCTTGTAGATTCCCCTCATTTCAAGAACAGAATCCTTCTGCATCCCATAACCTTCCTTTTGCCAGAAACACAGCAAGGCACGCGGACTGCATCCTAATGCTCCTTCGTGCCTTGCATCTACTATCTCTGATTTCTATGATCAGATTCCGTACTTATCAACGTCTTCCTGAGTGATTGTAGCTGCATCGAAGCCCTGCTCGACAAGGTAGATTGTCTTGCTCTCTGGCTCTATGCCATTCTCAAGATTCCTGATGATTCCATCGATTGTATCTGCCTGGAACGGATTGGCCTGGCCATCATAGTTCCATCTGCCAGCAAGAAGCTCCTCAAGAGCCCACTTGTTGCAGTCGAAGCCCATGATTATGACATCACCATCGACTCCATGGGAGATGTTCGCTCTGTCGAGAGCAGCTACTGCGCCTCTTGCCATATCATCATTCTCAGCATATATGACATTGAATGGCTCGCCGGAATCGATGACAGCCTGCGTAATCTGCTGTGCAGTCTCAGCATTCCATTCAGCAGTCTGCTGTGTCACGAGATTCCAATTGTCATTGTTCGCAACCATCTCATTGAGAGCCGTTGTTCTTCCAATCTGTGCCGATGATCCCATAACACCCTGGATATGGATGATGTTGTACTCATCAAGGTTCTGGGAAACGAGCCAGTCAACAGCTGTCTGTCCCTGAAGGTTCGTATCGGAGACAACCTCAGCAACATACAGGCTCGGATCCGCATCGACAGTGCGGTCAAAAAGGATTACATAGATACCAGCATCATAGGCATCCTGGAGAACGGAATCCCAACCTGCTGTACCAGCAGCGGAAAGAAGAAGGTAGTCAACGCCATCCTGGATGAAGAGCTGTGCAGCTGCAATCTGCTCATCATTCCTGAGGCTGTAATAGAACGATGCATCATAACCATTCTCCTCATTGAATACTCTCTTCAGATCTGCATCATTTGCTGTGCGGTATCCCGATTCGTTCGGATCATTATTGATAATACCAACTCTGATGAGACCGTTATCCGATCCGGAAGCCTCAGCTGCGCCCTGAGCGAATACGGCGGATACGGACAGAATGAGTACAAGGAGTGAAAGCAAAACCTTTTTCATATTCTAACCTCTCTTTTGTGTTATCGGGATTCCCGATATCTAAAAAAATTGGAACATGGGAATTTTCATCTGTCAACGAATTTCTCTTCTCTTGCCTAAAAAATGAGCCAAAATGAATACAAATTCATACATTTTGAGAATATTAATACAAATAATAAAGGTTAAAACGATAGTCAGATCAGACACGTTGTCTAATTTTGCAATTTCAATACAAATTCTTATTATTTTTACAAAATTAATACAAATATTCCAATCTAATGATATCCTAATAAAAAGGAGTGGAAATGCCAGCCAAATACAAGCAGCTTGCTGACATGCTGAGACGCGATGCCGGGAAGATACAGGAGGAAGGTGGGAGCAGACTTCCGACAGAGATGGAGATTGCTGCTTCCTACAGTGTAAGCAGGCAGACTGTCAGAAGCGCGCTGAAGGAGCTTGAGGACGAGGGTCTCATCGAAAGACGGCAGGGAAGCGGATCGTACATCAATCCTGCAAGGCCAGTGCATGGTTCGGATCATATCGCTGTCGTGACTACTTTCATAGATGACTATATCTTCCCTTCGATATTGCATGATGCGCAGAGAATCTTTTCCGACCATGGATACTCTACACTTGTATACACAACGGAGAACAGTGTTGGGAAGGAGAACGAGATTCTATCTGAGCTCCTTTACAGGGAGATAGATGCAATACTCATCGAAGGGTCCAGGACAGCATATCCTACCCCAAACACCTCTCTCTTCACCGGGCTAAGGAAGCGGGGGATACCAGTGCTCTTCCTGCATGGGAAGTACAGCAATCTTCCAGGATTCCCATCCGTGCTCGATGACAACGTTGGTGGAGGCTACCAGCTTGGAAAATATCTGATCAGCAAAGGCCATACCCAGATAGCGGGAATCTTCAAAAGCGATGATTCCCAGGGACCCGAAAGATATTTCGGGGTCATTTCGGCGATGACCGATTTCCAGATACGGATCAATGACAGCAGATTCTGCTGGTACGATACGGAGGACAGGAAGGACATATTGTCAGGAGACCGCCTTGGTGGAACAAAGCTGAGCAGATTCATCGATGAACGGCTAGGAGATGCAACTGCGCTCGTCTGCTACAACGATGAGATAGCATATGCTGCTATACAGCATCTTCTGAGGCGCGGCAGGACAATCCCTGATGATATCGCCGTTGTAAGCTTCGACAACAGCTTCTACAGTCAGATAGGCTCTGTCCCGATAACCTCGCTCGGGCACAAAGCTCCGAGAAGCGGAATCGCTGCGGCAGAGCTGCTTCTGAAGATGCTGGAAGGAGCTGGCGCGGAATCGGTGCTGCTCCGATGGGAGCTGATAAGCCGCCAGAGCGGATAATCATCCAAGATTAGAGAATGTTCTGACAGGGATGCTGAATATTATCCCCATGCCCTTCTTCTTCAAGATCTCCATGGAGCTGATTGCCTCGACAACGCTGTCGGCCTTCTCCTTCTCCATCACGAT
>CALXLE010000121.1 GCA_944389115.1 uncultured Spirochaetaceae bacterium
TCCTCTCATTCTGGCTAAAATCCCCGTGAAGAATCCTTGGGAGATTTTTGCCTATCTGCCCTTTGGTGGCTGGAATGAATGTCCTAACACGCCGGAGTTAATGGCAGTTGCGAAATACTGGTTTGAGCAACATGGGGCGATGCCCGCTGCTATGAGCCATGACGAATTGGAATTCCTACTTCCAGCTCCTGTTTCCGAGAAAGAGGCCATGTGGGTGGCGATGGAACTGTATGGCTTTTGCCCTGACGTGATTGACCAAGTGCAGGAGTATGGCACTGTGGGTGCTTTTGCCGATGTACTGAGGCAGTCTACTGTTTGGTATCTATGGTGGGATTAAAGGAACTGTTAAAATGGCAATACAGTTGTATCTTCAAAGCAGAATGCAATTTCCAAGAGAGCTTGTAGAAAAAAACCTTGTAAAGTTTATTCGTCTAGGTGGCGAGACGTGCAGCCACCGGAGCGGTGGGTTTAATACCCCGGTGCTTGCGCCGGGGAAGCCTGAACCCTAGAATTAGGGTGAAGGGCGGTGCCAGATGAAAGAAGAGAGCGGATACATACATTCAGTACACAACGTATCGAATCTCATATACCATTTCGTGTCGAGTGAGGGGAAGAGTGGAAGTGAGAGCGTGATACGTCAATATGTAAAGAACCAGGGGAAGGAGAAGGAGTACAAACAGCTGTATCTCAACTTCCCCACACGAGAGGCGCCGCTTTAGTAGGATACCGTGATGGCTCTGCCTCGCGGTGGTTTGTTCAGGACTGAATTTCTGCTGAGGATTTCTATGGTTTGCCAGTTGGCTGGATGGTATGTCTTGGATGATAGAAGTGTCCTTTTTTTGATGCTATCCATGTCCCATAGATTGATATCACTGGTACGTTTTTGGGAAAAATAGCTTATTCCTGACATAATATGGAAAATATGTAGAAAATAAGTACTTACAGGATAATAGGATATAGATGGGCTCAAAATGTCTTTTTATGTTGCATTTTGTTGCATATATGATAAGCTCGTAATCGGAGGATAAGATGCAGGGAAAGCTTATAGTCATCGCAATCGGAGGGAACTCCCTTATTGAAGATCCGAAGAAGGTTACTGTTGATGCCCAGTACAGGGCAGCGGAGAAGACCGCGCATCATATTGCCGATATAATTGAAAAAGGCAACAGGGTTGTGATTGTCCATGGTAATGGGCCTCAGGTAGGATATATTCTTTTCAGGTCGGAGTATGCTAGGAAGGTTCTGCATTCCGTTCCTCTTGATTCCTGTGTGGCAGATACCCAGGGGGCTATAGGCTATCAGCTGCAGAAGGCTCTCGATAATGAATTCATCGCAAGGGGCATGTCGAACAGGGCTGTGACAGTGGTCACTCAGGTCGAGGTCGATCCCGCTGATCCTTCGTTCGGCAATCCTACAAAGCCTATCGGCTCATTCATGACAGAGGAGGATGCGCTTGAGCACCAGAAGAACTTCGGCTGGGCTGTCAAGGAGGATGCCGGAAGAGGCTGGAGAAGGGTTGTGCCATCCCCGAAGCCGCAGAGTATCATTGAGCTCGATACTATCAAGTTCCTTTCTGAGAGCGGGGTTGCTGTCATTGCTGCAGGCGGCGGTGGTATTCCTGTGATAAGGGACGAGGAAGGAGCCTTCTGGGGCAAGGAGGCTGTAATTGATAAGGATCTTGCAGCTGCGATTCTCGCAAAATCCCTCAAGGCCGATGCCTTCATAATTTCAACGGCTGTGGAAAAGGTCTGCCTTGACTACAATAAGCCGACTCAGCGGGCTATCGATGAGATGACTACAGAAGAGGCAAGAAAGTACTCTGAAGAGGGACAGTTCGCTCCGGGGTCGATGCTTCCGAAGATCCAGGCTATTGTCGACTACGTTGAGTCAACAGGCAATCTCGGGATGATTACAGATCCAGAGCATATCCCTAGCGCTTTGAAGGGCGAAGCCGGAACGCGCATCGTGCGCTGATTGCATCGGATGCGTATATCATCAGGGCGATGATGTAGTACGAGGCATTGTTCTGATGGAACGGTGTTGCAATCTGGAAAAGCAGTGCCAGTATTGCGATTATCAGGAGAATCGAGGAGGAGAGTGCGATAGCTCTCCTCTTTTCCTTCCATATCGATACTGCATGGAGGATGCCAGGTATGAATAAAAGCGGGGAGATGATCAGCGCATTGATATTCATATACGTAACATCGTGATTCGTGAAGAACATCATGAATACAAGTATCGATGACATGACTGCAAGAGCTATGTAGATGAATGCCGAGAGAATATCGCCTGTTCTTCTTATCCATTTCCGCCGTGAAGCCGTAAGCATTATTGCCGCTGCCGCTATAGCTCCGACTGCAGCGGCCCTTGCTTCGAGAAAGTAGCTGTCAGGCGTTGGCTTCCTTGTCCTTGTCTGGTATATGAGTTCCGGCTCTGCACCCTCATACTCTGAGATCGTACGTTCAAGCACATCGGGCAGGAAGCATGCCTGGTACAGGTTTATGGGCGTATCGATCTCAGGTCCCTGGAGATAGTTCAGAAAGAGTGCGAAGAACAGGGAAGGGGACATATATGGTGTCGACCAGTCCCTGTATGATTTTCCCGTATCGATACTCTCTGCCCATTCCCTGAATCCACCGCCTTCCGCGCTGTTGTAGATATCCCTGATGCGCGTTGCGCAGTTGTCTTTGTAATAATGGTACAGATATGTCCTGTTCTCAGGCAGGATATTTTCCGAAAGGAATGCAAGCACTCCGCGCTTTGCCTCTGGCGAAAGATCCAGAGGCAGCCTTGTGGTTGTCCTATCCTCGCCTATGAATTCATCGATGCGCCAGGATTCATATGTTTCTGATACGGTATAGTACAGAAGTCCGAATATGAAATCATGGTAGAAGCTCTCCGAGAAGCTGAATGTCCCATAGTCAAATACAATATTATCCTGTCCCGGGATGCTTATAGAGAGACCCGTGTGGCCGAAATATATGTATACAGGCTCTGCCGGAGCTGCGGTTATTATGCTTATGCCGATGCTATCATAGTATTCGCGCTCGCTCTCCGAAAGCTCGTCAGAGAATGAGATCTTTGCAAGTTCTTCCTCGCTGTAGAAGAGACCTGGCCTTACTTCTGTTCCCCCTGTTATGGAGGCACCTGAGGCCAGGAAAGGGAGTATCGATACCAAGAGTACAGCAATTGCCTTCCGCATGATGCTAATGCTAGCACTTTTCGGCCATTTGTTGACAGCCTTTTGCTGCAGACTTATCTTTCCAGTCATGGAGCATGAGGCAAAGGGGCTTGGCATTGTCATCAGAACGGAGAACGCAAGGGAGAGCGATAGAGTCTGCACGATATTCTCCCCATCTCTCGGGCTGATCCGCGCCATGAGCTACGGGGCGAGGAAGAGCGTTAAGAGCATAAAGGCCCCACTCTACACAGAGGGGACATTCTCCTTAGAGAAGAGCATCCGTTCAGGGCGCTGGAGCATCAGGGATATCGATGTGATAGCAACCCATGGCTATCTTTCTGAGGATCTCGATAGGAATATGGCCGCAGCGCTCTTTTCCGATCTCGTCATCACTTCCAGAACTGCCGACTCAAGCCTATACAAGCTGTACACCGATGCGATCGATCTTCTGGAGGATGTGGATGTGGAGAAGGTCGCTATAGCGTTCATTGTCCATTTCCTTTCCGAGGAGGGGATGTCTGGCGATTACATCTCCTGCCCTGTCTGCCAGAGGCCATACAGGGACGATGAGATTCTTGGTTTTTCCTCTATTGAGGGTGTTCCCGTCTGCTCTGAGTGTGATACTATGGGCTCGTCTCTTATACTCCCTCCGAATGCCAGACGCTATGTGCGCCGTACGCTGGAGCTGGATATGGATAATGCGGTGCTCCTGTCAGTGAGCGATTTGCAGAGACATAGGATCTTCAGGTATTTTCTCAGGCTGCTGCGCCTTTCCTTCCCGGGAAAGCTCAGAAGCATCGAGTCTGGTATCTGGAATGCGGATAAAGAGGTTTTATGAAAGTCAGGATAGCATCATCTGATCCGGCAAAGGTCCGGAGCCTTAAGGAAAGATATTCACTCTCTCTTCTCGCTGCGACGATACTCGAGCGGAGAGGCGTGGAGTCTGGAGAGGATATGATGTACTTCCTCGAATCTGATACAGTATATCTCCATTCTCCTTTTGAGGCGGATGATGTCTATTCTGCGGTCGATAGGATAAATGATGCGATTGATGGCGGGGAACGGATCCTGATCTTCGGAGACAGGGATGTCGATGGCGTTACCGCCACTGCGATAATGTACAGATCGCTGAGGAAGCTCGGGGCTGAGAATGTATTCACCCGCCTTCCATCCGGAGATGAGCCTTATGGGCTTACAATGGACTCAGTCAGGGAGATAATGGAGAAGGAGTACTCTCTTGTCATCACCGTTGACTGCGGGATTTCCTCAGTAGAGGAGATAAGAGCACTCGAGAAGAATGGTATCGATGTAATCGTTCTTGATCATCATATAGCAGGGGAGGAGCTTCCGCCCGCTGCTGCGATATTCGATCCACGCGTTCCTGGATCGGGATACCCGTTCGATGGGCTTGCCGGGTGTGCGGTTGCCGCGAAGATGGCCTGGGCTCTCTCGTTCTCCCGGACTCCTGTATTCGGAACAGGATGCATACTCCTTCATGCGGAGCCAAGAAACGGGACTATAAGGATAAATGCTGTCAGGCTCGAGGACCTTGCCGAGACCGACAGGATAACCGAGGAGGTCGTCGAAGGTGCCTTCTCAATTGAGCGCACAAGACTGATGGATTTCCTTGCTGTAGGACTCCCTGTGATAGTCCTCGACAGCGATACAGAGACGAACATGCTCCGCAAGGCCTTTGGCCGTGGTGTGGATATCTCCCTTATTGATATGAGACCGCAGCTTGAGAAGCTTATGCCATCTGCTGCTGGCCGTTCCCTTTTCGATCTCTCTGCAAGGTCCAGGGCTGCTCGCTATAGGGATGGTGACAGGGAGATTGAGACCCTGGTATCGCTTTTCAGGTCTGTCTCCGTCTATTCCTATCCATCGCTTTCATCGGAATTTGATGAGCTTCTCCAGCTTGCCGCAATAGGCACGATTGCCGATCTCATGCCGATGAAGGATGAGAACAGGATCATCGTAAGGCGTGGGCTTAAGATGCTGGCTGAAAAGCCGCTCAACTGCTTCAAGTACCTTCTTGGCAAGCAGAATCTTGCGGGGAAGAAGCTCAATACCCGTGATATCTCATTCTATGTGGCTCCCGTTATGAATGCGGCGGGACGAATGGGAAACCCGATGGCCGCGCTTTCTCTTCTTCTTACAGATGACCTCTTGGAAGCAGAGGGCTTTGCCGATACGCTTCTGCAGATGAACAGGGAGAGGCAGAAGGGCGAGGAGGATGCGCTTGAGACGGTGCGCACGCTTGCCTTCGATAGCTTTGAGAAGCTTGGAGGGCGTATGGTGATAGTCTCCGATCCGGAGATTCCGAGGGGACTTACAGGCGCGATAGCTTCAAAGCTCTCAAAGCAGTACTCCGTCCCATGCATCGTTATGGCATCTGTCGATGGAAGGATATCCGCATCGATGCGCTCAGGAAATGATTTCAACGCCCGTTCATTTCTTTCGCTTTTCTCGGATCTCTTCCTCGATTTCGGTGGCCATCAGTATGCTGCAGGTTTCTCGATGCCAGAGGAGAATGCGTCGAAGTTCATGACAATGGTAGAAAACTACGTGATGTCGATGGATGAGCCGGATGAGGGTGATATAGAGATCTCTGCCGATGCGGACATTCCTGAGGAGTATATGACTCCGGATCTCTGGAAGATCCATGAGATGCTTGAGCCATATGGCCAGGAGAATGGGGAGCTGCGGTTCTCCATCCGCCGTGCCCAGCTCTATGAGATCTATCCAAATCGTGGTGACTCACGGGTCTTCCGCTTTGCCGTGAAGTTCGGCAGGAATATCTGGCCTGCTCTGTGGTGGACGCCGCATAATCGCGAGGACTTCACAAAAGGCTCATTTGTGAACATCGTATTCACCCCTGACATCAATTACTGGAAGGGGCAGTCGAAGATGCAGATGGTCATTGATGAGATGGAGATGGCCTGAGTGCTTGACAGCAGTCTATGTAAATGGTATTTTTCCCCAAGGATTCTGACCCGTGCGGGAGAGGAGGTGATACAATGGCATACGTAAAGGTAGACGAGAATGAGCCGCTCGAGAAATCGATCAAGCGTTTCAAGAGAATGGTCGAGAAGGAAGGCATCATCCGCGAGTGGAAGAAGCGTGAGTACTACGAGAAGCCTTCGACAATCCTCAACCGCAAGAACAAAGCTCTTGCAAGAAAGCAGATGAAGAAGGTCAGGAAGATGCACGCATCAAAGGCCTATTGATCCATATTATGGATAGAGAAGGGGAGCTACGGCTCCTCTTTTTGCATTTTTCATGATTTTCCCCCTTTATGTTTGACAGATTACGCAACACGCCCGATACTATTTGCGTAATACATAGGAGGAAACAGTATGCTTATCCTTATTTCCGATGCATTTGATAAGAGTCTTCCGGAGAAGCTCAGGGTTTTTGGTGAGGTCACGGATGATAAAACGCGCCTGAAGGATGCCGATGTCGTGCTGATCAGGTCAAAGACGAAGGCCACAAAGGAGTATATTGATCAGGCACCGAATCTCAAACTCATCATACGTGGTGGTGTCGGTATGGATAATATCGATAAGGCGTACTGCACAGAGAAGGGGATAATCGCTGTGAATACTCCGAAATCCTCGGCAGTGGCTGTGGCAGAGCTTGCATTCGCTCTTATGATCTCCGTTCCGAATCATATACCGTACTACGACAATACAATGAAGGCGGGAGAGTGGAACAAGAGCACGAAGCGCACTGAGCTCTATGGCAAGACCCTGTGCCTTCTCGGTATCGGGAATATCGCACGCCAGGTCGCAATGCGCGCTGCCGCATTCGGCATGAAGGTCGTTTCCTATGACAAATATGTTGAGAAGTCCGATGTGGCAGAGATGATGGGCCTCGAGGACGCTGTCCGCAATGCAGACTACATCTCGATGCATCTTCCATATACTCCGGAGACGGATAAGATGGTAAACGCGGAGCTTATATCGAAGATGGAGAAGAAGCCTGTGCTGATCAATACAGGCCGCGGCAAGTGCATCGATGAGGCTGCGGTAGCCAAGGCTCTTGAGGATGGAAGCCTTTCTTGGTTCTGCACGGATGTATATTCTTCCGAGCCTCCAGCAGAGGATAACCCCATTCTCAAGGCAAAGAATGTAACGCTTACGCCCCATGTCGGAGCCAACTCCGTGGAGAATCTTCTGCGCATAGGCGATGAGGTTGTTGAGACGATAGAGAAGTGCATAAAGGAGGGAAAGATATGAGGAAGATGAATTTCTTCGCGGGTCCATCGACGATGCCTGTTGAAGTTCTGGAGGAGATCCAGAAGAATATCGTTGATTATAAAGGCAAGGGTCTGTCGATGATTGAGGCCTCTCATCGCGGTGGTATGTTCGAGGAGATGTATGACGAATGCCTGGCGGACTTCCGCAAGCTTCTCGCTATCCCTGATGATTACGATGTCTTTTTCCTGGGAGGCGGAGCAACGCTTCAGTTCACGATGATTCCGACGAACTTCCTTTTTGCGGGGAAGAGCGCTGATTACGTGCGCACAGGCTCATGGGCGAACAAGGCTGCCGATGATGCTGCGAAGCTCGGGAATGTTAATATCGCATTCGACGGAAAGGAATCGAACTATACGACTCTTCCTGATCCTGCATCCGTGAAACCATCTCCCGATGCCTGCTATTATTATCTCTGCTCAAATGAGACAATCGGAGGAATAGAGTGGCAGGATTTCCCAGATACCGGAGATGTTCCTCTTATTGCGGACATGTCTTCCGATATGCTCTCAAGGCCTGTCGATGTATCGAAGTTCGCGATGATCTACGGCGGCGTGCAGAAGAATCTCGGACCGGCCGGGGCTACATTCATAATCCTCAGAAAGGATATGCTTGAGCGCAGGAACCCGAATCTCACCGCATACATGGACTATGCGAAGCATGCAAAGGATAAGGGACTGTATAATACTCCTCCTGTTTTCTCAATCTGGGCTGTCGGCCTCGTGCTGAAGTGGATCATCCGCAATGGCGGAGCAGAGGGAATGCTGAGGAATGCTATCGAGAAGTCAGGATATATCTATGATGTCATCGACAGCTCCGATTTCTACCGCTCTCCTGTCGACAAGCGCTACCGCTCAAGGATGAACGTAGTATTCCGCCTGCCTTCGGAGGAGCTTGAGGCGAAGTTCGTAGAGGAATCGAAGAAGGAAGGAATGCTCGGACTCAAGGGCCATAGATCGGTAGGAGGCCTCCGGGCCAGTCTCTACAATGCGCTCCCGATGGAGGATGCTGCAGCTCTCTCGCAGTTCATGAGGGAGTTCGAAAGAAGGAACGGCTGATGGCTCAGAAGAAGCGTATCGATGATACGAATAAAGCTATAATCAGGTTGCTGGCGGATGGGCGTAAGCCATACTCCGCAATCGCAGACGAGCTTGGGATTACGGAGAATACTGTAAGATCCCGTGTGAACAAGCTCATCGATGATGGCGTCCTCTCCATAACAGGTCTTGTCGATCCTGAGAGGATGCCTGGGCTGCAGGTTGTTATGATGGGCGTCAAGCTTAAGACCATGGAGCTGGAGCGGAAGGCAAAGGAGTTCTGCTCCCTCCGCGGAGTCATCTCCGCTGCAGTCGTCACGGGCCGCTATGATCTTATTGTCCAGCTTACTCTGTCGGAGGAGGAAGGGCTGTCGCTCCTGGATTTCTTCCGCTATGAGCTCACGAAGGTTGCAGAGGTCCTCGAGGTGGAATCATTTGTGGTGTATCAGTCTCATTCACTCTGGGTTCCATACAATATGTGATTGACCGTCTGGAATGCGATCCCAGGTTTTCCTGGGATCATTCCATATCGGCTCCTGAATGTGGCAGTACCGCTGTTTTTTATGCTATAATTATGAAAAGGAGCTGAAATGTTAAACACTGAATATCTTGGTCTGAAGCTTAAATCTCCTGTGATTGTATCCTCCGGCCCGCTCACACAGAACGTTGTCTCGCTCAGAAAATGCGAGGAAGCCGGTGCTGGAGCTGTCGTCCTCAAGTCGATTTTCGAGGAGCAGATCGAGTCCGATGTCTCGGCGGAGATGGAGAAGAACGAGGAGTTCCTCCAGCATTCTTCAGCAGAGGGTTTTTTCGAGGAATCATCAAAGAATTACTATATCGATCGCTATATGAAGCTGCTTACCGCTGCAAAGAAGGAGCTTTCCATCCCTGTCATCGCATCCATATCGGCAATGCGCATGGACAGCTGGATTGATTATGCAAAGCGCTTTGAGGCTTGCGGCGCAGATGCCATAGAGCTCAACTACTATCCTATAGCCTCGGATGCATCCGTCCCCGGCTCTGAGGTCGATGAGAAGGCAATTAAGTTCGCAGAGACTGCGAGGAAGAATATATCGGTGCCTCTTTCTATAAAGATTGGCTATAAGTACTCATCCCTTGCGAATATCATCAGATCATTCGATAAGGCTGGCATTGACGGAACTGTTCTCTTCAACAGGTTCTTCCGCCCTGATATCGATACCGAGACGCTTGAGTTCACTGCTTCATCCCCGTCATCATCTCCCGATGAATATGGCGAGGCTCTGAGGTGGATAGGTCTTATGAGCGGTGAGGTCAGGATGGATCTCTGCGGCAACACTGGAATCCATGATGGCAACACAGTCGTGAAGATGATCCTGGCAGGAGCTCCTGCAGCTGAGATCTGCACAGCCATCGTGAAGAAAGGTTTCTCCGTTATCGGTGAAATGAATAGCTTTATAGAGGACTGGATGAAGCGCCATGGCTATTCATCGATCAATGAATTCAAGGGCCTCCTTGCTCAGGAGAAGACCGGAGAAGGGTATAAGTGGGAACGCACCCAGTTCCTTAAGACGATAAACTGATGGATCTATCAAAATACAGGGATATAGCTCCGTACAGGGGCGATGATTTCAAGGCCGCGATACAGAGGCTTCTTGATGGTGTGGAATATCTGGGGGAGTTCATCTCCCTCCTTTCTGGCTCAGATGATGAGCAGAAGACGCTTGAGTATACCTCGCTCATCATGAATAACATATCGAAGGTGACCGACTACGATAGCTTCCTGCGGAATATCACAGCGGGGCTCTTCATTCCTACGGTTATCAAGCGAACGATGACGGAGTTCACCGCATCAGGAGCGGAGAATCTCGATCCAAAGAAGGGCTATCTCTTCATATCGAACCATAGGGATATAATCCTGGACTGCGCGCTCCTCGATTATGCCCTGCTGCTTGCAGACAGACAGCTCTGCGAGATGGCTTTCGGCGATAATCTCATAATCAACCAGTTCACCGAGGATCTGTTCCGTCTCAACGGCGGGGTCGTGATCCGCAGAGAGCTTCCGATGAGGGAGAAATATCTGGAATCGATAAGGATCTCCGAGTATTTCGTTGATGTTGTCACGGAGATGAATAAGCCGATATGGGTTGCGCAGAAATCAGGCAGGTCGAAGGATGGCATCGATGAGACCCAGCCTGCGATCATAAAGATGCTCTATCTCTCGAAGAAGGGCTCGGGTATAAGCTTCCAGGAGCTTATAAACTCGATGAACATAGTGCCTGTGGCTGTCAGCTATGAGTATGATCCTAATGATATCAACAAAGGGCGTGAGGAGATTCTCCGCAAGGCCCATGATGGGGCATATGAGAAGAAGCGCTATGAGGACCTTATTTCGATGGCACGTGGCATGAAATGCCAGAAGGGCAGGGTGCATATGGCAATAGGCAAGCCCCTCAATGGCGATTTCGAGGATGCTAACGATGTTGCCAGGGAGATTGACCGCCAGATCCACCTCGGCTATAAGCTCTGGGATACGAACTTGTTCGCATACAGCTATCTTGAGAATGACAATAGGTTTTCCTCCGAGCTCAGCGGATTCGATGGTGATGCCTTCCTTGCACGGTTCAGCCATCTCTCTCCCAATGTCAGGGATTTCGTTCTGAATAGCTATGCCAATCCTGTAAGGATGGCAATCAAAGAGGGCAGATGAGGAAGCTTCTGCCCCTCATCGCCCTGATGCTCCTCCTTTTCTCCTGCAGCAAGGAGGAGTTTTCCGTTTCATCGCTTTCGCTTCATTCCAATGATTCAATCTCAATAGAGGAGGGAAGGGCACATAGGGATTCGGTTCTCGTACTCTCGGCATCCCTGAGCGATGATGATGATGCGTCATATTCATTCCGTGTAGTCTCTCCTGATGGGGATCTTTCCTGGGAAGGGCCCTTTGATGGGAGTGGTATAAGGCGTGCTGAGCTTGAGATTACCCCCGGTGCTTCGTTCCCGGAGGGCACCTATTCCATCATAATCTACTCTGATAAGGGAACTGAGTACTCTGGAAGCATGGAGTACAGGGCAGGGGATGGATACCCGTACTTTGGCCCGGATGGTCTTACGATGGATGCATATGCCATTGAGAGCGATATCAACGGCCTGGTCGTCGGCCGCGGCAGCAGAAGGAGTGGTTATCATCCATCCCCTTATGCCTCTGATGCTGTCATCACGCTCACTGACAGATACGGAAACAGCATCGAGGTGAGCGATGATCTCAGTCTGTGCGCCCCGCCATCAGTCTCAGATCCCTCTCCGACAGCTTTATGATGAATGTCCTGCCGTGAGGACATGCAGGCTCATCCAGCGCAAGGACCTTCTCTATAAGTGATTCCGCGCTCCATCTGTCTATACTGTCTCCCGCCTTTATTGCCGCTCTGCATGCAATCACAGCGAACAGCTTCGCTTCAAGCTCGCTCTCATCAAGTCTGGACGATTCAATGAAGTCAACGATCTCTGTCTCTATCGGACGGCAAGCTGCCGGCAGTGATGTTATCTCCCATTCGCCATCGTCCCGTTTAGCGAGCATGATGCCAAGCTTCGTATAGACATGGCTGTGCCTATCAAGGAAGGCGGAGGAGATGCTGTCTGTCTCTATATGTATAGGAACAAGGAGCTTCTGGACGCTCTTCTGCTTTATGAGCTCGTTGTACAGAATCCTCTCATGGGCCGCATGCTGATCGATGAATACAAGCTCCCCATCGATCTCTGCAATCAGAAACAGGTTGAAGGCCTGCCCGATGTATCGGAAAGGAATCCGGACACCATCAATCTTCTCCTCAACTGCCTCCGTAGCTTCAGCCTTTGCTTCCATCCGCCGCTCTTTCAGGGCCTTTGCCTTCTCAAGCCATGCCTTGTCTGTCTCTGTATAGCTCTGGCTTCTTTCCCCTGCAGTGGAAAATCCTGATGATGCTGGCCTGTGGTAGCTCTGCTGATGATATGGCTGTGCCGGCCGTCCATTCTCTGTGCGTCTGGCGCTGTCGAGATAGAACTCGGGCTGTATCGGCTCAATCCTCGGGATCTTCCTCTTTATACCGCTCTGGAGTAGTGTTGTGATCGCATGGTGGATCTCAGCCTTGTTTCTTAGCTTGACCTCCCTTTTTGCCGGGTGGATGTTGAAATCCGCGAGCTCCGGGCTGTCATGGATGAAGACAGCTGCATACGGGAATGATCCTCCTGGAAGCAACTCGCCATAGCCATATGTGACTGCCTGCTGGATAGGGTAATCATCGACAGGCCTATTGTTGACATATACCCTGATCTCCTTTCTGTCGGAGCGCTTCACAGATGAGTTGCCAGCTATGATATCAATTGAGAATCCCTCTCCTTCTGTATGGAGAGCCTCTACATCCGCATCGGCTATTCCCTCGCTCCTGTAGAGCATCATGACCCGCTCCTTAAGCGTCTCTGCAGCAGGCCAGTCTAGCCGCAGTGCGCCATCCGATACAAAGGAGAATCTTACAGAAGGGAAGGCCAGAGCCTTTGAAACAAGGAGTGCTCTCACCATCTGGGCTTCCGTCTGTGCCCTTTTCAGGAATGCACGACGCGCCGGGATATCTGAGAAAAGGTTTTCCGCAGTCGCAATCGTTCCTTTGTCGGGGCCTGAGGAGATTATCGGTTCCCTCTGGCCGTTATCAATCACAAGCGTAGATGCTTCACCGGTCTCTGCCGATCTTGTCTTTATGGAAAGCCTTGAGACTGCCCCGATGGAGTAGAGTGCCTCTCCCCGGAACCCAAGCGTCGTTATGCTGTAGAGGTCATCCTCATCGTGGATCTTGCTTGTCGCATGCCTGTTGCCAAGAACCTCAAGGTCTTCACGGGATATCCCGATGCCATTATCAATCACGGAGAGGCGGTCAACGCCGCCTCCCTCTATTTCAACTCTGATCTCCGTCGCCCCCGCATCCAGGGAGTTATCAAGAAATTCCCTGAGTATCGACTGGGGACGCTCAATCACCTCCCCGGCGGCTATCCTCGATGCCAGCCGGGGCTCAAGAAGCCTTATCATCAGAACACGAACCTCGCTTTGACGCTGAGCTCCAGCGCTGGATTACTGTTCATCGTCAGGATATTCATATACGGCTGCTCCGCATCGGCATGGAATGCCGTTCTGAGCTCTGCATTGAATCCTACGATGCCGAATGTGAAATCCGCACCAAGAGCGAATATCGTATCAGGTGAGAGCATATAATCCGCGAATCCAAGGCCCTTTGAGAAAGAGGATGCGAAATCGTATCTCGCGAATCTTCCATAGAGCCTTGCACTATCGCTGACCATTCCACCGAGCGAAATCGAGAGCGTATCGCTGTAGTGTCCGTTGTCGATATCGCTGAACATCGCTGCAATGCTGTCAATAGCATAGGAAATACCGAAGTCAACATAGCCGAAATCCAGTGAGTATGCTGCCTTGATATACCAGCCTGGATCGGATATATCGGTCATGCTGCTTATGATGCGCCCGTTCCTTGCTGTGAACTCATTGAAGAGATCAGGTCCGATCTTTCCAGACCTGTAGCCTGTCTGGAGCGAGACATCCATTCCCTTGCCGCTGTAGGCAAGCTCCGCACCAATGAGGTAGTCGTAGAATGTTCCGTTCTGGAAGTCATAGATTACATTCGTCTCAGTGGCTATTCCATCGCGGTACTTCGTTCCCATCTCTCCCATGATGAAAGCGGATACTCTGAATCCATAGAACGGGATATCTATCCTGAACTCAGGATACATGAGCAGCTCATATGTCTCCGATGATGCGAAGAGCATCTCCATCGGTACATTTATGCTGAATGAGAGCGAGTCGAGATTGATAGGATAGAAACCGATGCTGAACTCGCTGATATGAGGTGCTTCCATATTATCAGCATAGATGCCGATCGCAAGGTTCGGGAAGTTGAATCCTATGCGCAATGAAAGCGCGTCATTCCATCCGTAATCGGAGAAGAGCGTTCCATTCTTCCTGTATCCGCGCTCTGCAAGGAGGTAGGCTATCGTGTCATGTCCGTCCCCAAGCGTGATGTGGTCAATGAGCGCAAATGAATCTGTGATGGCCCTGTAGATCTTGTTATCATCAGATTCTGTCCCGAAATCCCAGAGCTTTCTGCCATTCATTCCGGCAAGATACATCGATCCAGCATCATCGAATGCCATCTTTATAGGTGCTCTGAATGCCGCTTCGGTAAGTCCGCTTCCGAAGGAGATGACAGGCATTACGAGTATCTCTGGCGTGTAGGCTGACGAGTAGGCATTTGTGAAGCCTGTCTCAAGCTCAAAGCCTACAGGCAGGGTGCTGCTGTATCCTTCCGTCCTTTCCTTGCCATGTCCGAATGCTGATACGCTTGCTCCGGCTGTAAGAGACCATGCCTGATCCATGTATGCAGCCTTGATGTATGCCGATACAGGACCCGCATCGGAGGAAAGACCTGCGAAGAATCCTGAGTTCTTATCATATTCGCTGAAAGAAAGCACATCGCGTGCCCTGAAGCCTCCGAAGATCCTGACGCCCCAGAGGTTGATATATGCCGTGATATCAGCATATCCATTGCCATCAACGAATGATACCGATGCCGTGTCGATATCGAACCAGGTTCTGAAATCGATTCCGAACCATCTGCTTTCATATCCTGCCTTTCCAATGATTGTCACATACTCGCCAGCTGGCGCGCTATAGAAGCTGCTTCCAGCATTGCCATAGTGGAGATCGCCAGTGGAGTAGGCAGCTCCAACCTCAGCGGAGAATCCTCCGAATCTGAGCGGGAGCGTAACAGATACAAGATATCCATTCTCCGTGAATGGGTTTGCAGTGTAATCGCCGGAGAGCATCGTCGCAGCTCCTGCCCTGAGTCCGATGTATGATGTTCCCGAATATATGAATGGGATATCTATGGAGAACTCAGGATAGAGGATGGAATCCTTTATATCGCTGTGGCTTATCGATGCCAGAGCCTCGAGCCTGAATGTAAGCGGATAGCTTTCCGATACTGAGAATGCGAATGAAAGGCCTGCTGCTGACCAACCTTCCTCGATACCATTCACATCATAGCTTCTGGTCATTGTGAGATCATCGAACCAGAGGCGGTGGCTGTAATATGCCGAATGGTATTCATGATTGAATGAAAGCGCCTGGTTCTCTCCGTCCCATCCATGCATGAGTCCGCTGTAAAGCCCAAGGGTATCACCGCTGAGCGTGGAGTAGCGGTCAACAGCGAGTATGACGCTCTCATCAATCGATCTGTATCTTATCTCGTCGATGAAATCAAAGGCATATCCAAGCCAGCCATACACATCGCGAGAGCTCTCGTCCCAGGCGCTCTTTATGTGCATCGGATCGATATTAAGGGTGGCCCTGAAGGATCCAAGCGAGAATACTGGCTGGATTGCTGCTCTTACCGATGTATTGCCAAGACTGTCGGTATAGGCTCTGCCAAGAAGTCCGATATCAAAGGAGAAGCTGTCCTTCAGCTCGCCTGAAATGACAGGTTCATCTTCGCCTGTTATTGCCGGAGCTTCCTCCTGTACGCTTATGATTGTCCCTTCACTGCCTGATGCGATGGGCGTTCCCTCTGTTTCCGCAGCAGGAGCATTCATAGCTGCAATATATTCAACGATATCCTTGAAGAGTACCTCTGCATTTGCATTTGCAGTCTCCCTTGAGATCGACTGAGGAAGATCAAGCCTTGCGCCGCCATCGATGAAGCTGTATGTGATGCCGTCAATGGCAGATCCATACTTTGCCGCCTCATATGCGAAGAATCCGATAGCATCATCCTCTGTCACGATGGATGGATAGAGAATGTCCGCGTAGCCATCGCCGATCGATACGATTAGATCATATCCATCGTAATTGAATATGTACTTATCTATGACAGCAGGTTCTTCCACATCCTCGATAAGTGTTGTCTCAGGCTCTGCAGCTATCGGGGCGGAAGGGACAGCAGGAACGGAGATGTATTCAATATACTCCACGATATCCTCAAAGAGGAACGGGATATTTGCTTTTGCTGTCTCTCTTGAGATTGTCTCTGGAAGATCAAGTCTGACGCCGCCATCGATGAAGCTGTACGTGATGCCATCAACGGCAGATCCGTACTTTGCCACTTCATATGCGAAGAATCCGATAGCATCATTCTCTGTCACGATGGAAGGGTAGAAGAGATCAACGGAATTATCGCTTATGGCTGCCGTAAGAACATAGCCGCCATACATGAATGAGAAGGTATCAGCTGGTATGGAGACCTGTTCTTCCTCTGCAGCTTCCTCCGTAGAAAGGTCCGTAATCTGGATTACTGGTCCGATAAAAACTGGTGCTGATGGTACAGCAGGTTCTTCAATAGCCTCGGGTTCTTCAATGACAACAGTCTCTTCAGCTGCTTCAGGTTCTTCGATGACTGCAGTCTCCTCAGCTGTTTCAGGTTCTTCTATGTCTGCCGGGATGGAGAGGGTAGCTATATATTCGACGATATCATTGAAGAGGACCGCTGCATTCGCATTCGCCGTCTCCCTTGAGACCGACTGAGGAAGATCAAGCCTTGCACCGCCATCGATGAAGCTGTATGTGATGCCGTCAATGGCAGATCCATACTTTGCCGCCTCATATGCGAAGAATCCGATAGCATCATCCTCTGTCACTATGGATGGATAGAGAATGTCTGCGTATCCGTCTCCGATAAGGACTGTGAGAGTATAACCGCCATATGTGAAATCATGCTTGTCAATCACAGGCTCTGGTTCTTTTTCTATATCTTCCGGTACTTCCTCAATGACGGCAGGCTCTTCATCATATATGATTCTGTCACTGATAACGGATGCATTGTAGTAATCAGCTGCCGAGATGGCGAATGCTTCCTGGGAGGCCGTTCTGTTGATACCGTTCATAGGAGCGACTTCGGTCTCCGTGGCTGTTACAGCATCATAGGTCGAGACTGGATGGCCCGACATATTCAGGAACTGCTCTGTATCAGCATCGGTGGTGAATGCATATTCGCCCTTTCCCGGAAGTATGGTAAGTGTCGTTGGTGTGTACACGGAGAGCTCTATATCCTCGGTAAGCACGATGCTTACATCTCCCTCCATTACATACAGGGAAGGAGAGGGCAGAGTGAAGTCCGTTATCACAACAGCCGACTCAGCCTTCAGGTGGATGTCACCGAAGGGGGAGGTGAACACCTCGCCATTTCCTTTCGAGCTTATAAGGTATCCGCTATCCTGGATACCTGCAGAGACATCTGCCAATGTGCCATCAGGCGCATATAGCGAGACGCTGTCAATGTTTCCTTCCCCAAGGGACAGGGATACTGCACCAAGTACAGATATTGAAAGCAATACCATCAAAGCTGTCAGGATCTTTCTCATAATTACCCTCTGAAGGCGAAAACGCC
>CALXLE010000122.1 GCA_944389115.1 uncultured Spirochaetaceae bacterium
GCTATATTGCTGTTCATGGAACCATTATAGAGCAACGCGGTTTTTCCTTCTACTTTCAAATGTCTTTATATCAATTTTTGTATATACAAAAAATTCTATCATCGAATTACGTATTACTATATTTATATTCAAAATTTTTAAGCAATACATAAGAGTTCTCGAATATTCTATTGATATTTATGAATATTGGTTAAAATCCAGAGAAAAATTTATGTATAAGTAAAAATAAAGACTAAAAATTTCATTTGACGCATTCTATATATGGATTTACTCTGGAATCGGAGGATGATATGTACAGGCTTGATGATTTTATAGCAGAGATTGAGAGAAAGAATCCCTCTGAACCTGAATTCATTCAGGCGGTAAGGGAAGTGACTGCATCTGTCATCGATACAGTCAATGATAATCCTATGTATATTAAGAACAGGATACTGGAGCGCATCACAGAGCCTGACCGTGTCATCTCTTTCAAGGTCGAATGGGAAGATGACGATGGGAACATCCATGTTAACAGGGGATACAGGGTACAGTTCAGCAGTGCTCTCGGGCCATATAAGGGAGGACTGAGGTTCCATGCTTCCGTGACGGAAGGGACGATGAAGTTCCTCGCATTCGAGCAGGTCTTCAAGAATGCTCTCACGACTCTTCCTATGGGAGGCGGAAAGGGCGGATCTGATTTCTCTCCGAAGGGACGCTCCGATGCGGAAATCCTCAGGTTCTGCCGCTCATTCATGACAGAGCTGTATAAATATATCGGTCCTGATACCGATGTCCCTGCTGGCGATGTAGGTGTTGGTGCCCGGGAGATCGGATATCTTTATGGACAATATAAGAGGATAGTCGGCGAGAATACCGGCGTCCTTACAGGAAAGGGCTATGGATGGGGAGGCTCTCTTGTCCGCCCTGAGGCGACTGGATTCGGCACGATGTATTTCGCAGACAATATGATGCGGGATATGGGCGATGAGCTGAAAGGAAAGCGGGTCGCAGTATCTGGTTTTGGAAATGTCGCATGGGGAGCTGCGATGAAGGCTTCACAGCTTGGAGCAAAGGTCGTCACGATATCCGGTCCAGATGGATATATATATGATGAGGATGGTGTAGGCACACCAGAGAAATGGGCATATATGCTTTCTCTCCGCGCAAGCAACAACGATGTCGTGAAGCCCTATGCACAGCGCTTCAAGGCACAGTTCGTGGAAGGGAAGAAGCCCTGGGAAGTCCCTGTTGATATCGCATTCCCGTGCGCTATACAGAATGAGCTTACGGCAGATGATGCCAAGGCTCTTATCGATAATGGGGTCAAGGCAGTCGTTGAGACATCCAATATGGGATGTACGCTCGATGCTGCAGAGCTTCTGAAGAAGAATCGCATCGCATTTGCCCCAGGCAAGGCTGCAAACGCTGGTGGAGTAGCAGTCTCAGGTCTTGAGATGAGCCAGAACGCGATGCATCTGCACTGGAGCGCACAGGAAGTGGATGACAAGCTCCGCACAATTATGGGTTCGATTCACGATGAATGCGTCAGATATGGCAAGCAGGATGATGGCTATATCGATTACGCGAAGGGTGCGAATATAGCAGGCTTCAGGAAAGTTGCTGATGCTATGTGCCAGCTGGGATACTGATTCTCTTCTGCGGGTCTTTTCCGAAAGGCCCGCATTGCGATACTTCCTGAAAAATCTTCTCACTGCTTGACGCAGCAGGAATAGCTGTGATATAAATTAGTTAGCCATAGCTAACCAAGTCATTCAGGAGGTGAGGAGAAGGGCTCAATGCCGCCTGCTAAGCCATTCCGGTATCCCTTATGCGGCTTTCCACACGGAAACTTCTCCTCCGCTCCTCTTTTAATTGTTGCCAACTCCTCTTACTTGCGGTATCCTGCATAATTGCAGGAGACTATTGTGTTATGCAGTTTTCTCCTCCGTTTAAATATCATATTTGGCTGTGGCTTTGCCACAATTGCAGAATTTGAGGAGTGTTATAATGGCAGACAAGAAAATGGTTACCATTGATGGAAACACCGCTGCAGCGCATATAGCATACGCTTTCAGTGATGTAGCCGCGATTTACCCGATTACTCCGTCCTCACCGATGGGCGAGTATGCAGATCTGTGGGCTTCTACAGGCCGCGAGAATCTCTGGGGCAAGAAAGTAGACATCATGGAGATGCAGTCAGAGGCAGGTGCAGCAGGAGCTGTCCATGGCGCTCTTTCCGCAGGTGCTCTTACAACTACATTCACAGCATCCCAGGGTCTTCTGCTCATGATTCCGAACATGTATAAGATCGCAGGAGAGATGATTCCTACAGTCTTCCATGTTTCTGCAAGAGCTCTGGCAGCACAGTCCCTCTCAATCTTCGGAGATCATTCCGATGTTATGGCTTGCCGCAATACAGGTTTCGCTATGACATGTGCTTCCTCCATCCAGGAAACAATGGATATGGCTCTTGTTGCTCATCTTTCGACTCTTGAGTCCGAGGTTCCTTTCCTTTCGTTCTTCGATGGATTCAGAACTTCCCATGAGATCCAGAAGGTCGAGGAGATCTCCTATGATGACATCAGGAGCATCCTTGATGAGAAGTACATCGAGCGCTTCCGCTCACGCGCACAGCGCCCAGAGCATCCGATGACAAAGGTTGCTGCTCAGAACGAAGATGTATACTTCCAGGGCAGAGAGACAGTAAACAAGTATTACGATGCTGTTCCAGCAATCGTCCAGAAGTACATGGACAAGGTTGCTTCCATCACAGGCAGGCAGTATCACCTCTTTGATTATGTAGGTGCTCCAGACGCAACAGATGTCGTTGTTGTTATGGGTTCTGCAGCTGATACATTCGAGTGGGTTGTCGATTACATCAACAAGAATGGTGGCAAGGTAGGTCTTATCAAGGTCCGCCTCTATAGACCGTTCTCTGCAGAGCACTTCGTCAAGCTCATTCCTGCAACAGCTAAGAGAATCGCTGTTCTCGACAGGACAAAGGAGCCTGGTGCTGTTGGTGATCCTCTCTATCTTGATGTCGTTGCAGCTCTTGATCTCCAGAAGAGAACAGGACTCAAGGTCATTGGAGGACGCTATGGTCTTTCCTCAAAGGATTTCACACCTACACATGCAAAGGCTGTATATGACTTCATGGCCCGTGATGATGCATGGCATGGATTCACAGTCGGTATCGATGATGATGTGACACATCTCTCCATCCCAGTAGGTGACAAGATCGATGTAACACCAGAGGGCGTTGTTTCCTGCATGTTCTGGGGCCTTGGTTCTGATGGTACTGTCGGAGCTAACAAGAACTCCATTAAGATCATCGGAGACAATACAGATATGAACGCACAGGCTTACTTCGCATATGATTCGAAGAAGTCCGGCGGTATCACAATCTCCCATCTCAGATTCGGAAAGGGCAAGCTCGATATGCCATGGCTCATCGACCATGCTGATTTCGTAGCATGCCACAACCCTGCATATATCGGCCGCTATGATATGCTCTCCGCTCTTAAGGATGGCGGTACATTCCTCCTTAACAGCCAGATTCCTTCTTCTGAGGTATTCAACCACCTTACAAAGGATATGCAGGAGCAGATCATCAAGAAGCACATCCACTTCTACAACATCGATGCTCTTGATATCGCAAGAAGCGTAGGTCTTGGATCCAGGATCAATACTGTTATGCAGGCTGCATTCTTCAAGATTGCGAATGTTCTCCCTGAGACAGAGGCTATTGACCTGATCAAGAAGTACATCAAGAAGACATTCCTCAAGAAGGGCGAGGATGTTGTCAACAAGAACTGGGCTGCTGTAGATGGAGCATCTGACGCTCTCGTAGAGGTTAAGGTTCCTGCGACAATCACTGAGAGCTACGAGCCGAAGAGGCTTATCCCAGAAGATGCTGATGATTTCACAAAGAACGTCATCGAGCGCATCATGCACCTTGAGGGCAATGACATTCCTGTATCCCAGATGTCTTTCGATGGAAAGCTTCCTACAGGAACAGCAAAGCTCGAAAAGAGAGGTGTTGCTGCTTATGTTCCTCATTGGGATAGCACGAAGTGTATCCAGTGCAACCAGTGTGTACAGTCCTGTCCGCATGCTGCTATCCGCGCAAAGCAGATAACACCAGAGGATATGGAGAAGGCTCCAGCAACATTCACAGCTATCAAGTCGAACACAAAGAACGACAGGAACCTCCTCTTCAAGATTCAGGTCTATCCAGAGGATTGCCAGGGCTGTGGCGTATGTATCGAGGCATGTCCTGCAAAGGAGAAGGCTCTCGAGTTCAAGCCGCTTGCTGAAGAGAGGGCAAATGGAGAGACAAAGAATGCTGAGTTCTTCGAGTCTCTTACATATGACAACCTTGATGGACTTAACATGGGAACTGTCAAGGGTCTGCAGTTCAAGCAGCCGCTCTTCGAGTTCTCTGGCGCATGTGCAGGATGCGGTGAGACACCATATGTCAAGATGCTTTCCCAGATTTCCGGTGAGAGAGCAATCATCGCTAATGCTACAGGCTGTTCTTCAATCTACTCCGGTACATTCCCGACAATTCCTTATACAAAGAGGGCTGATGGCCGTGGACCGGCATGGGGCAACTCACTCTTCGAGGATAATGCAGAGTATGGTCTTGGTATGAGGCTTGCAGTCGATTCCAACAGGAACCTCCTGAGAATCAAGTGTGATGCTCTTATGGCTAAGGGATGCTCAGCAGAGCTCAAGGCAGCTATTGAGAAGTGCTACTCTCTCTGGGAGGACAATACATCTGAGGATTCAATCACAGCTCAGAAGGAAGTCCAGGCTGTTCTTGCAAAGGAGAAGGCTGCAGATGCAGAGTCCCAGGCTCTTCTCGACAAGATCATCGAGCTCCAGGATTACTTCTCAGAGAAGGATGTCATCATCATCGGTGGTGATGGATGGGCTTATGATATCGGATACGGTGGTGTTGACCATGTAATTGCTTCTGGCAAGAACGTGACGATCCTCGTACTCGATACAGAGGTTTACTCCAACACTGGTGGACAGGCTTCCAAGTCGACGCCGATGGCAGCTGTTGCTAAGTTCGCAAATGCTGGAAAGAAGGTCGGCAAGAAGAATATGGGCTTCATGCTCATGACATATGGTCATGCATATGTTGCTTCTGTTGCTCTTGGCTATAACAGGCTCCAGACTCAGAAGGCACTGCAGGAAGCTGTTGCATACCATGGCCCATCAATCGTCTTCTGCTATGCTCCGTGTATCAACCACGGTATCAACATGAGATATTCTCAGGTTGAGGCAAAGAAGGCTGTTGAGGCTGGATACTGGCCGCTCTACCGCTTCAACCCAGAGCTTGAGGCAGGAAAGAGATTTATCTGGGAGACAAAGCCAGCAACTGGTGATTATCAGGAGTTCATCAAGGGTGAGGTCAGGTATTCATCGCTGTACAAGACCAATCCTGAGGATGCTGATAAGCTCTTTGCACAGGCTGCAGAGGATGCAAAGGACAGACTTGCATTCTACCAGAAGTGCGGCGAGCTCCTTGGAGAGATCATCTGATCAGCTCCTTATGAGTAGTACAATGGCCCGGGAAACCGGGTCATTGCTATTTATGTAGAATTCCTGTATTTGATCAGCGTCACCTGAAAGCAATGGTAGACTGTTCTTTACAGGAGGATTTCAATGGGAAAATCTTTTAAGTTTCTTGCAGTAACGGCTATGGTGGCAGCACTGCTGCTTGCTGGATGCGCAACTGCATCGCTTCCAGCGCCAACAGCAGAGGAAGCTTCGGCTTTCGAATCGGAGCTGGGAAAGGTTCTGGCAGCTTCTGGATTCAGCGGCTCTCTTGGATTCGCAGACAAGTCAGTACGCGGTGATTATCAGCCTGGAGATAAGCTAGGACTCTATACGGTGACACGCAATAGCCATGTCCGTATCGACGTCGATCTTTCAGATATCTTCAGCGGAGGAGCCTCTGTCGCTTTTGATGTTGAGGCATATTACAAAGCAGGAGAAGAGGATCGCAGTATCGGCTACGAGGCTGTTGTTGGCCGAGGCGATGATGGCGCTAACTCAACGACCATCACACGGGCAATGCTCAATGGCAAGGAGTTCGATCCAGCCGCAATGCAGGCAATGCTTGCAGACTGATGGAAAACCCTCCGGTCTCATCCGCCGGAGGGTTGATTATTTTTATTGATATCCGATTGGATGTATAATACGCGCATGCGTAGGATAATTGCTTTTCTTTGTTTTGCTTTATTTGTTTCCTCGTTTTTCACAGGTTGTGACTTCCTTCTTGATATTGGCACCGAAAAGCCAGCTGTTCCGTCTGCTGATGATGACAGCAATACACTTCTTGGCTTTCCCTCGGATGCTGTCTCAGGTGAATCGCAGATAGTTGAGCATGGTGCTTACACTCTCCTCTACGACTATGAAACTCTTCTTCCTGTATGGGTTTCCTGGCATCTCGATGCAGATGATATGGGAAATATTGAGAGGAGGGATAATTTCCGCCCGGATACTGTTCTGCCTGACGCTTATCAGGTGGATACAGATGATTATACGAATTCGGGCTTTGCCAGAGGTCATCTGTGCCCTAATGCAGATCGCGATGGAAATAAGGAAAGGCAGGATGAGACGTTCTTCATGACAAACATCGCTCCTCAGAATTCAAGCTTCAACAGCGGCGATTGGAAGAGCCTTGAGAGTTACTGCCAGAAACAGGCCTCTTCCGGTTCTGAGCTGTTTATAGTTGCAGGCGTATATGGCAAGGGTGGCATTGATAAAGATGGAAATAATGTAAGTACATATACAAACCATAAGAAAGATGGTGCGAAGGAATTATCTATACCTTCTCATTTCTGGAAAGTCGTGGTCATCCTTGATGCTGGAGATGGAGACCTTGCCAGAATTGATGAGGATACAGTGGCGTTCGCTGTTGATTTTGACAATGCACCTGTCCCCGATGATCTTGGATGGGAAGATTATGCGATAAGCATAGATACACTGGAATCACGTACAGGTCTTGATTTCCTATCAACGCTTCCTGATGATATTGAGAACGCTCTTGAGAGCAAAATACAGGCAGGTATCTGATTTATATTCAAATTTTCGAGCCAAGGAGCGAGGAGTCCCTTGGCTTTTTTTGTCTGGATCATGATTTGGCTGAATATGGCTATTCATGGTAATATTGCTGATGGGGATTGGAAAGGAGTCATCTGATGCTATACGGGATTATCGTTCGTACGCCTTTTGGCAGATTCAATGGGAAGATGGATCTCGAGATTAATGATGGCAAGGTATCGGGAATGCTTTCATTTATGGATTTCTCATCTGAGTTCCAGGGAGAGGGCGATATTGATGGATTCAGCTTCTCCGGTTCGTTTGATATCCCTATCGGGTCATTGGATTATAAAGCTGAAGCATCGGTGAAGGATGATGGTGTCCATGGTGTTGCTGACACAAGGCTGGGGAAGCTTGAGTTCGCGCCGGAGCGCTGAGATAATTTCCCAAGGCTTTGTTTCTTTGTCCAAAAAAAGCGATAAAAGAGCCAAAAATCTTCATTTACGGTATCAGATAACCATGTGAAACTTTACTCAGAGGTAAAACTAAAATGCAGGAGAATCCTGCATAGGAGGTTCCAATGAGAAAGCTTTTCACAGCACTGCTTGTGATGGCAGTAGTATGCGGCACAGTATTCGCTAGTGGTTCGCAGGAAGCAGCAGGCGCAGTAGTCGGCAACGCAGCAAAGCCGGTAATTTTCTTCAATAGACAGCCTTCCGATCCAACAACAGGTGAGATCCAGATGGATGTCATGGAGTGGAATGATAAGACATATTATGTCGGATTCGATGCAGCAGGCGGCGGAGCAGTCCAGGGACAGCTTATCGTTGATTATCTCGCATCCGCAGATCCAGCAGTCATTGACCGCAATGGTGATGGAATCATCGGATATGTTCTATGCATTGGAGACGTAGGACATAATGATTCCAAGGCAAGAACCCAGGGTATCAGAGAGGCTCTCGGAACATGGAATGGTTCAACCGATCCAGGCCAGGCTCAGGAAGGCTCAGCTAATGTCGGTGGAACAGAGATGAAGGTTGTAGAGCTTGCTTCTATGGCTATGACAGGTCTTGATGGATCAACATGGAATGCAAATGCTGCAACAGATGCTATGCTCAACTGGGCAACATCCCTTGGCGATCAGATTGATATGGTCGTTTCGAACAATGATGGTATGGCAATGGGCTGTCTTCAGGCTTCCAACTATCCAGAAGGTGTTCCAATCTTCGGATATGACGCAAATGCTGATGCTATCGAGGCTATCGGTGCAGGAAGACTTACAGGAACTGTTTCCCAGAACGTAGATGCACAGGCTACAGCTACTCTCCAGGTTATCAGAAACCTTCTTGATGGACTTACAGGTAATGACGTAGTCACAAAGGGCATCACAGAGCCTGACCAGTATGGCAACAAGATCTCTGCTGATATGGAATATCTCCCAGAGACAAAGGCTCTTCTGGCTGCTAATACTGGCGTAAATGCTTCCAACTGGACAGAGTATCAGGCTGGCGCAAGAGACGCTGGAATCAAGCAGACAAATGCAGAGTCGAAGAGAGTTATCCTGACTATCTACAACAGCGCAGATAACTTCCTCTCATCATCATACGTACCTGCTCTTCAGTACTATGCTCCGCTTCTCAACCTTGATCTTACGATCGTACAGGGTGACGGACAGAATGAGGCATCATGTCTCGACAGATTCACGAACCTCAACAGCTTCGACGCTTATGCCATCAACATGGTTAAGACGAACTCCGGCTGGGATTATCTGGATAAGCTTCAGTACTGATCTGGATTGCAATGGGAATGATGGCGGAGGTGGATGCTTCCGCCATCATCGGTTTCCGGTATCCGCTTCGGGGGTACGGAGTCATTCTGTTCCGGAGGGTCTGTAATGAGCGGAAGAACAGTTTTGGAAATAAGGGATCTATCGAAATCCTTTGGAAAGAACAAGGTTCTCGATGGAATAAATCTTAAAGTGGAGGAAGGAACAGTCTGCGGTCTCATGGGCGAGAACGGAGCTGGCAAATCCACGATGATGAAATGCCTTTTTGGTATTTATGCCAAAGATGAAGGGCAGATTTCACTATACGGAAGGCCTGTTGATTTCAGAGGGCCGAAAGAAGCACTTGAAAGCGGTGTCGCGATGGTCCACCAGGAGCTTCAGCAGTGTCTGGACCGCACTGTCATGGACAATCTCTTCCTTGGACGGTATCCGAAGAAAGGAGGGTTTGTCGATGAGGCAAGAATGCTCAGGGAGAGCAATAACCTATTTGCCCGCCTTAAGATGAATGTCAACCCGCAGACAGTGATGAGGACAATGTCCGTCTCCCAGAGACAGATGGTTGAGATTGCAAAAGCCGTCAGCTATGACGCAAAGCTGATTGTTCTCGATGAGCCTACAAGCTCACTTACCGAAAGAGAGGTAAAAAAGCTTTTCTCAATTGTCGATGATCTCCGGAAGCAGGGCGTGTCCTTTGTATATATATCGCACAAGATGGATGAGGTCTTTGAGATCTGTGATGATGTCGCTGTCCTGCGTGATGGGAAGATGATTTTCAAGAAATCCACAAAGGAAACGGATATGAATGAGCTTATCACCGCTATGGTAGGCCGTTCTCTCGATAAGCGCTTCCCGGATGTGGATAACACCCCTGGAGATGATTACCTTGAAATCCGCAATCTGACAACGAAGTTCAATCCGGTACTTGAGGATATATCATTCACGGTCAGGAAGGGTGAGATCTTCGGAATCTATGGGCTTGTAGGAGCTGGAAGAAGCGAACTGCTTGAATCTCTCTTTGGCATACGTACCATAGCTTCCGGGCAGATAATTGTAAATGGGAAGAAGATGCGTTTCTCATCTTCAAAGGATGCCATGAATCATTCCTTCGCACTCGTTACAGAGGAGCGTAAGCTCAATGGAATGTTCGGCAAGGATACAATCAGATTCAATACGACTATCACGAATCTCGATGCTTATAAGACATTCCATCTTCTTGATAATAAGAAGCTTTATGATGCTGCTAACCGCGAGATAAAGCAGATGAATACGAAATGCGTTTCCAGCGAAGAGCTCATAACTGCACTGTCCGGAGGAAACCAGCAGAAGGTAATCATCGGCAAATGGATGGAAAGAAGTCCTCAGATCTTCCTGATGGATGAGCCGACCAGAGGTATCGATGTCGGCGCTAAGTATGAGATCTATCAGCTGATAATAAGAATGGCAAAGGAAGGTAAGACGATAGTAGTTGTATCGTCGGAGATGCCTGAGATCCTTGGAATAACAAACAGGATTGCAGTCATGTCCAACCACAGGCTTGCCGGAATCGTCAATACGCAGGAAACCAATCAGGAGGAACTCCTGAGGTTATCTGCTAAATATCTGTGAGAGGAGGGGATGTATGGCAGAGAACAAAGCTCAGGAAATAATGACAATAGAGGAAGATAAGCGTATCCAGCAGTATACGGAGGAACTTAAAGCTCTCCGTATCAATGGAGTAACGAAAGTCGCTGACTGCAAGATCCAGATGGATGCTGTCAAGAAGAATAAGCTTCTTGAGGATGGCGACAGAGCAAAGGAGCTTGCACGTCTCAGTTCAGAGCTCGAGCAGGCAAAGGCCGTTGCCGCAAAGAACAAGGAAAAGGTTGATGCACTCTCCAAGGAGGCTGTCGCTTATGTCAATACTGTGGCTAAGGATATAGAGGCTGCAGTAGTCGCTAAGCAGAATAAGCGTATGGCTGGAGCCAAGGCATACTATGAGAAGGAAGTCGCAGAGATAAAGGCTAATGGAGCAAAGCGCCGGGAAGAGGTGCAGAAGGCATATGCATCCGCAGATCCCAAAGAGCTGAAGAGCGAGCTTGCAATAGCCGATTATGAGCTCAAGAGCGCACTTTTTGATGCAAAGAGCCGCTATACCCATGAGATTGATCAGGCAAAGGCTGCCAAGAACCAGGTGTTTGTCGATCATATCCAGAAGAACAGGGAGCTGAGGAACGGCAAGACGAAGTTCAGCGAGGATATGGTGATGAAGTGGAAGAACTACAAGACCAACTTCAAGGCCTCGAAGTTCTTCCTGGCAAACGGCCTCTATCTTGCTATCCTCGTTTTCTTCATCGTGTGTATCATCATCGCACCGATGAGAGGAGCAGGAAACCTTCTTACGCTGCCGAATATCTTCACGATTCTCGAGCAGTCATCAACTAGGATGTTCTATGCACTCGGCGTTGCCGGTCTTATCCTTCTTGCTGGAACTGACCTGTCCGTAGGACGTATGGTTGCATTAGGATCTGTAACAACAGGCCTTATACTCCATCCGGGAATGAATATCGTTTCATTCATGGGCATGGGACCCTGGGATTTCTCAGGACTTCCGATGGCTTTCCGAGTGATCATGGCACTTGTGCTTTCCGTCCTGTTCTGTACGTTCTTCGCGACATTCTCCGGATTCTTCTCTGCGAAGCTGAAGATGCATCCGTTCATATCTACGCTTGGAACACAGCTTATCATTTACGGACTTCTGTTCTTCGGAACTTCCGGAACGCCTGTTGGCTCGATTGATAGGGGAATCAAGGATCTTATCGGAGGAAGATGGACGCTTGGAGTGCTCAATGGGCAGCTCATAACATTCCCGAAGCTGATTATCCCAGCTGTCATCGCAGCGGTGATTGCATGGATAATCTGGAATAAGACGACATTCGGAAAGAATATGTATGCCGTCGGAGGAAATGCCGAAGCAGCAGCTGTATCTGGTATATCGGTATTCAAGGTCACTCTGCTTGTATTCATGATGGCTGGTATCTTCTATGGCTGTGGATCCTTCCTTGAAGCATTCAGGGCCAATGCAAGCGCAGGAACCGGACAGGGCTATGAGATGGATGCCATTGCGGCCTGTGTTGTCGGTGGTATATCGTTTAACGGAGGTATCGGAAAGATCGGCGGAGCGGTAATAGGTGTTATCATCTTCACATCGCTCACATACTGCCTGACATTCCTTGGAATCGATACGAACCTCCAGTTTGTATTCAAGGGTCTTATCATTCTTGCTGCTGTCTCCCTTGATAGCATCAAGTATCTTAAGAAGAAATGATCTGAAGGAAGAGCCGGGGTTGCCTATCCCGGCTTTTCCATATATCCATATTCCATGCGCCGCTTCTTTTTTCTCTCATTCGTATTCGCCGCAATCATACTATCTGCCTCCGCTTCAGGAAATAAGGAGGAGGACTTCATCGGAGTAAGTGTCTACAGGGCAGATGATGCCTTCACCGAAGAGGAACGGCAATGGATCGAGAAGGACAGCCTCGGGCTTATGCCTGTCAGGGTCAAAGCCGCGGAGAACAGGCAGAGCATCCAGAATGAGCATATCTCGCAGTTCATAGAAGATGGTGCTAAGGCAATCATCGTCAATCCTGTCGACAGAACATCTTCTGGTGCCATAATCGAGAAATGCCGCAAGGCAGACGTACCTCTGGTCTTCATAAACAGGGAGCCTCTTGCTGATGATATGGCAATCTGGGATAAGGTCTATTATGTGGGGGCCAGAGCCGAGTCCGCGGGAAGATTCGAAGCTAAGATATTCATCAATTACTGGTTCAGCCATCCTGAGGCGGATAAGAACGGGGATGGAATTCTGCAGTTCGTGATAATAAAAGGGGAGCCGGGGCATCAGGATACGGAGCTCAGAAGCGAATACCTCATGCGTACACTGGCAGAATCTGGCATCGTCATCGATAGGCTTGACGAGGATACAGCTCTGTGGGAGAGGGAGCGGGCGGAGGATCTTATGTCAGCATTCCTTGCAGTCCATGGAGATGCTATCGAGGCTGTGTTTGCAAACAACGACCAGATGGCTCTCGGTGCTATTGATGCTCTGAAGAACGCAGGGTATTTCTCTGATGGAGAATATATGCCGGTAATCGGATGCGATGCTATCCCCGTAGGCTTGGAGGCTCTGCAGGATGGTACGCTTCTCGGTACGGTGCTGAATGATGCGGAAGGGCAGGGAAAAGCTGCCTACAGGATAGCTTTCGAGCTTGCTTCTGGGAGAATCCCAACGGAGGAATCCATCGGCTATCCACTCACAGATGAAAAATATGTATGGATACCGTATACGATGATGATTCAGGGCAATAATCTGATATAATCGATTTAGTCATTATCATGGAGGTGCATAATGGAGATAATCGATGTGCGGAGCGATGAGTTCCGCGAATACGGTGAAGTCCTTGAGGGTATTGATGTTTCAGAGCTCCTTCAGGTCCTTGATACAGAGTCGCCGTGTCCTGATGATGGAACTGTCTATGTCCCATCTGTTCCTGAGCTTGAGAAGCTGTCTG
>CALXLE010000123.1 GCA_944389115.1 uncultured Spirochaetaceae bacterium
AATGCTCAAGGCAGTCGTAAAGGGGAAATACACCTTCGCGCTCGGATTCGACGGGAATCTCTTCATCACTGACAAGGCAAAAGCCCTCATCCCTGACAGCGAGAAGAACAAGAGGTATTTCATTTTCAACATGGATGATTCGAGGAAGCCCACCGCATTCATCAAAGCTTACGACTTCATTGAGGATCTTGTCCGAGACGGATGGGCAATCGACTAAGATAACATGAACAGAGAAATCAGCAACTACTACAGGACATTAGCCGGAAACGAGCTTTCAGAAGAACAGGCTTTGGAAGCTCTATATGCCGCAATAAGGAATGAGGATATCTCAATCATCAAGGCTTACAAAGGCAAAATGCCAACCGACGAGAACGAATGGGAGAAAAAGAAGTGCGAGGACATGTATCCCATGCGATTTGCACTGAGGGAGATGGCACATGTCTCCGTACTTGAAGCCCTTCTTGATATCGGCTTCACTCTTCCTTCCGGCCCAGATGTCACACCGTTCTCAGGCACACCAGAAGAGATAACAGCTTTTCTGATGAGGGCGAAAGGGATTGACAGGAAGGAAGCTGTGTCATATCTGCTATTCAGCAGCAGCTACTATCTTGATGTATTGCACAAGGACTCTTATTTTCAGATACCGTTCCGTCTTAATCCTGATGACGTCTATGAGCCTGGCTTTATATCCTATCTCAACTCCTGGATTATTGATTTCGCACAATTCCTGAAAAGAGAGGATATCGAACATGGAAAGGAAGAGGCTTTCAATCTAGGCCAGATTTGCCGGGTGCTTGTGGAAGATGAGGAATTTTTTAAGGCGCTTCAGGTTTGCATGTCCTTGGGAATATTCGATGAATACGATGAAGGCAGGATGATGAGTCGTGCAATCTGTCATGACAATGAAAAAGCATTTGATCTGCTTCTTTCAAGAGCTTCAGATGATTCTCTATGCGACATTATCAGCTACCCGAGAAAGAATATGAGAATACTTGAAAAGATGTTTTCACATGAAATTCTCATTCCAGGGTCGAACCAGGCTTTTGAGGCATTTGAACATTTCATATTCCGTTTCAACAGCGAGTATGACAACATGGAAATTCTCAAGAGGCTGATGCACCCCTCATATGCAAAAAGGCGTAATGAATCAGGCAGTCCTGCGTTGTTGGCCGCAGCATTATGTAATGATAATCTCACTATAGATTGTTACCCGATTCTTGCACCGACAAGAGAGGATATAAACGCCAGGAATTCAAAAGGCAGGACAGTTCTCTACTACATTGCAAAGAGGTATCCATACTGCATCGAAGATCTGATGAATGCAGGAGCTGATCCATATGATGTCGATGGAGACGGGAACACAGTACTCCACGTCATGATTGCCGAAGGCACATACGATATCACCATAGATGACATCAAGGAAGTGATTAAGTTTCTGCCGAAAGACATCATTTATAAAAAGAACAAAACAGGAAAGACACCATTCGATCTTATCCTTGAGCCAGGAATGTAAGACCTGTGCAGGAAAACAACAAACAGCAGGCCCAATTATACGAAAGGAGAAAACCTATGGGATTCATTCATCTACATAACCACACAGACTTTTCGCTTATGGATAGCATAGCTTCGATTCCCAAATACATCGAAAAGGCATGTCAATGCGGCATGGCCTCTCTTGCAATCACAGACCATGGAAATATGTCCGGTGCAATCAGATTCTATAAAGCCTGCCGAATAGCGGACATAAACCCGATTATAGGCACTGAGTTCAATATTGCAGCAAAAGATAGACATAAGAAAGACAATAACAACTACCATCTGATACTGCTTGCGATGAATGATGCAGGCTACCATAATCTGATGAAGCTGAACTCGATTGCGTACACGGAAGGTTTTCATAAGGAACCGAGAATCGACAAGGAAACGCTTTCCAGGTTTTCGAGCGATTTGATCTGTCTCTCGGCATGTATTGAGGGGGAAATCCCTCAATTGCTCCTATCAGATGATTATGAGAAAGCAAAGGACTCTGCACTCTGGTACAAGAACCTTTTCGGGGATAGATACTACCTTGAGCTGCAGGATCACGGCTTGAAGGAAGAGAAAAAAGCAAATCAGCTTCTTGCTCAGCTTTCTCATGAACTTGATATTCCTTTGGTATGCACAAACGACATTCACTACATTGAGAAGAGTGACTGGAATGCACATGATACTTTTCTCTGCATCAAAACTAAGGCGAAGAAGTCTGATAAGAACAGACGAAGATACAAGAAGGGGCAGTACTACTTCAGAACCCCAGAAGAGATGGCCAAGCTCTTTGCATGGTGTCCAGAAGCTGTCGAGAACACAGAGAAGATTGCTGAGCGCTGCAAGCTTGAGATAAAGTTTTCAGGCCCGGTTTTCCCAGTGTTTACAATCCCCCATGAATTCAAGGATAAGGCTGAATATCTCAAGTATCTAGCCAATGAAGGTCTGAAAAAACGCTACCCAGTTATTAGCAAAGAAATTCAACAGAGATTGGACTACGAACTTGGCATCATCATACACAGTGGGTATGCGGACTACTTCCTAGTAGTCTGGGATTACGTTCATTGGGCTAAAACACATAACATCCTGGTAGGCACAGGAAGAGGAAGCTCCACTGGATCTCTTGTTGCCTATTCTCTGTCAATTACTGACGTGGATCCGATTAAGTATGATCTACTGTTTGAGAGATTCTTCAATCCTGAATGTATTTCACTATTGCAGCCGGGGATCGATGTGGCTTTCTGCTCTGATGAACTGCCTCAGGTAATCAATTATGTTACAGAACTCTATGGTAAACAGAATGTCGGGAGGATCACCGATTTCGAAAGGATGAAGCTCAAAACCATCATCAAGGATGTTGCCAATGTGCTTGATATCCCAAAGACTGAAATCAGAAAAATCTGTTCATATATCTCTGATTATACACGAACCCTAAAGGGTGAATTCGCCAATAATCCAAAGCTTAAATTAATAAAAGCTAAAGGTGGTGTATACAAAGAGCTTTTCGATACAGCACAACGTCTTAAATGTCTAATCAGTCATTCTTTCCTTCATCCGACCGGAGTTGTCATTGGTAGAAAGCCTCTCGACAGTTATGTCCCCCTTTATGCCAATCCGAAGACGGGAGACGTATCAACCCAATACAATATGTTTGAGATTGGTGACTGTGGCCTTGTGAAGATGTATTTCGCCGGGTTCAAGGAGCTGACACTTATAAAGCACAGCGTTGAGCTTATACACAAGAAGAACCCTGATTTCGATATCAACAAGATAGATGATCAGGACAAGAAGACTTTTGAAATGCTCGACAAAGGTGATTCAAAAAGTGTTTTCTTCCAGTTCGAATCCGAGGAGATATCCGATATTCTCAGAAGATTACAACCACAGACAATTGAAGAGCTTGCCACCTTGAATGCCCTCTGCAGTCCACCGAGTCTACAATTTATTGACACATATATAGACTCAAAGCTCGGCAAGAGAGACATCACATACATTGACCCATGCCTTGAAGATGTGCTCAAGGAGACATACGGTGTCATCGTCTATCAAGAACAGGTCATGAGAATTGCTCAGATTATCGCAGGATTTACACTCGGACAGGCGGATATTCTCAGAAGAGATATGGGTAAAAGGAAGAGAGAAAAGCTCGCAGAACAACTTTTAAGGTTCAAAGCAGGAGCTGTGAAGAACGGCTTCACGGAGGAGCATGCCGAGGAAATCTTCCACATACTGGAACAGTTCGCTGGCTATAGCTTCAACAAGTCCCATGCTGTCGC
>CALXLE010000124.1 GCA_944389115.1 uncultured Spirochaetaceae bacterium
CCCAGAAAGGAATTTCTGCATTATAATCAGCAGGACTTAGGAGTTGACTATATGCCAGGAAAGAGAATCGATCATATAACATGGGATGAGTACTTCATGGGAATTGCTGTACTCTCATCACTTCGCAGCAAAGATCCAAACACGCAGGTCGGAGCCTGCATCGTAAGCCCGGACAAGAAGATCATAGGAGTCGGATACAACGGATTCCCGACAGGCTGCTCTGATGACGAGCTTCCATGGGAGCGCGAGGGAGACTGGATCAATACGAAGTATCCATATGTCTGCCATGCTGAGCTCAATGCCATACTTAATTCACCTATCTCAAGTCTTAAGGGAGCAACGCTGTATGTCGCACTGTTTCCATGCAATGAATGTGCAAAGGCAATAATCCAGACAGGGATAAAGAAAGTAATATACCTCTCCGACAAATATGCGGAATCGGACCAGACGAAAGCAAGCAAGATGATGCTGAAATCTGCCGGAGTCGAATTCGAGAAGCTCCAGACCGGAAGGAAGGAATTAGTCCTCAATCTTAATGCCTGAACCGATATACAACTACAGCACACCATTTCTGCAGCCAATGATCAAAGCCGTCTCGGAAAGAAACAGAGACCATGCGATTGAATGGTCCCTCAATGAGATCGAGAGGCCGATCAGGAGGCTGAAGCGCCGCTATCCGGAGTACACCACCCCGAGAGACTGCAAACGTCTTGGTAAGCTCTATCTGGAAGGGCGTGTCCCTCTTCAGCAAGTAGGAGATGTTGTGAATGACATCTACAGGGAGGCCGGGATAATCGGGCAGAAGGATAAATCGGGCCGCGCTTTTGCCTTTTCAATCGGAGAAGGCGTCTCCGCCCTGAAAACAAAGAGCCATGTCATGAGGTTCGTCTTCTACTATCTTACGGCTCTGAAGATCAACGGGGCTTCTGATACGCAGATAGAAAAAGAGGCAATGCGGATGACTCTGTCATACACTCATTGCTGAAACCTTGACTTATGCCGTCTGCAGCCTGAAAATGATTATTGGACGCGGTAACACAGACCGCTGCCATCCAGGCAGAAGCTAAGCGGCCGTTCCACCAGAGGAGATACTATGACAATCATAGTCAATGGAACGCAGTACAGCATCGATAGGGACATGACTCTCCTTTCATTTCTCAGAGAGGAGCTATCGCTTACAGGCACCAAGGATGGCTGCAGCGAAGGAGCCTGCGGAGCCTGCTCCGTGATAATAGACGGAAAGCTCGTCAAAGCATGCACGAGAAAGCTATCCCGCCTTGATGGATGCAGCGTAACAACAATCGAAGGGCTCTCTGCAAGGGAAAAGGAAGTTTATTCATATGCATTCGCCACAGCTGGTGCTGTGCAGTGCGGGTTCTGCACTCCCGGTATGATCATGGCAGCAAAGGCCCTCATAGACAAAGTCCCTGATCCATCTGATGATGAGATACGGAAAGCCATCCGCGGCAATATATGCAGATGCACAGGCTATGTTAAGATCGAGGCTGGGATAAAGCTTGCCGCTAGGATGCTCAGAGAGAATGAGGATGTTCCTGTTCCGGATACCGATCCGAGGATATCTGGGACAATGGTACGCATCGATGCCATAGAGAAAGCTCTCGGAACTGGCATCTTTGCCGATGATATACGGATTGAAGGCATGCTATATGCAGCTGCTGTCCGCTCCCCCGCCCCCAGATGCAGGATAGTAAGGATAGATGACGAAGAGGCAAAGGCCGATTCAAGGTGCGTAGCGGTGATCAAGGCTGATTCCGTTCCATACAATAGGCATGGGCATATCGTTCAGGACTGGCCTGTGCTTATCTCTGAAGGAGATATAACCTCCTATATCGGGGATGCTATATGCCTCGTAGTCGCCTCTGAGAGGGCGGCTCTGGATGAGCTTAAGGACAAAGTAAGGATAGAATACGAAGTCCTGAATGGCGTATTTTCCCCGCAAGAAGCACTTAAAGATACGATTCCAGTCCATCAAGGACAATCTAATGTATATGATACAGAACGCATTGTCAGAGGGGATGCAGATAAGGCTATTGCCGATAGCGATATCGTAATAACAGAGACTTTCACCACTCCGTTCACAGAGCATGCATTCATGGAACCTGAGTGTGCTATAGGATACCCATATGCCGATGGAGTGCTTGTCTATGCAGGAGACCAGTCCGTATATGATGACCAGAGAGAGATAGCAAGGATGCTCTGCCTCCCGAAGGAGAAAGTCAGGATCAAGAGCACGCTTGTAGGAGGCGGATTCGGTGGCAAGGAGGACATGTCAGTGCAGCACCATGCTGCGCTGGCCGCATATATTCTCAAGCGTCCTGTCAACATGAAGCTTTCCAGGCAGGAGAGCCTAATGGTCCATCCGAAGCGCCATCCAATGACAATGACCATGACGCTAGGAGCTAGGAAGGATGGCAGGATAAATGGCCTGAAGGCTGAGATACTCTCCGATACAGGAGCATATGCATCGCTTGGAGGGCCTGTACTGCAGAGAGCATGCACCCATGCTTCCGGCCCATACTCATTCCAGAACTTCGAGGTAATAGGAAGAGCACTCTATACGAATAATGTGCCAGCTGGAGCATTCAGGGGCTTTGGAGTGACACAGTCCTGCTTTGCGATTGAGTCCATGATGGATACGCTTGCAGCAAGAACGGGGCTGGATCCATTCCAGATAAGGATGCTCAATGCGCTCTCCCCCCGCGATGTGATGCCTAACGGGCAGATAGCGTCCCCAGATACAGCCATACGGGAGTGTCTTGAGGCCGTAAAGGATGCATACTACTCGTCAGACAGAACAGGAATAGCTCTGGCTATGAAGAACAGCGGCATAGGCGTAGGATCCGAGGATACGGGACGATGCAGGCTTTCAATAGAGAATGGCCTCATACATATACGCTCATCGGCAGCATGCATGGGGCAGGGAGTCGGCACCGTGGAACTGCAGATAGCAGCAGGCACACTGGGGCTTCCGTCATCGGCATTCGTTGTTGAACTTCCTGATACAGAAAGAACCCCTGACAGCGGTACTTCCACCGCTTCAAGGCAGACGGCATTCACAGGAGAGGCAGTCAGAAGAGCTGCTCTGAAGCTAAGGAATGCGCTTGAGATATATACCCTTGAAGAGCTTGAGGGCGATGAATTCTATGCTGAGTTCACATTCCATTCCGATCCAATAACAAGCACGAAGAAGAATCCTGTATCGCATCTGGCCTATTCATACTCAGCGCAGGTTGCAGAGATTGGAGAGGATGGGAAGGTAAAGAAGATCACAGCGGCCTGTGATGCAGGTACGCCTATCAATATGACAGCTATCGAAGGGCAGATCGAAGGAGGAGTCCTGATGGGCATGGGCTATGCCCTGACAGAAAACTTCATCACGGAAGATGGCTATGTCAGATCGAAATACGGAACGCTTGGCCTTCTCCGCTCAACAGACAGACCTGAAATCGAGCCAATTCTCGTCCATTCTGAGATCCTCCCTGGAACGGCTTTCGGATCGAAGGGTATCGGAGAGCTATGCACGATACCGACAGCTCCCGCTATCGCGAATGCCTATAGAAGGATTGATGGCATATTCAGGAAGTCACTGCCTCTATCTGATACGCCTTATTCACGGAAGAAGCAGTGATTACACTCTTACATCAGATATTATCGCTCTAGGCTCGGTCTTCGTGCTTGACATCGGCAGATGGAAGAAAGCTATATTTTCCTTATGGATAGCGTAGAATACTTCAGGACTTTGCTCTCAATCCCTTCTCCATCATGGAAGGAAGATGGAATGAGCTCGTTCATAACAAGGACGATGACATCATTCGGTTATCGTTTCGTAGATGATGCTGTTGGAAATCTGCTGTTCTTCCTACCGGGAGCGGGAGAAAGACCGATGCTGGCTTCACATATGGATACAGTACCGCTGGCACTCACACCGCATGTGATTGAGACCGGCACACATTTCATGACAGATGGTAACACAGCACTGGGAGCGGACAATAAGGCAACGACAGCTGCGATGCTTGCAGCTGCTGAGAAGCGTCTGAATGCCTGCTTTCTCTTTACACGAGCCGAAGAGGTAGGACTCCAAGGTTCGAAAAAACTTACAGCAGAGTTCTTCGCGCCATTCAGAATCTCCATGGCATTCGTGCCCGATGCAGAAGGCCATGTAGGAACTGTCATAACCTCTGCCCCCGGCAAGGATACGATAAACACGGTGATCAACGGGCGCACTGCGCACGCAGGATTCTCTCCTGAAAGCGGCAGAAACGCGATACAGGCTGCGGCTATTGCGATATCGAGATCACCATCAGGACGCATAGATGATGAGACAACATGCAACATCGGCATGATAAGCGGAGGAAGTTCCACAAACACCGTCCCGGACAGGGCGGAATACCGCTATGAGGTGAGATCCCTTGATAACAGCAAAAGAAACAGGATCTCCTCCCTGATAATCTCAGAAGCGGAGAAAGCTGCGAAAGAGATGGAATGCACCGCGGACATCATCAGAACAGAGCTTTACAGCCCATATATAATCCCTGATGACAGCAAGGCAAAATCTGCAGCCAAGGCAGCAATCAAAGCACTTGGTATGGAATACAGGGAGAAAGCCACCTCGGGCGGTAGTGACACGAACAATATCAGAGCACTTGGAATTGATGCCATCACGCTGACATCGGGTTATGAACATCCACACAGCACCAAGGAAAGGATTGAGAAAGCCCAGCTGATCGCTCTTGAGAGGCTTCTCTCAGCTCTTGCCGGATAGCTCATCGGCAGCTCTGGACAGAGCAGTCCAGAGCGCAGCCTGAAGCAGTTTGCGAAAGCGCGGAGGAGCCTCTTCTAGAACCTTTGAAAGCTCATCCTGACTCCGAGGCGGAGCAGATGCCAGCTTCAGTATCATATGCTTCTCCATGACACGGACCGCAGGGACATTGAAACGCTCTGCTATCGAATCGCGGGCAAGGAATATATACCGCACATAGACCTTCTCAGCTTTTGACAGCCTCCGCCAGTCCCCTACCTTCTTCCATGGCTGGACGGGAGTCTTTACAGCCAGAGCCCTCCTCATCCGTCCCTCGCACTCCTTTTCCAGCCCCTTCTCCTGTATTTCCTTCCCTAGAATATCCTTGAGTTCTATAAGATGCTCCACATCGGAAAGCGCATACTCAATCTGTTCCTCCCCCAATGGTCTCACGAGCCAGTTGGAGGTCTGCTTCTTCTTTTTTCCTCCGGTATTATCGATACCAAGGTACAGCTCTTCCAGACCAAGCAGATTGCCCGTATAGCCGAGGAGCATCGCAGGGATGCGGATATCATAGACATTGCGTATGGTCATGCCATAGCGCTTATGGACAAGTGATGCATCGGACTGAGCATCAAAGAATATCTTCTGGACACCGGACTGAAAGAAGATGCCAAGACCTTTTGGAGAGACCCCTCCGGAGCGTGGATCGATTATATAATAAGACTCTCCATCGAAGATCTGCACAAGACAAAGATGCTCACCGTAGATATGGAGGTTGAACTCTCCTTCGAAATCCACAGCTATGCAATCTCTGGCTTCCAGAACAGGAACAAGCTCAGCAATTTCTGCATCGCTCGTTATGTATTCATACTTCCTCATCGACTATCCAGACCAGATTGAAAACCTCTGGAGCGGAAGGAACTGATGCTGATCCCTTTCCGGAGATGGTTTCAGGCTCTCCTTCTGCAATCTCCTGACTCCTCACCGATAGAGAAGGAGCAGATGGAACACGCGGAGGCTCTGGCTGAGCCGTCGCTTCCTCTTCCGGAAGAGGCTCTTCGGATACCGTTTCAGCAGGAACCGGCACTGCCTCTTCTACTGTCGTTTCCTCAGCAGGCGCTACAGGCTGGATTATACTGCCAGCACATATGGCCGATGCCGCAAGAATTGCACAGATTGAGATCAGGATAGAGAGGATCTTAGTGAATACATCGCGCGAAGATGATGCGAAAATGACAGCATCAGCCACCATGAGTACCATGGCAATAGCTGATGCTGCTATCTGATACACTCCTTCTGCCGATATGGACCAATACATAAGAGCGGCAGAGACAGCGAGGATGACTATCTGCAGAAAGGCATATTTACGTTTCATATAACGTTATTATCACACAGAATGCATACCGTTTCCAGATGTATGGAAATAGAGGAATTCCTTATGCCTTGCTGACCCTCCTCACAATATAGAGATCCGCACCATTATCCATCATGACACGGGTTGATCTCTCAAATCCACGCCCCATGAACAGCGGAGGGAGAGCTATGCCCGCTCCTGCCAATATGGCTCCGGATACTTTTATCGAGAATGGCTCATGCGGAACGGATTCATAATCATTCCAGAGATCACCAAGATCCTCTCTGAACACATGCTTATCCCTGCGCTCTATGCAATATACCGCGTCTCTGTCAGCAAATGGGATGCGCAGGCGCCTGTGGCGTCCTGTATTCACACCATTCCTCTCCTGATACTCAAGGATTATCATCTCATCGCAGGATTCCACTGCCCAGAAGACTGCGCCATCCGAAGAGGGAAGATGATGGAATATCCCATGCTGGAAAGTATGCCTATGGGCTTTATAGAAAGATATCTGATCCTTTATCACCGACAGCTCCTCGTCCGAGAGCTTACCCAGATCAAGCTCATAGCCAAGCACCCCAAAGCAGGCGACTCCAAAACGGTCTTCAAGCCCTGTCTTCCGCAGATTCTGATGGTTCGGTGATGCAGTCACATGGTTAGACATGGAAGAAAGAGGATAACCTCTCAATGTACCATTCTGTATCCTCATGCGTTCCATCGCATCGGTATCGTCGCTTACCCAGCCCTGAGGAGAAAATGCTAAAGCTCCGAGATCAAAACGATTGCCTCCAGAGGAGCAGAACTCAAACAGAATATCAGGGAACGCCGATGTCAGTCTATCAAGAAGCGAATAAAGCCCTTGGATATATCTATGGAAAAGCTCTCCCTGGAACCTTGCATCAGGAGATGAAGTGAAGTAATCGCTCATGTTTCTGTTCGCATCCCACTTCACGTAATCGATACCCGATGAGAAGACCGATGACATCGACTGGAACAGATATTCTATGACATCTGCTCGCGAAAGATCGAGGATATACTGATGCCGGCCAGCAGATGGTCTCCGGCCAGGGATAGCAATCATCCATTCAGGATGCTTCTCATACAGCTCCGAATCCATCGATACCATCTCTGGCTCTACCCAGATGCCGGCTTTCATGCCAAGGCTATGGATCTTATCAGCATAACCAGAGAGCCCATCCTGAAGCTTTGACCTGTTCACGGTCCAGTCTCCCAGCCCTCTGGTATCGTCGGTACGTCGTCCATACCAGCCATCATCCAGGACAAAGAGTTCTATCCCGGCAGAGGCCGCGGTGGAGGCAAGCTTCATGATCTTCTCTTCAGTGAAGTCGAAATATGTCGCTTCCCAGTTATTGATTGCAATCGGCCGGTCCTTCTGCCCGTACCGGCTCCTGACAATATAACGCTCGGCGAAGCGGTGGAGCGAGGCAGAGAGCTTATCAAGCCCAGAACAAGAATATGACAGGACGGTCTCAGGGCTGCGGAATGACTCTACTTTACCAAGCTTCCATCCGAAGCCGAATGGATTGATTGATGCAATTACCCTGACAAGACCAAAAGGCGAAACCTCCACCCGCTCCTGATGATTACCTGAATATATCTGGTTTATGGCAATTGCCTCGCCATGGCTGTCATCGGCATCGGGACGGAGCAGGAAGACAAGGCTGTTATGCTCAGAGGAAGAGAATCCAAGCTTGCTATCCACATAGATGACTCCGGGGGCAAGCGGCCTTCTGTGCTCATTCCTTTCCCGGGCCCAAGCACCATCGAAAGTCATCAGATCCCATTCTGAATCAGGAAGATCGAGCATCATGGACGAAACTGTCCGGAGAAGGACTTCATCATCCATCTCATTCCGTATTTCTGCGGAGCGGAGTATCACATCCTCTTCCTCATAGGATGTATAGCGGAGAACGAGATAGACCGGGAGAACAGTATCGCGGAGCGTCAGCTCCAGCGTCTCAGCTCCTTCGCCCGATACCCTCGGCAGGATTGCATAATCCTTACCGCTGTATATCCTGTGCGAATGGTAGATGAAATCGAGTGTTATCAATCCATCACGGTACTCAGCAACAAGTGCGCTCTCCCTTGTGTCTCCTTTTCCCGGAACTGAATACTCCTGCAGCATACGGCTCAGGAATGTATGCTGATGATCCTCATCGTAATAGGTGCCATCCCCCAGTCTGATGTCATCGGGCCCTTGTATCTGCCCAATTCCTTCAGAGGAAGAAGGAATATATCCCCCATAGTGGATATGTTCGATATGGCCTGTGGGGGATATCCGCATGATATACGAACTATGCCTGGTTGAAATAAAGAACCAGCCTTTTCTCTCTTCAATCATATTCAGCTTTTCATTGCATCAAATGCCGAAGCAAGATCATCCTTGAGAAGATCAAGATTCTCGATTCCTGCATGGACTCTGATGAGTGAGATCCTGTCCTCTGGAATCTCTGTCCCAGGTCTGAATGCTGTGGCATTTGGATCGAGAAGACTCTCATACCCGCCCCAGCTTACAGCGCGCTTGAAGTACCTGACGCTATCGGTGAACTTCTTGACATCTTCCAGCTTCCTTGTCTTCAGCCTGAATGAGAACAGGCCGCTTCCACCCCTCAGCTGCTTCTTCGCAAGCTCATACTGCGGGAAGGATGGAAGAAGAGGATAAAGCACGCTCTCGACCTCCGGGCGCGATTCCAGGAATTCCGCCAGTCCCATCGCATTCCTATAATGCACAGGCATGCGGACCTCGAGATTCCTTAGATTGCGCAATATAAGCCAGGCCTGCATCGGGTCTGGAACAGGGCCAAGCGGCATGAATTCTGTGTTGAAGATATGTGTGATATCCTCATCGGAACCCATAATGACACCACCGACTAGATCGGAATTGCCACCGAAATACTTGGATGCGCTGTGAACGACGATATCGATTCCCATATCGATAGGATTCTGGAATATAGGAGTTGCCCAGGTATTATCGATTATCGTCTTGATATGATGCGCCTTTGCAAGCTCTGCAACCTCCCTGAGCGGCTGGAGCTTGAAAGTGAATGTGGCAGGACTTTCAAGATAGATGACCTTCGTATTCGGTCGTATCGCCTTCTCGAAGTCCTCTATCACCGTTCCCTCGACGAATGTCACATCAATCCCGAAGCGCTTGAGGTATGTGAGCATCATATACCGTGTCCACGAATAGGAATCCTGGACAACAACGCAATGATCCCCGGTCTGAAGCTGCGAAAGAAGCGCACAGGAGATAGCTGCGACGCCGCTTGATACCAGCTTCGCCCTCTCTGCATGCTCTAGTGCGGCAAGCTTCATCTCACAGAGATTGACCGTTGGGTTATTACCTCTGGAATAGATATAGCTATGCGCTTCATCTGCTATCGCCTGCTGGAATTCATCGAATGATCCGAAGCAGAAGATCGATGTCTGGAAAATAGGCGGGGAAACTGCGTTCCCCGGCAGATCATGCTCTCCCATATGCAGGAGAATATCGCTGACTTCAGGATTCTTCTTTTCCATATCAGCCTTTAACACCTCCATCTGTAAGTCCTGCGACTATGTATTTCTGCCCGATTCCGAATACTATCATCGTCGGAAGCAGTGCTACGACTACGCCTGCGCCCATGACACCCCAGCTTATACCCGTTTTGGATATAAACGAGTTGAGTGCTACAGGGACTGTCATCTTATCACTGGAACTGAGCACAGTAACAGCGATGAAGAGCTCATTCCAGATATTGATGAATGCGAAGCAGAAAATAGCAGCCATTCCCGGGAGCGTGATAGGAAGGATGACCTTTGTCAGCGCCTGCAGGAGATTGCATCCATCTATCTTGGCAGCCTCCTCAAGCGATGCAGGAATCCTGTCGAAGAAGCTCTTTCCCATGACCGTGCAGAATGCAACGACCGTTGCGACATATACGAAACCAAGCGCGATACGGCTATTGATGAGGTGGAAGAAAGAGAAGATCGTAAAGATCGGCACCATGATGATGAATGTAGGGATTGTCTGAGTGAAGTACATCCCAAGCTCGATTGCTCCCTTCAGTCTCTTTGCTGTAAGCCTTGAAAGCGCGAATCCTGCAAGAATCGAAACGACCATTGCTCCGAATGCTGCGGAAAGGCTTATAAGAAGAGAGTTCCTGAAGTACAAGCCAAAATTACTGAAGCTGAAGAGCTCCCTGTAGCTGTCAAGGCTTGGCTTATCTGGCCAGTATTTAAGCGGGAATGTATAGATTTCAGTACCGGCCTTGATGCTTGTTACGAAGATCCAGTAAAGCGGCAGCAGGGCTGCAATAAGGAATATGGCAAGCAGGACAGCCCTGACCACGCTCATCGCTATTTTCTTGTTCCTGTTTATCATATGCTATCCTCGCTTGATTTCGTAAGTCTGAGATAGATTACGGAGTAGATGAAGAGTATCAGCATGATGACCACGCCGAATGCGGAGCCCTGGCCATAGTCGTACTGCTTGAATACCTCGTTGATCATCTGTGTCGCCAGGATATTCGTACTGTTGACAGGACCTCCGTTCGTCATCGCGTAAATGATATCAGGGTAGTTGACTATCCACATTGTCCTGAGAAGGATTGTACTGACAATCGTTGGCTTGATGTATGGAATGGTGACATAGAAGAGCTGTTTGACAGCACCACACCCATCGAGTGTCGAAGCCTCATAAAGCTCGTTCGGAACGGACTGCAGTGCAGCAAGCAGCATAATCCCGAAGAATGGTACGCCATACCAGATATTCGTGATTATGACGCTCATCATCGCCAGCTTAGGCGTCGAAAGGAATCCGAGCGGCGAATCTATAAGCGACAAGCGGATCAGTATATCGTTGAAAAGGCCGAACTGGCCATTGAACAGCCAGGACCAGATAAGACCGATTGCGAATCCGGAAAGAGCCCATGTATAAAACACGAGCCCTGAGTATATGCCTCTGCCAGCAAAGGGCTTCTTCAGGAGAAGTGCTAGCGTGAAGCCAAGAAGAAACTGGAATGCCAGTGAGAACACAAGCCATATGAGCGTGTTCCACAGTATCTGCCAGAAATTTGTATATGGATCGGTTATAATAGCCTTAAAATTATCTAAGCCTATAAAATGCAGGTTTGTCAGGTCGAACATATTGTAGTTCTGGAACGCCATGACAACACCTTTCGCAAGTGGGAAATATAGAAACAGGATGACGAAGAGAAATGCGGGAATCATCATCACGAGCAACCATTTATTCCGCATCAGCTACCCCCTTTTTGTTTTAAATGATATTGCCATGCACCGCATGGCACATGGCAATAATCCGAATGGAATCAGTATCCCCAGTATTCCTTGAATGCCTTTATCGTATCATCGACACTCACTGTGCCCATGAGCATAGCCTGCATACCCTGCTCCTGGACCTGTGCCCATGCAGGATACTTCTCGGAATCGATTGGGAACTTCACGAAGATAGTATCCTCAGCAACGAGCTCATCTGCCCATGCCTTGTACTTATCTGAGCTGAAGTAGTCATCATTCTCATAGATTGACTGGAATACCGGAAGAGGACCATAGGCCTTGCAGAATTCAGCATTCTTCTCAGAGCCATTGAGCCATGAGATGAAATCCCATGCCTCATCAGGATGCTTGCTGGTTGTTGAGATAGCAAATCCATTGTAGCCATAATCAAGATATCTGTAACCGGATGTTCCTACCGGAAGAGGTACAACAGTGTAAAGGCTAGGATCCAGCTGTCCCTCAAGGGAACCGATTACATCAGGATCCTGTACGAGGAATGGAGTCGTTCCGGAGATGAATCCGTTGATCTGCTCATTGAATCCCCAGTTGATGGAATCAGCAGGGCATCCGTTCTTGTAGAGATCAAGATACTGCTCCATTGCCTTCTTTCCATTCTCGTTGTCAAGCCAGTACTTGCCATCATTCGTCTCGTAGCACATCTCTGTGTTGATATCGCCAACATTACCGAACATCAGGACATCACTGATCTTGAATGTGTTGGACTTGCCGCGGAGTGCATATCCGAACTGAGTAGGATCGGCTGCAGCAAGCTGCTTCGAAGCTTCATACATCTCATCCATTGTTGTTGGGATAGGAATTCCATACTTCTCAAGTATGTCTGTGCGGACAAGAAGAGCCTTGACATAGAGACATGATGTAAGGATGTACGGAGTATCATCGACATTGCGTGAAATCTCATGCGCAACAGGCAGGAAATCATCCTTCTCTGCCCAGTTCTCAATATACGGGGTGAGATCAAGAAGCTTTCCATTGTTCACGAACTGCTTCTGTGTATAGTCTCTTACCTCGATGACATCAAGTTCCTGATTGCTGTTGAGCATCATGGAAAGTCTGTTGTCAGCCTGCTCGTATGGAGGGCTGATCAGCTCAATCTCGATATTAGGATTGAGGGACTCATACTCTGCGATAAGATTCTGGAGAACCTGTGTTCTTCCAGGGCTTGTCATTGTCTCAAAGAATGTGAGCTTTATCTTTCCAGATGAATCCGCCTTGCTCTCGGAAGATCCGCCAGCGAAAAGCGAAACAGATAGAATCAGTACCAGAAGTGCAACCAAAACACGCTTCATAGTTTCTCTCCTTTTT
>CALXLE010000125.1 GCA_944389115.1 uncultured Spirochaetaceae bacterium
GAGGCATAGCGCCTCTTGTAGTCCCTTACCGTGTAGGTGTTGAGACCGGCGAGCTGGGCTGTCTTCTTGTAGCCAAAGCCCTCTTCAAAAAGCTTGAGGCATTCCTTCCTCTTCTCTGAGGGAATCCGGTTCCTTGATCCCCGGAGGGACTTGTTCTCTTCCATATTATTTCCCTCCTATAGGAGCCCTGCCATGAAGGCAGAGCCTAGAGATTTGATTACTGATCAGGCCTCTACTGGTGTGATGCTTCTAGTGATTGGAGCGTCGTTGTTGTTATGCTCGCCACATGTCCATGTGATAGAAACAGTCTCAGCAGTTCCTGCTGCGCCAGCAGTTGTCGGAGCATATGTGTAGCTGATGCTTGGTGCACCGCCATCCTCATATGTGTTTCCAGAAGCCCATGTCACATTGAATGTGATCCCAGCATTCGCATAAGAAGTTCCTGTGACAATCTCAGGTACTTCCTTGATTGCGACTGCTGTCGGGTAATCAGCCTCAACAGTTACTGCGAGCAGCATCTGATCGGATTCCTTGCCGTTGATTGTGACTGTGAAGAATGCGTTCTGTGTGCCAGTCTCAGATGTTGCGAAGAGTCCTCTCTTTACATTGATTGTTGCACCAGCTGGGAGTGTTGCTGCCTTAGCACCTGACTTGTAAACGAAATCAGAGAATACGAAGTCAGAAGTCTCGACTGCCTCACCAGTCAGGAATACCTTCTCCTCATCTGCAAGAGCGAGTGAGAACGATACGATGTAATCCTGAACAGCAATACCAGTATCGAATGTAGCTGACTTTCCATACTTAGCAGCATTTGTTCCATAGTCACCGGATACAGTCACTGTGACCTTGTCACCGAGCTTGAGAGCCTCTGCAGGAGCAACAGTATAGCCAGAAGTAGAATCAAGCTTGTTTCCATCCTCGCCCTCTGCTACATAGCCGGAAGCATATGTTGCTGTAACGACAAGATCAGAAGCCTCTACAGTATCGCCTACATAGAGACCAGTTACACCCTCTGCAAGCTCAACCTCAACTGCAGTCACATAATCCGGGCTGAGATTCATCGTAATCTTGCTCGAATTGCTGTATGCAATAACACCCTTGTTAGGAACAAGCCTGCCCTCTGCATCTGCTGTGTACTTAGAAGGATCAACAGAGAACGCTACTGCTGTAAGCTCTGTCTGTGCACCTGTTGAAACACCCTCTGGGACATACTTATAGGAAACCTTGACTTCTGCAGTAGTTCCAGTAGCAGCATAAGCCTCTTTCTTAGTAGCATCAGTAAGATAGAATGCTGCATCAACCGGCATCAGATAGTATCCATCATTAAGTGATGTACCAGCTGTCTTTCTGTATACCCTGTAGAGCTGGAAGTTATCAGCATCGAATGCTTCTCTGTTGAATGCATAGCTGTCTGTAATGCTGTATGCAAGCTCATTGTTCCATACATAGTCATCAAGCGGAGTTACAGGTGTTCCCTCTGCAGCATTGGTTACAGCAACCTGAACCTTTGGATTAGTACCAAAGATGCCTCTTACATCAACTTCAGCTGTGACTGTCTTTGTCTCGCCTGCTCCGATTCCGGATGCATCGATTGAAACGGTGTAATCAACGTTCGGAAGAAGCGTGATTGTGCCGTTGACATAAGAAGCCTCAACAGTGAAGAGATTTGCATCAAGCGCCTCAACTTCAGCATTAGCAACAGTAGCTGACTCAGGAGCTGCTGTGACTGTGACACCTGTTGCCTCATATACATTCACTGCGAATGTCTTCTGATAAGCAGAGCCATCCTTATTAAGACCAGCATTGACAGAAGCTGTCGTACCAATCGCACAGGTTGTTACACCTGATGTGATGTTCTGGCCAGAAAGAACGTCTGTCGACCCATCGCTGTAGTGGACTGTTACCTCAAACTTCGAAGGATCGAATGCCTGACCTACGATGAAGTCCTGCGTCTGCTTCACATCTGCAGAGACAACATATCTTGGCAGGTTGAGCGAAGGCTCAGAGCATCCTGCGAATACGAGAAGCGCAAGAACGATTCCCGTGATAAAGATTGATTTCTTTTTCATCTCTCAATCCTCTCCTTGTAATTTCTGTTAATTATCCTACCCCCCCCCGGTATCGAATTGTCAAGAGGATTGCCTCAGATTTTTGGAAAAAGATTGCAAATCATGCAATACTGGTTACATGGCAAAGAAAACCGTGCTTCTCGAGGTCAATGCAAGAATGACAAAGGAAGAAGCGATTGAGAAAGCCAAGGAACTATACAGCGGATACACCCTCAAATCAATCGAGGATGGTGGTGAGTTCTGGATCTTCTCATTCACAAAAGAGAACGGCATCGTTCCACCGGGACTCCCTGCCCTCTGCATAAGGAAGGATACCGGTGAGATATTCAGCAGAATATACATCCCATCAGCCGATAAGATAATCCTCTCTCCATATAGTTCCAGCAAGAAAAATCATCCAGCCAATTAGTCACCTATCCCATTCTTCCTGCCCTTTCAGGGCTATCTCCTTTCCATGAAGGAGAAAGATATGGCGAATTATATACGTACAATAGCCACGCTCAAAGGCGCGGAGGAGCCGCTATGCAGCATCAGACGCATCTTCGATACGGCAATCGCCGCTGAGATGGATCGGGAAGCAGGGAAGCCTTATAGACATAAGGATGGCCTTTTCTGGCAGATAATCCCGATGCCTCCCGGGCTCATGAACATCGAAAGCGACGGGTATATATCCGACCTCGCCCGTGGAAAGAGCCTGGAGACTGTCATGAAGAAGATAGAGAGCACCAGGATCCGACGCGGCGACTCTCCTGAGGAGTATGAAAGCACCAAGGCGAATGCCAGAGCAGCGGCAGAGCTCAGAAGGCAGTACGGCTACCCTGACTGGTTCTCTTGGTCGAACGCAAACTGGAACGTGAAATGGGATGCCGGGAATATCTCCCTGATATCGGAAGAGCCGGAGAAGCTTATCTTCCGCTTCGATACGGCATGGTCCTTTCCTCTTCCGCCTATGAAGCTCCTTTCACGGATGTATCCGGAGCTCATCCTCGATTTCGAGGCTGCCGATGAGGACATCCAGGCAGGAAGATACATGCATATCATCCTCCATAACGGAGACCAACTCCCTGATTTCAGCAGAAAGGATTGTGACCCTGTGGATATGGCCGCAAAAGTCTGGGGATATTCAGGACGCGAGGAATGGGAAAGAAGATACGAGTAATATCCTCTGAGATGGCTCTTTCCATCGACTTCGTCGACTCACAGCCCAACCGAATTATCTCACACAAAGGAGAAAACAGTGAAGATCAAGAGAATAATCGACGGAAAAGCATACGAGTTCGAGCTCACAAGAAATGAGCTGAATAATGCCTGGTGGGAAGCGCAGCGCCTAGATCTAGAATTCGAGGCCGATTACAGGTTCGATCATAACCTCGCCTCTGACGGTGACTATCTTTCCGAGAATCCCCGCGTCAATGGAGAAGCCGGCACGATTCCCGGTTCACAGGCATACAGGGATGCTTGGCGAGAGGTCTTCTACGACAGCTGGAACATGTGGGAAGACGGCGGCTTCGAGAACTTCGGGAATGGTGAGCATCCTTATAAGCAGATAGAGACCATGACACTCGACAGCATGCTTCCGTATGTAAAGGAGGTTGAGAAGTGGCTCAACGCTCATCCTGCAGCCGACAAGGAATACATCAGAGCTGCAGTGATGAAGAATTATATCAGGCATATCAACGGAGAGGAGCCTATTGGGGATATAGGCGAGATATGCGAAAGAGCGCTCACGGGATAAGGAGAAAATACAATGCAGGGCTATTTACATACCCAGATGGCCGTCTGCCGCACAAACGGGCAGTACGGACTCTACACGAGACAGCGTATGCCGGATATCCCCGGCCTCTGCCGCTATGAGTGCTATGGCGGCTACGGCAAGGACGATTTCATCGAGGAAGTCCGGCCGTCAGTAGATGAGAAGGATTTCTCCGGAACAATCTTCACGAAGGAACCGATTGCGAGAATCTTCGAGATTGCACCTGACAGATTCCCTGGCTTCACCGATGAGAGCCAAGATGGTCTTATCCTTCTCTCGCTCTCACCTGCTGAGCTTATCGCAATGACAGATGAGGAGCTTGAATATTTCGACGAGACAGGAGGAGACAGAAAGTGAAGGAATCTATCAGAAAATATCCCATCGAGCAGGCTGCAGCAGAGCACGGATTCAGAGCCTACATAGAGCCATGGAAATATGAGGTAAAACCGGATGCAGAGAATGGGATCTCAGATTTCTGGCTACTTCCGGATTTTACAGACTATCTCCACACGGATAGGCTCTCCGGGAAATATATCCCGGAACTAAGAAAGACATCCGTGCTGAGAGCAAGGAACAGGAAAACAGGAGAGGCTGCCTTCATCATCTCTTCTGACCTCGGAAGCTTCCCATTGGAGAATGTATCCGGACTTGAATCCATGGGCTTTGCTCTCGATTTCGCAAGGCTTGCGTTGCAGGAGGAGAAAAAGTAATGGAGATCTCGAAAAGCACAATCAATAAGATCAAGGCAGAGCTTGATGCTGCGCTTGCAGCGTTCACAGAAAAGACAGGGATCACTGCAGAGATCGGTACAATCTCCTACAACGCAAACGGCTTCACCTGCCGCATCACGGCTACGGCGGAAGGTCTTTCCGAAGAAAAGCAGTTTCAGATCAATGCAAGGAAGAACAGGGCTCTGGCCTTCGACGGCCCGATAATCCCATACGGCACCATCTTCCGCACAGACGACCATGAGTACATGGTCTGCGGGATATTCCCTCAGGGGAAATCGTATCCCTATCAGATCAGGGATACGGCAACAGGAAAGACCTACAAGGCCTCCGGTTTGATGATCCGTCATAGCCTCGGGAAAGAAGCAAAAGACAAAGCAATATAAAGAAAAACCCTCACGCAGAAACTCACTAGCCCCTTTGGGGGCTTTCCTTATGCATCGGGAGGCTATATGCAGAAGAAGAAACAGAAGATAATCATCGACCTTTTTGCTGGCGCAGGCGGAGAATCCTGCGGTATCCATCAGACTTTCGAAAAGCATAATGAATCCATAAGGCTCTTTGCAGTGAACCACTGGGACAGGGCTTGTGAGACACACGCCCTCAACTATCCAGCAGACGAATGCATCTGCCAGGATATCCAGACGCTCATACCCACAGAGCTGGTCTCCCCTGATGACGAAGTGGAACTGATGTGGGCAAGCCCGGAATGCATATTCCACTCAAGAGCTCGCGGGGGCAAACCCATTGATGACCAGCGACGCTGTACTCCTTTTGACATCCTCCGCTGGCTTTCTATGATCTACGTCAAGCGCGTCATCATAGAGAATGTTCCTGAATTCGTTGAATGGGGACCTCTGGACAAGAACCAGCGGCCTATAAAAGAAGAGAAAGGAACGATCTTCCAGTCATTCATCCAGATGCTCAGAGGACTTGGATATATCGTTGACTGGCGTGTCTGCAATTCGGCCGATTTCGGCGCCCCTACGACCCGCAGGAGGCTTTTCATCCAGGCTGTCAAGAAAGGCTGCGGCAAGGCTATCAGATGGCCGATGCCGGCTTATTCCAGAAATCCGTCAGCCGTGAATGACGATTTGTTCGATACTGCGATGAAGCCCTGGGTATCTGCAGCGGAGATCATCGACTGGTCCATCCCCTGCACTCCAATAGATGACAGGACGACCCCTCTTGCACCAAAGACAATGGAACGCATCCTGAAGGGAATCGCCCGCCACTGGGGCTCAGCTGCCACGCCTTTCCTCGAAAGATATGGCAAAACCGTCTCCAGCATGAAAGAGCCGGGACAGCCCTCGCCTCTCATCACCGAGTTCTATGGAACTGGGGGCTGTAGAAGCATTAATGAACCGCTCTCGACGATATCCTGCTCAGGTGCCCACCATGGCCTCATTCAGCCGCTGATTATGGAATACTACGGAAACGGAGGATGCACACCGGTGTTCAACCCTCTTGGAACCGTGACGTGCAAGGAGCGCTTCGCGCTCGTGACCCCGGAGAACTGCAGGCTCGGCTTCAGGATGCTGCAGCCGCACGAGCTTGCTGCAGCCCAGTCCTTCCCTTCCTGGTACCGCTTCACAGGAACGAAGACAGAGGTTGTGAAACAGATCGGCAATGCGGTCTGTCCCGTCATGGCAGAAGCTCTTGTAGGATAAGGGATTATCAGAAAAAATACCCCATTTCCAACCAATGTCATTAAGTTAAGGGTTTCGGAGCCCTTTCCAGCCTGAAGGAGTCCCTTGGCCGAAAAACCAAGGGGTATTGTTTTTTTCGGAACCAACAGAAACAGGGGCTTTGCCCCTATCTTTCCATCCCGCCATAAGGCAAAGGAGAACACAATGGGACTCAGAACAATTGTCATGCTTGGCGATAAATACAGCGCACCATACGAGCCAGCTGATTATGAGATCATGCCAGAATACGCCGGCAATGCAGCGTTCGATTATGTAACGGAATACGACGAGGAAGACGAGAAGGATGAGAAGGACGCCTTCTTCGAATGGCTTGAAGGCCATGGGCAGAAGGTCGACCGTGAAAACAGCACATTCGTGTTCAGCCGCAAGGGGTTCTTCGACAGCCTCTTCAAGGGAATCAGGAAAGACCTTCCAAGGGATGAGATCATCGAGAAGGTGCTGAAGATAATGGATATCGAGGATTATGAATACCCTGTAGTCCATCCGGGCTGGGGCTTCCATCTCTCATTCGCAGACCATGCCATGAACAATCTGACGGATGGAGAGACATATTCGATCGGCAGGCTTTACGGCGGCCATGTGTGAGGAGGAGATATGCCAAAGATAAGAGTAAGGCTCACGGATATCAGATCGATCGACATCGACGTTGAGGTCGAGAACGAGGAAGATGCCTTCGGTATCGTGGAAAACATATATCTCGAAGGGAAGCTCGAAAACCTCCTCAATGCGAATGTCGTCGAATACAGGACAGAAGATGGTACGGAAGATACTGGCAAAGCCTTCTCCATGGAAGAGGTTGAAGAGAACATGCCACGGCCGAAGTATCTTCTGGATGCAGAGGACTGGCTGGCGGAATTCCTGGAGAATGCCGATGGAGATGAATATGAGAGATACCAGTCACTCAACACCGCAGAACGCCTGAGGCTGCTGGCAGAAAGGCTCGATGAGAGAGGCCTTGATGCGGAAACGCTAGACGGACTCGATGACGAGCTATGGGACCACTACTACACCATAAGGAACAGGATCATCCAGGAGGAAGCGGATAAGCTTCTTCAGAGACTGGATGCAAAACAAAATTAATATCTATATATAAGCCTTTTTGAATACTTTTCTCATCTGCATAGAAAGGAAAAAAATGAATATAACAATATCAGCAGCACCTGAAAGACTTGAGAACGGAAGATATCTGATTTCCGACAAGGCTCTCATGGAAATCAAGGAACAGATCAGACGCAACGATATCAGAGAGGCTTTGCTATCCTTTTCCGAGAATACCGCTGGGTACGATGGCTCATCAGCAGCGGAAAAGATAGCTAACGATGAGAAGCTTCTCGATGCATTCTGCAACTCGCTTGAAAAATACATATCGCCTTGGGACGAATGCTGGACATTCACAGATCTGGTTCTAACGCTCGACGACAATCTCCACGATTATAATTTCGCACCAGCTGCAGAGAGCATCATAAGGGAGAATGTCCTGGATATCGCAGAAAGATTCGGGCTCAGATTCTTCAGCGAAGGCCCTTTGGATTAGAATCATAATCCTCTACTTCAGGGCGGGACAACCGCCCTGTTCTTATATATAAGACATAAATAAATAAAGAATAAACACTATAATAAATAACGAAATGAGACGAATTTACATATATAGAGAAGATCTATCACCAGATCAGAAATACGCAATCCTTGCAAAAGCGGCTGTCCCGAAGAACAGCAGTTCACCGGAAACGCTCGGATTTGTATACATCTTCCACGACGGTGTTCCTTACGGCTACGGACGTGCCCTGCGCTACCCTTCTGGATATGTGAGAATCGAGGATGTACAGAGATATTACAGCTCCTTCGCAGCACCTGAAATCATGATCAAGACCGATGAGGAAGGATTGGAATATACCGATGCTCCTCTTGTGCCAATCGCAGGTGTATTGGAACAGTACAGAAGATTCTTCAGACAGATCAAGACAGGACACCGAGTAATCTTCGAGGATAATGCCTGGATGTCCTTCGATCCAGCAACCGGTGAGATGAACAAGATCAGCGGGGCATTCCTTTCGGATATCAGAGAATTCATCGCAGCAGGATATCTTCAGAAAGAAGAGAACGGTACATACAAGGCCGTCACCGACCCACTATCCAAGGATAGGGGCTTTCAATAGCCCGAGGTGATCAGCCAGACCTGAGCAAATCAGGCCGTTGTCCGGGAATGCATAGGCACCAAGGAGTGCAAGCCGCAAGGCGCGTCCCAGCCCCCTGCTCTGCGGTCTGCCGTTAAATGCTTCTGATTGGGAGGAAGCTGTGCAGCAGGCACGAAACCCCGGAACAACACAGTAAACGCAAGGCTTGGGACTGCGGAGAGGAAGACTCCGCGACAGGGAGCAATCCCTGCATTACCTCGAAAGAGGTCAAGGAGGACCATATGGTCTATGTATTGGACAAGGACGGAAAGCCGCTGATGCCAATCCAAAAGCACGGCAAGGTCCGTCATATGATTGAAGACGGGAGGGCAAGGGTCGTAAAACGAACACCGTTCACGATTCAGCTTACCTATGAGCCTGAAACGCACTGCGTGCAGAATATCACTCTCGGAGTCGACGCAGGCTCGAAGCACGTCGGGCTTTCCGCCACGACCGAGAAGAAGGAGCTCTTCAGCGCTGAGATGACGCTCAGGAACGACATCCCTCAGCTCATGACTTCAAGACGCCAGGCAAGGCGTACAAGACATTACCGCCTTCGCCACAGAAAACCACGCTTCGATAACCGCCGCCGTCCGAAGGGCTGGCTCACGCCGACAATGGAAGCCAAGATCAGAGCGCACATCAATGTCATTGACGACATCTGCTCAATCCTCCCGATATCGAGGATCGTTATCGAGACGGCTTCCTTCGATATCCAGCGCCTCAAGGATGAGGACATCGAAGGTAAGCGATATCAGGAAGGCGAACAGCTCGGATACAGCAACGTCAAGGCATATGTGAAGGCGCGTGACGGCTTCAGATGCTGGAGCTGCAGCTCGCATGAGCATCTCCATGTCCATCACATCATCCAGCGTAAAGACGGAGGAAGCGACAGACCCGCAAATCTCATCACGCTCTGCGAAAAGTGCCATACAGATCATCACAGCGGCAAGCATCCGCTCGATATTCCCTTCCCCGAGAATAAGGGATCCAAGGGTGCGACGGAAATGAATACGATGCGCTGGTTCCTTCTAGATAGACTCAGAGCCGCATATCCCGACATCTCCGTCAAACAGACCTATGGATATATCACGAACTGTAACAGAAACACTCTCAAAATGGAGAAGTCCCATGCGAACGATGCTTTCTGCATCGCAAGGAATCTTACAGCTGGAAGAACCGATGAGACATGGAATGTGACAAAGGTACGCTGTCACAACCGTCATCTTGAAAAAGACAATTTCAGGGAAGGCGGCAAGAAACGGCGGAATCAAGGACCTAGGGCTGTCAACGGATTCCAGCGGTTCTCAAAATGCGTTCACAACGGAAAGGAAGCAATCATAACAGCACTGAGAAGCGACGGGCGCTTCAAACTGGAATACTACGATGGAACAAGCAGGGACAAGATTGCTTCCAGAAACATTATGCTTGTTGAGCATGTAAGAACACGAATCTATACAAGGAGGATATCGCATTCCACTCCTATGCAAGCATAGGGGTTGCTTGCGGGAATAAATTATGCCGCCAAAGAAAAGATAAGGCTTCGCCCCTTCCCCTGCTTCTCGAGGTAATATATGGACAAGAAGCTCATTCAGGTTGTTTTCAGGAAGATTCAGGAACAGGTCCCCGGAATCGATTATGCGATCATCAATACCGATGATTACGGCGACTGCAATACATGTGTCAACGATGCATTGAGCAGGAAATTCGGCATCGATAGCAAAGGAATCTATCTCAAACATTGGACGCGAGGCATGAACAGAGAAAAACCTCTGGAATATCAGGATAGTGCCTGGATTGCTCACGATCTAACAGATGAACAGGGAAAGATGGTTCTTGCAATACTCAAAGAGAATTTCGCAATGGAAAATGATTCTTACGATCCCGCTAAGAGCTTCGTTATCCATATGAAGCCTGCGAGCTGAGTAGGCTTTCAGCCCTAGCCTATCTCTTCGGAGGAAAACATGCAGACAATCAGAGAAGTCATCAGGAATGCCATGGCCGAAAAAGCCATGTCCGAACAGGAGCTTGCGAAAGCCGCAAGGCTAAGCATCAGAACCGTGCAGAGGATCCTTTCAGAGGATGGGCTCCATATCGGAAGGAAAACACTTTCGGCAATCGCAGAGCCTCTCGGAATCGACAGGGAGCTTCTCTTCAGGCTCGACTCTCCCATTCCGGAAAATCCAAAATTGCTTTCAACTAGCAAAGGCCATTGGACAGCGGAAGAGAAGAAGCAGATGGCAGAATTCCTCATAAGGAAAGAGGAGAAAGAAGACATATGATGAATGCAGTCAAAGCGGGCAACCGCCTTCTGGAAAACGGGTTCGTGCTTACGGAGAAAAACGGCAATTCCATGTTCAGGAAATCCACCGTAAACGATGATATGACAATCGATGTCACACTCGGAAAGGATATATTCACCGTGAAGGTATACGAACAGCTGGATTCCGATGAGTTCAGGGATATAGCAATATTCTCAACGGATTACGATAATCTCGGGATCGATATTACGAGAAGCGTCGAGGATGATGGGTATTCCTATACATTCCGCGACACCTCATCCAGTGCGGCTGTATCCATAAGGTAAAGAAAATCTTTCCGAGAGCTGCAAAGGAAGCTGTATAACCATGCTATCCTTCGTAAGCAATCTCCAATGCTGCATCCATCCATATTCTGATGAAGTCCTCTGCCATTTCCCAGGATCCAGCGGGCGTTATGATATCCCCCAGCCTGTACTCCCTGTATCCGCCGCGGCTCTCAGCGATTGCCTTGACCAGCGATTCATCGAACGAGGATGAAAGCGTGTTAATAGTATCGAGAAATGCAGTGTTCTCCAAGTCCTCCGCATTCTTCCATAGTGCCATCTCAGGAGAGGATGAATGGGTCTCCTTCGCAAGCAG
>CALXLE010000126.1 GCA_944389115.1 uncultured Spirochaetaceae bacterium
TGAGCGCTGAGGGTGGTCTGCTCCTGATACTCATAGCACTTAAGCTTCTCGGCATAAAGGACGCAGCGAGCGGGAATTTCCTTCCCGCCCTTGTCCTTGCACCGATTATCCAGATAGCTATTGATAAGCTATGACCTTGCGAACTTCTCCTTCATTCTTTTCCTGACAGGCTCAGGGACCATCGGAGAGAAATCGGCACCGAACTCCGCCATCTCCTTTATCTGTGAGGACCTTATGAGGAAATACTGGGGATCGGTCGGTATGAATATGACATCGACATTTGGATTGAGCATCTTATTGGTCATCGCAAGTTCGAACTCATATGAAAAGTCGTTCATGGCACGGACGCCACGGACTATCACATCGATATCATTCTCAGATGCGAAATCGACTGTAAGACCCTGAAATATCTCAACCTTCATGTTGCTGACATCGGGCAGTGACTCAATAATCATTGCCCTTCTCTCCTCAGGTGTGAAGAGGCATTTCTTCGAAATATTATCGGCAATAACGACATAGAGTTCATCGAAAAGCGATGCTGCTCTCTCGATGATATTTATATGTCCCATCGTCGGAGGATCGAAAGATCCTGGAAGCATGGCTCTCCTCATACCTTACATTCCTCAACGAAGGCCTTCATCGACTTGACCCTGTCGCTGTTCTCGAATGGGATTGTCTTTATAATGGTGAACTTGCCATCCTCGCCCTTCTCGATGATTCCGAAGTTGCCCGATCCTATATATGAGACAATCTTGTCATCTGGTATATTCTCCATCTCACGGATGCGCTTAACAGCACAGTCGAAATGGACGTACCGGCCATCATCAATCATGAAGGACTCTGCGATGCTCTCAATAGGAGCGGAACAGAAAGCGCACTGGGGAAGGGGTTCCCTGATGATCTTCGGTTCATCAACAGGCAGCGATGAATGATGGACGCGCGGCTTAGATACTCCAGCGACCTGGTTAAGCGTTGAGAAACCGGAGATTGCTTCCTTCTTCCGCTTCTTGCGGCTGGCTTCTCTGCTGGGCTTCTGTGTTTTCTTCATAGCATGAATATTAAGACAAAAGAAAGAGGCGGTCAAAGCCGCCTCCTGTGCTGCCCTTATGATTAGGCATTCTTCTTGACGATGAGCTCAGGCACCTTTGCACTCTTGCCAACGCGGGAGCGGAGGTAGTAGAGCTTTGCCCTTCTGACACGTCCTCTTCTGACAACCTCGATCTTCTCAACCCTTGGGGAGTGAAGCGGGAAAATCCTCTCGACGCCAACACCATAGCTGATCTTCCTGACAACGAATGTCCTTCTCACGCCCGTGTTGTTCTTTGCAATGACGATACCTTCGAATACCTGGATTCTTTCGGTTGCACCCTCAACGATCTTGAATGAGACACGGACAGTGTCACCTACATTGAAGTTCTCGGCATTCTCCTTGATCTGCTTAGCTTCTATAGCTCTGATAATATCCATCTTCGGTCTTCCTTATCCAAAATAGTCAATAGTCTGTTCCGCTCATCGACGCTGAGAGAGGCATCAGAGAGCAGATCCGGTCTTGAGTGCATCGTCTTCTCAATCCGTTTGTCATTACGCCATTGGGTAATATGGCGGTGATGACCGGATAATAATACATCAGGCACGGATTTGTTGCAATACCTTTCCGGTCTCGTATACTGAGGATATTCAAGGAGATGCGACGTAAAGCTCTCCTCCTCCAATGACTCCGATGCGATGACCCCATCGATGAGCCTGAAAAGCGCATCAATGATGACAATGGACGCACTCTCTCCAGAAGAAAGCACGTAATCGCCAATTGAGATCTCATCGGTGACATACTCATCGATGATCCGCTGGTCCACTCCTTCGTAGTGCCCGCAGATGAAGACAAGTTCATCGTTCTTAGACAGATCCTGTGCATAGCTTTCGGTGAGAAGCCTGCCAGAGGGGGTCGGGAAGACAACACGCTTGCCTTTCGCATCGATGCTGTCAAGTGCTTTTGAGAGAGGCTCGGGCATGATGACCATGCCAGCTCCTCCTCCATATGGGATATCATCGCACTTATGGTGCACGCCCTCAGCAAAATCCCTGAAATCAATAATGCTGTAGGTGATTATCCCCTTATCCACAGCACGCTTCATTATTGAAGAGGTGAAGAACGGAATAACCATCTCAGGAAAGAGGGTAAGGATTGTTATATGCATATTCAGCTCAGAAGCTCCGGCATAAGAAGCTCTATTGTACCTTTATCAAAGTCCGGATGGGAAAGAAAGACAGGAAGATATGGAACAAGCCTTATCCGTCCGTCATTGCACCGTATGTGGAGCATTATCGCCTGGGCACCCTCGGAAGTATCCTCAATAGTCCCGGCCCTCACTCCATCGGAGATCACATCAAGCCCATAGAAGTCGGCGACATAGAATTCGCCCTCACCCAGCTCAGGAGCCTGCGAGCGCTCTATGAATAGCACTCCGCCGGCAAGGACTCTAGCCTTCTCCGGCGTATCATAACCCCTGAATCTGATAAGGGCGTCTCCAGATACCAATCTGATTGATTCGGCAATTACCTTCTTCTCGCTGCCATCACGGAGACGGATAACAGCCTCTTCAAGCTTCATCAGATGCTCTATCTCCCCAGAGAGAGGATAGAGCCTGAGGTAGCCATCAAGTCCATGTGTCCTGCCTATTGTAGCAGCTGCGAGAAGCGATGCTTTCATCAGTCGAGTATCTCCAGTACGGCACGCTTGCCGCCCTTTGTGGCGGACGCGGAAAGAATCGTGCGGATAGCCTTTGCGATCCTCCCCTGCTTGCCTATCACCTTACCGATATCCGATTCGGCAACATGTAGTTCCAGGATCGTGGATTTCTCTCCCTCGATCACATTCACCGTTACCTGATCAGGCTCATCGACAAGGCTTCTGACAATGAATTCAATCAGTTCCTTCTCCATATGAGCCTCCGGACATCAGTCCTTGCGGCTAATCGCGATTCCCTGCGAATTCAGAAGCTGCTTTACAGTTGGGGAAACAACAACACCCTTCTTAAGCCATTCCATGACTTTCTCCTCGTTGAGAAGAACCTGGTCCTTCTCCTCGATTGGGCGGTATGTTCCGACTTCATCGATAGTCTTCGAAGATGTCGCAAGACGATTGTCCTGGACAACGACCCTGTAATAAGGTCTCTTCTTGGTGCCAAAGCGCTTGAGTCTCATTGTAGTGCTCACGGTAATCTCCTTATACTGCTTGAAAGCTACATTCCCATCTGCTTGAGAAACGCAGCCTGTAATTTCTTATTCGTCATGATCTTTCTCATCATGAGCTTCGATTTCTCGAATTTCTTCAGAAGCCTTGCGACATCAGCAACCGATGTGCCAGACCCCTTTGCTATCCTCTTTCTTCTGGAAGGCCCGATGATCCTATAGTTCTCCTTCTCGAACTTCGTCATCGACTTGATGATTGCCTTCTCCTTCTCAAGACCTGCTAGATCGAGGTCCTCCTCAGAGATATTCCCCTTTGCTCCGGGAATCATCTCAAGAAGCTTATCCGCAGATCCCATGTTCCCAACCTTCTCCAGCTGGTCGAGATAGTCCTGAAGATCGAAGGTGTTCTTCTCCATCTTCTTCTGGAGCTTCTCTGCCTCAGCCTGGTCATACTGCTCCTGTGCCTTCTCGACAAGAGAGACGACATCACCCATCCCGAGGATGCGGGATGCGATTCTGTCTGCGTGGAAGACCTCGAGATCCTCCATCTTCTCGCCTGTGCCGATGAACTTGATTGGCTTACCGACAACGGAACGGAGAGAGAGAGCAGCACCGCCTCTGGTATCTGAATCGAACTTGGTGAGGATTACGCCGGATATACCGACCTTCTCCTCGAACTCCTTAGCGATATCAACGGCACTCTGGCCTGTCATTGCATCTGCAACGAAGAGCGTCTCATCCGGTCTTGATACCTTCGCGACTCTCTGGATCTCCTCCATAAGAGCCTGATCCAGGTGCATTCTTCCGGATGTATCGATTATGACCGTATCGATAAGATCGTGTCTTGCCTTCGATATAGCCTTCTCCGCAACGACCGCAGGATTCTTCTCCCCCGGGATTGTGAATACAGGAACACCGGCCTTCTCCCCGAGAACCTGGAGCTGTGTGATAGCTGCTGGACGGACAAGGTCAGCTGCAACGAGCATGACTGAGCGTCCTTCCTTCTTCAGCCGGTATGCGAGCTTATGTGCCGCAGTCGTCTTACCTGATCCCTGTAGACCCATAAGAAGGATTACGGATGTTGTGTCCTTTCCCTTTAGATTCAGTGACGACGCCTCATCCCCACCGAGAAGCTGCACCATCTTGTCGTATACGATCTTGGTAAACTGCTGACCGGGATTGACGGACTGGAGAACCTTCTCGCCGAGCGCCTCATCAAGCGTTGAGTTGACGAAACGGCGGACAACGCGGAGATTGACATCTGCATCAAGGAGAGCCTCCTTGATTTCCTCCACGGCGTCACGTACATTCTTCTCCGAGATCTTTCCCTTTCCGGAAAGAGTCCTCATTATTCCGCTGAATTTCGCTGTAATGCTATCAAACATCGCTACCTAAACCCAAGAAAACAACATTATGCTTATACAATAACGTAGCGTCTGCAGTCAATATGGCATCAGGCATCGAAGTTCACTTCCTTGTTGCTGTCATCAAAGATGACCGGCTCGCCCTTCACGCTCTCAAGCCTGTACGTTGTGGTGATGGAGACACCAGGCTCCATCTGAGTTACACCAAGCAGGCTCTGAGAGCCGGTGACGGTATGCTTGTTATGCGTGATGATGATGAACTGACTGGATCTGGAGAAGTCATCAAGGACCCCCAGGAAGTAGCCAACATTTCTGTCATCAAGCGCAGCATCGAGCTCATCGAGTATACAGAAAGGAGATGGCTTTACCTGATACGTCGCGAAAAGGAGTGCAACAGCTGTCATAGACCTCTCTCCGCCTGAGAGCAGGTTGAGATACTGAGGCTTCTTCCCTGGCGGCTGTGCAAGGATGTTTATGCCTGAGGTAAGGACATTCTCCGGATCCTCGAGCGTTATCTCCGCCCTTCCGCCTCCGAAAAGACGCTTGAACATAGCCTGGAAGTTAGCGCTGATTTCCTTGTATGTTTTCGTGAAGAGCTCCTCGGAGCGGTGGGTTATCTCGTCAAGCACCTGCACCAGGTCGGATTTAGCCTTCTCAAGATCCTCAAGGTGCTTGGCATAGAACTTATACTGCTCGAGATTCTCCTCGTACTCCTGCTCTGCCATGAAGTTTATGTTGCCGAAAGCCTGCAGCTCGGACTGGACCTGCTTGAGCTCATTCTGGATCAGGGTCTCGGACGGAATCTCCTTATCCTTGTACTCCTCCATGAACTCTCCGAGATTCCTTCCATACTTGTTGAAGAAGTTCTGGATCGTATTCTGCGTAAGGTTTCCAGAGCTCTCAAGATATGATTTCTGCGAAGCGGCCGCAGTCTGCGTCTCGGTAAGCTTCGACATAAGCTCATCCTTTTCCTTGCGCTTCAGTGCAAGCTGCTGCCCCTTCCTCGCAGACTCAGATGAAAGCAGGCTGTACTCCTCATCTTTCGCCTTCCGCTTCTCGATGGACTCAGCCTTTTCAGCTTCCTTCTCCTTCAGTCCTTCCGCAACCTCAGCCATCCTGCTCTTGGCCTTCTCCGCCTCAGCAAGTGCATCAGAGAGCGTGAATGACTTATCCTCAAGGGCTTTCTTCATGTTCCCTAGTATCTGCTGGGAGCCCTCTACGGAAGCTTTGAGCTCTCCATAGTGGCGATTTGCGGCATCTATAGCGTTCCTGAGCGAATCGGTATCGCTTCTGAGGATCTGCACGCGCTCACGGGCATCAGAGATGAAGATCCTATTGCTGGCCATCTCATCCCTTACCTCCTTCTCCCTTGTCTCAGCGTTGCGCTTTCTTGCAATAAGTCCTTCAGATGAGAGAAGAAGATCAATTACAGGAGGAATTGAGGACTTATACTCATCGAATGCACCGATCATCTCCTCAATCCCGGAATGTATCTTCGAGAAATCCTTGAGAACGCCATCTTTGGAGATCGGGATATCATCCTTGAGACCGGAGATATGCTCTATCCTTCCATCGAGAAGAGCAAGAAGGGAATCAGCTCTGGCTCTTATTGCCTTCTCCGCAGCGTCCCTGCGCTCTGAGGAATACTCTGTTCCCGTATTCTCATCGACCTCGCTGACAAGCTCCTCAATAATCCCCCTAAGCTCATCGGAAAGTGAGAGAAGCTCCGCATCCAGCTCGTTGTTGCGTGCCTCGCGGTCATTGGCCTCCTTCTCCGTTGACTGGATCTTCTCCATGTTGTCTTCGAGCATCTTTCTCAGGGCGGAAAGCTGGCGCTCCTCTTCCTCTAGCCTGTCCTCATTATCCCTGACAGTCTCCTCAAAGCGCTCTATCTCACCCTTATCGCGATCAAATGATGACCTGATATCCTCAGCCTTCTCCCGGCTTGTGCGCTCCATCAGAGCATACTCTTTGTAGCGCTCATCCATCATGGCAATCACCTGGTCGGCATTCTGTATTGCGCCATCGAGGGCTGTCATCTCGATCTGCATCGCATGGAGACGCTCATTGTCGCCCGTCACAGTATCCTGCTCGGCATTTATCTCAGCAGTGACCTCATCGATCCGGGCCTTAAGCCGCTCAATCTCAACCTGCGCCTCTGAAAGAAGCCTCGCCCGCTCATCATTCATAAGTGAGTAGGTCCTCAGCTGCCCGAGATGGAACTGGACATCGAGAGCAAAGGCCCTCTTCTCCAGCTCCTTAGCCTTTATGGCCTTCTCAGCCTGGCTGCGCGTCCTGTCGCATGCTCTCTTCGCGTCCCTGGCCTGTATCTCGATATCATTGATATTCTCCTCGGTACGCTGGAGCTTGTTCTGCGCTTCATTGCACTGGGCCTTATATCTTGAGATTCCAGCAGCCTCTTCGAATATATACCTTCTGTCCTCAGGCTTGGTTGAGAGAATCTGGTCGATCTTTCCCTGCTCGAGTATTGAATAGGCGCTCTTGCCTACTCCTGTATCGAAGAAGAGCTCCTGTATGTTCCTGAGAAGACAGCGCTGCTTGTTCAGGTAGTATTCGCTCTCTCCGGAGCGGAATACCCTTCGCCTTATCTCGATCTCCTCAACATCCGTCGGAAGCATATGGGCGCTGTTGTCGATGACAAGGGAGACCTCGGCAAATGTCATAGGCTTGCGGGTATCCGTGCCATTGAAGATGACATCCTCTTTCTTCCCTGCCCTGATGGTCTTCATCGACTGCTCGCCGAGAACCCACTTCACGGCATCGACGATATTCGATTTGCCGCAGCCATTCGGCCCTATGAGGGCAGTGATGCCATCAACGAAATTAATATGCGTCCTATCGGCGAAACTCTTGAAGCCATAGAGTTCTAGAGACTTTAGAAACAACGGCCCACTCCTTGCAAAGAAATCCTCCCGATTATAGCATTAAGGATGGAAATGGAAAACACTCTGTTCAACCTGGAGGAAAGCACACTCACAATCTGCGGGACCGATGAAGCCGGAAGAGGCCCGCTTGCAGGCCCTGTCGTAGCTGCAGCCGTAGTCCTCCCTCCGGATTTCCCTATTGAGATACTTGGAGACAGCAAGAAGCTCTCTGAAAAAAAGCGCATTGAAGCGGAGAAGATCATCAAGGAGCGCGCAATCTGGGCAACGGCATCGGTCAGCCATAAAGCTATCGATGAGATCAATATCCTCAACGCATCGATGCTTGCGATGAAAAAAGCCTATGAGAAGGTTGCAGCGAAGATCCAGATCGATCTTCTTCTGGCCGATGGCAACCGCACCCCGGATGTCGATATCGAATGCAGGGCAATAGTCAAAGGCGATGCGAAGATTCCCCAGATAATGGCGGCATCAATACTTGCGAAGAACGAGAGAGACAGGATAATGGTCCTCTGCGACAGGAAATGGCCTGGCTATGGCTATGCAAAGCACAAAGGCTATCCCTCTCCGGAGCATAGGAAGAGAATCGCAGAGCTTGGTCCTTCCCCTATTGAGCGCATGACATTCAATGCAGGAACAGTGATAAGGAATGACAATCAGCCAGAGCTTTTCTGATGGCAAAGACCAGAAAAAGAAAAATCCTCCAGCAGGAGGATATCAAAGCGACCGACGGGAATCGAACCCGCATCTTCAGCTTGGAAGGCTGAGGTAATAGCCATTATACCACAGTCGCATCAGCAACGGGTGATACATTACACCATGTGAAAACCTGTGTCAATATATCTTTTCATAATATCCTCTAGATGGTATAAGTAGTCATCAATCATTAACGGAGGACCCATTATGGGAGAGCGAGGAGAGGTCTTTTCGACCAAGCTTATGAAGAATGACCGCACATACTTCTTCAATGTGAAGGAGAATATCTATGGCGATCTCTTTCTCAATATCGTAGAGTCAAGGCCGACCGATACGGAAGGCAGGTATCTAAGGCAGTCGATTATCGTCTATCAGGAAGATATGGGAGAGTTCATAAAGGAGTTCCAGAAATCCATCGATTACATCAAGATGCATGGAACAAGAGTAAGAGAGGACAATCTCAGGAGAAGGAAGAGGACTCCGGAAACGGATAAAGAGTGATGGATATCTTCAGCGAAAGATATGCGGAGGCTATCCTCCGCCACGCTCTTGGACTTTCCAGGGGCGATGTGCTTTCAATCAATACAGAGGCCGATAACCTTGATTTTGCCCATGATATCGCAAGAAAAGCCCGGGAAATCACGGGAAACGGCTCATTCATACAGACAATAGAGAATGGGAAGGTCGTATCAAGTGATGAGGTCTTCTCGGATTTCCCGATTACGGCAAAGCCTACTGCCCTGCTCTATATTCCTGTATACAGGGAGTATGGGGAAATCGATGAGAAAAAGCTCACTCCTGCAGCAATACAGCGCTTCAGGCATCTGTCCGATCCGCTTGGAAATCCTTCCCCGTCCCTTGCGTTTGCAGCAGCCCCTGCTCCATCTGATGCATGGGGTGCGGTAATCGAGGAAGATGGGGACAGGATGATTCCTGCATCCCTTATCTCATCGCTTCTGTCCCTCGAAGAGGATAGCTTCATATCGAAGCTTAACGATGATTCGGACCTCGTTGTCTATGAAAGGAATGAGCTCAACAAGCTTGATCTAT
>CALXLE010000127.1 GCA_944389115.1 uncultured Spirochaetaceae bacterium
GCGGCCTGATCATAAGGAAATAGAAGATAAGAATGATAAGTACGAAAGTAATCATTGTCGTCATCATTGATCCACTAGTGCTATTCATCTGAGTGCAACCTCTACCTTTTTATTGTGATATACGAAAATTAGCATTTAGGATAATAGAGGTCAAGCAATATCAATCCCAAGTACATCCCATACGGCCCTGAAACCATCTCCGATTGTCCAGCCTCTGCAATGGAAAATAATGATATATCCGCAGATTAACCCTTCATCCGAGCTGCTATCCCAGCATCGTCTCAATAAGCATCGGAATCAAATCCTTCCTCAGCGCCTTTTTTCAATTCTTCCTCAAACCGATGGCAGGCCGAGAAGATTCCATCCGGCTGTCTGAATACAGTATAGATCCCTGTTACGAAAACATTTGCCCCATTATGCACACAAGGAATTATATTCGGATAGTTTATCGCTCCATCAACATTGATCAGAAAATCAAGTCCCGCCTGCTTCCTCATCCTAGCTACATCAAGCACACGGCCAACAGTACGCTCCATAAAACGCTGTCCCGCGAAACCTGGCTCTACAGCCATCACCGTCACCATATCAACAAGATCGATGAAAGGAGAAAGCGCATCAATCCGCTGGGATGGATTTATAACCACCCCGGCTTTCATCCCTGCGTCCTTCAATGCATTAAGCATCCTTATTGTGAAGTTCGTACTATCTATATGAAAGCTGACATAATCGGCGCCCGCATCCGCAAGCCTCTGTACATAATCTTCCGGAGGAACTGCCATGAGATGGACATCCGTGGTTATATCAGGATACTTTTCCTTGATATCAGAGATTATCCTCATAGGAAAGCAGAGATTCGGGACATAATGCCCATCCATAAGGTCAATATGAAGAAAACGCACACCTGCGTTGATCAGCTCTTCCACATTATCACCGAGCTCAAGAAGACTGCAGTTAGCAAGCGAGGGGGAATTAATCAGGACAGGCTTCATTGTTGTTCCTCCAGCCATTTATGATCCTCTGTCATTCTATATTCAATCATATGTCCATTGTCCTTAAGACGCTGTGTCCACATGATATATCCATAATATCCTGGGGCAGTCGCCTGTGAATGGAGCATGCCGCCGGGGATGCACATCGTATCTCCATCGCACACTTTCCTCCCCTCTGAACCGAACTCGGAGAACCCATATCCCTGCCTCGGACTGAACCTGTAATGATAAATCTCCGGCTCATCATGAAGATGCGGAGGAAAGCAAGCCCAGCATCCTGGGAAATTTACGATCTCACCACAGAAAAGACAGCTATCAGGATGGGAGTCCCAGTCATAGAAAACCCTTTTGATGCGCTTCAGCTTCCCATCAAGCCTATTTTCGTCAGCTATCGATACCGATAGAAGATTCCCAGGGCAAATCAACCTGGCTTCGAAAGACCTGCTATTCTCCGTGCAGGCATAATTGATCTCAGCTTTACCTTTCGAACACAGTATTCTGATATCCGTTCCTACTGGCACACTGAGCACTACAGGCTCTTCAGCAATCCAGTCCATCCTAGCAGCACTATATGTATTCCCGTCCCAGCTGAGGTCCACAGAACCTGTGCACAGGCAGAAAAGATACTCATGCTCCGTTACAAAGGAATACTCTTCCCCGGCTTCAAGGTATATGACTCCAAATTCACATCCCTGACTATCAGGATCATCCATAGAAACATACCGATTCCTTCCTTTCTCAAGGAATCTTCTTGTCAATCCTCCCATTACAGCCTAAATCTCCAAAGTATTCTGGATACTGTTTTCTTATGGACTGCTTATTCCGTGCGATAAGATCATCCGCTAAATGCCGTTCAAGGACATCCTGCATCTGGTCGAAGTCTCCTTTCTCATAGCTATCGATAAGCTCATGATGTTCTCTAATGATCCTATCAAGCTCATTATCCTGATAAATCAGAACCCTCAGCCTGCTGAAGTTTATCAGCTGATCCTGGATTATCCTGTAGGATGTTATCCGCCCGGTTGCGACGAAGAAAAGCTCATGTATCTCGTTATCAGTCTCAAAAAGAGTCCAGTAATCCCTATCCTTTGCGCATATCTCCTGCGATTCCAGACATGCGCGCAGTCTGGAAAGCAGCTTTCTATCCTTATGAGTCCTATCCAGAGCGGCTAATGTCCGAAGATTCTCCAATTCCATTATCCTTCGAAGGAAGCAGACAGAGTCTATCAGGTCCTCATCAATGCGGGTCACCATCGTGCCAACCTGCGGGATAATCTCCAGAAGATTAGAGTACTGCATACGGAGAAATGCATTATGGACTGGTGTCCTGCTGCATCCTATCTCCTTGCAGATCTCCACTTCGCTGATCTTATCCCCAGGCTTCAGATTGAACATCACCAGATTGTACTCAAGAAGATTTGCAATCTGGCTGTTCTCTCTCCTTGTATTTCTCAGATATGGAATTTCTTTCTCGAACATCTACCTTAGGATTCTAACTTACACCAACAGAGAAGGCAACCAAGTCCCAACAGGAGGGAATACTGAGAGAAGAATCAGCATCCCGAAAAGCGGAACGTAGAACGGCAGCATTGCCTTCACCATCTGTTTGAAGCTTATACCTGCTATATCTGCTGATATGAACAGCGTTATTCCAAAAGGCGGTGTATTCAGACCAATCATCAGGTTGAGCACCATGACAAGCCCGAAATAAAGCGGATCTATTCCCATTGCATTGGAAGCCTGCAGAAGAACAGGACCAAATACCATGATAGCCGCAATAGACTCCATGAAGCATCCAACAATCAGCAGGAAGATGTTCACGACAAACATGAAAACAACAGGGTTTGTTGTGAATGAGACGAGGAATTCCGCAATAGTATTGTTCAGACCAGAACGTGCAAGAACCCAGCCATAGAATGCAGCAGCTGCTGTAACAAATCCTATGGATGCTGTATCTTTTGCGGTCTCCTTGAGTATCTGTACAAAAAGCTTGAATGGCATCTCTCTATAAACAAGAGTTGAAACAATCAACGCATATACCGTTGCAACAACGGCAGCCTCTGTTGTCGTGAACCATCCAGACCAGATACCTGTAAGGAGAATCACGGGAGTAAGCAATGGTATGATTGCATACTTGAATGCTTCCCAGAATTCCCTGAATGTCGGGAATGGTCTTCTCGGATAGTTTTTCTTGCGGGCATAGACAATAACCATGACCATCATGGCAATTGTCATGAGAACGCCCGGGACAACCCCACCCATGAAAAGAGAGCCAACGGACACGCCACTGATCGTCGAATACATAACCATAGGAACAGATGGAGGGAAAATCGGACCGATGGTCGAAGATGCAGCAGTAGCAGCTGCCGAGAAGTCCGGATCATAACCAGCATCAACCATAGCCTTTATCTCTATCTGTCCAAGACCTGCAGCATCTGACACGGCCGTTCCAGACATTCCCGCAAACAGGAGCGATGCAAAGATATTCGTATGCCCGAGTCCGCCAGGAAGCCAGCCAACAGTTACATTCGCAAAATCAAAGATCCTCTTTGTGATGCTCGATCCATTCATCAGCTTAGCAGCAAGGATGAAGAGCGGGATCGAAAGCAGAAGAAAATTCGTAAGACTGCTGTTCATCTTAAGAGGCATAGAGAAAAGCATGAACCAGGAGTTTATGCTTCCCATGTTCACTATATATCCAAGGCATCCTACTACGCAAAGCGATATCCCAACAGGAAGGCCAAGGGCAAGAAGAATGATGAGGCCGCCAGTAAGAATGAATGTCATGCTTCTACCTCCCCTTTATTTCTGAATCTTGTAATTGTTACGATAATTGAGGCAAAAAGCATCAGCACAGAACCAATGGACATTATCAGATAAATATATCCATATGTCAGGAATTCCACAGAAGGTATCGTAACAGACCACTCCGTCATGGTTCTGTTGATACAGCCATAGATAAGCGTAATCTCAAAGAAATATGTGAATATATCGCAGAGGATATCCACAATCATTCCAGCTGTCTTGTTCTTTATGGACTCCCTTATGAACTCTATACGCATAAGGGTACCATCAAGAATCAGCAATGGAAGTCCGATGAATACAATAGCGGTGAATGCCGACCTTCCAACCTCTGTCGTCCAAGTTGCAGGGATATGGAAAAGCATACGGGCCGGAATCTGGAAAAGAACTGCAAAGGCCAGAATGAATACCAAGGCAGCCAATATGTATTCCAGTATCGCAATGACTTTCTTTATCATAAAAGCTCCAGACAAGCCTTCCGCCAGACTACCCCGGCGGAGGCTATAGAAATTATTTTGATGAAATTACCCTCAGAGACTGAGAATCTCCTCCATAAGACCCGGCTTCCAGTTCTTTGCAGCATAGTCAGCGACAACTGGCTCAGCAATGGCAAGGAATTCCTCATTCTCAGGCTCAATGACTTCCATCCCATTATCTGCAAGAAGCTCAATATATGTTGAATCCGGATCGGGGTACTCTGCTGTAACCTCTGCTGCGGACTCAGCCCATGCTGTCTCAATCAGCTTCTGGTCCTCTTCCGATATGGTATTGAACCATGCCTCTGATGTTATATATCTCGCTACTGTATGGATATGGTTAGAAAGAACAAGATATTTCTGAGCCTCATAATACTTATATGCATAGATTGTCTCTGGAGGATTCTCCTCAGCATCAACAGTCCCTGTTTTAAGTGCCATATAAAGCTCTGAGAAATCAACAATCGTAGGACTTGCGCCAAGAGCTTCAAATACAGCTATTCTTTCAGGCATAGAAGGAAGACGGAACTTAAGCCCTACCAGATCCTGAGGATGAATGATAGGGATATTCGCAGTGATCATTCTAGCTCCTCTGTAGAACCATCCGTGTGTTATGATGCCGGTCTTCTCTCTTGTTTCCTCGAAAATCTGCGGACCATACTCTGTCATGAACTTTATGAAATGATCCTTATCCCTGAAAAGATACGGAGCTTCCACTATCGTGTACTCAGGAGCATAGTATGTCCAATCCTCAAAAGCCATCGCACCCATCTCAATCGTACCGGCCTTGAGACCTTCGCAGATCTCCCTGACAGTGCCAAGGGCTCCGCTTGGATGAACAACTACGGTTATACGACCATCCGATGCAGCCTCAACCTTCTCCTTGAACTTAACCATTACTTCATGGACAGGCCCCTCTGGCGCAAATGTTGATGCAACGTTTATGGTGTATTTTCTTCCACCTTCCGAACTGCCCCCCGCGAACACGGAAGAAAGGCATACCAAACTGATTAATAGAACTAACAGAGCTCTCCTTTTCATATTTTCCTCCAGAAGTATTCTAGCATGCTAGCATGACAATGCAAGCATAATCTTAGAGGGAATGAGCAGAATACAGAAAGCAGCTGAATGGTGGTAAAATTCAGAAGGAGGTGCATATGAAGATCACATGGATCGGACATTCCTGCTTCAGGATTGAGGAGAATGGATACTCAATCATCATTGATCCCTATGAGGATGGTTCTGTCCCAGGTCTGGCCAACGTAAGGGAGAGCGCGGATTCTGTCCTCTGCACACATGAGCACGGGGATCACAACTTCAGGGATGGAGTTAGCATACTGCATTCGGGGAAGGAACCTCTAGGCATAGAGGAAATAGATACGTTCCATGATGATGCACAAGGTTCCAAAAGAGGAAGAAACAGGATATACATCATATCAGGAAAGACTGCGAGGATTGCCCATATGGGGGATCTAGGATGCATCCCTGATGATATAGATAAACTCAAAGGCCTCGATGCCGTGCTGATTCCTGTAGGAGGTTTCTTCACAATAGACGGCCAGACTGCTGCGGATATCATAAAGAAGATAAAGCCTAGGATTGCGATTCCGATGCATTACTGCAATCATGGATTCGGATTCGATGTCCTCAGCTCGGAAAAGGCCTTCACGGAATGCTTTTGCAATGTGATAGAGCTTGACAGAAGCTCATTTGAAATCCCTTCAGATTACGATGATGCCGTCATCGTCCTGACACCAGAAAGAAAGGTCTGAGAAGGTAAAAGGCAGCTCCGCACTGGAAGCTGCCTCTATCTTATACCTACAACAGATATTCTCTATCTAAGACCGAATCTCGTCACGAACGCCTCGGCATTCTGGATCGATCCGCCAGCTGCACCCTTTACGATGTTATTGACGAGGAGCACGAATCCGATCTTGCCGTTCTTCTTCTTGAGCCTGCCCGTATAGACAACCATGCCCTTCGGTGTTCCCCAGAAAGCATACTTCGGCTGAGGGAATGTAGGCTCGGAAGAGTAGACTACAGGCTGGGCTGGAGTCGAAGGAAGGTCCGAAGCCTCCTTGAAGTTCTCCCATGCGCTGATGACATCATCGATCTCCACATCCTGATCGAAATCGAGCCATACAGTCTCAAGGTGTCCGAACATGACAGGGACACGGACTGTGTATGCATATACATCGGGATCGATTGAAAGGATCTTCTTTATCTCCTTCTCGATCTTCTCCTCCTCCCCTCCGATATAAGGGATGCAGTTATCTGTGATATCAAAGGAGGAAAGCCCAGGATAGCCTGCACCCGATACGCTCTGATAGCTGTTGATCGTGATTGTCTTTATGCCGAACTTCCTCAGAGGAGCAAGCGCCATGGCAAGTCCCGTGGTCACGCAGTTCGCATTCGTCACACAGAATCCAGTCTGTGGGTATCCCTGGTTTCTGATCAGCTCAAGCTGCTCGGAATTCGTCTCTGGGATAAGGATAGGTACATCCTTGTCATATCTCATGGCTGCAGCATTCGAGAAGACATAGAAGCCATTAGCCCTCATCTGGGGCTCAGCCTCACGCGCCACAGCTGCAGGAAGAGCAGAGAATACAATCTGCACGCCTTCCTTCTTCATTGCCTCGAAATTAAGCTCCCTTACTTCCATATCCCTGAGGACATCAGGCATCTCGAAAGGCATGACCCAGTGCACAGTCGCAGCATACTTCTGGCCGACTCTGGCTGCCGATGCTGTCACATAACTGAGTTCAAACCATGGATGATCGGAAAGCATCCACATGAAAACCTGTCCGACTGCGCCAGTGGCACCAATAACCGCAACCTTGAATTTTCTGTTCTCCATAAGCGCTATCCTTATAATTTAGCGAAGAATACCCACTTTGAAACAACTATTCAATAGTGCTATCCCTATTCGGGGGATTTGCCATTATCAGTTGCCGGAGTGGAAATATCCGAGGAACAGCTCCTGTGAGTTAATTGCCTCAGGTATTCTTGGCACCGTAGTATACTGCCCTTTGTTGCCCAGCACCCTTCCCTTCACGTTGTCATTGAGCATGCATTCCAGCATACTCCGTATCGTCTTCTTTATCTCAGGATCGAGAACAGGAGTAGCAATCTCAACACGCCTATCGACATTCCTTGTCATAAGGTCAGCAGAAGAGATGTACATATCGCCAGATCCGAATGAGTAGATGCGTGAATGCTCAAGGAAGCGGCCGACAATGCTCTTTACCGTAATATTCTCCGTCAGTCCCGGCACGCCTGGGAGAAGGCAGCATATGCCACGTATCACAAGACGTACGCGAACACCTTTTACGGATGCCTCGACAAGCTTATCGATCATCTCCTTGTCCGAGAGGGAGTTCATCTTGCATGTGATAGAGCCCTCGGAGCCTTTGCTGATTTCCTTGTCGATTGCCTTCATTATCCCCTGCTTCAGGGTGAACGGGGCAACGAGAAGCTTCTTGTATTCGGAATCTATCGTCATAGTGGCAAGATTGCTGAAGAATGCGACGCCATCCTGCCCTATATCCTTATCAGACGTGATGATGTTCAGATCGGTATACTGCTTCGCTGTACTCTCGTTGTAATTACCCGTTCCGAGATGCGTTATATACCTGACCTTTCCCTTATCGCGGAGGACAATGGAGATTATCTTCGAGTGGACTTTGTAGTTCTCAACTCCATAGAATACGGTACACCCCGCCTCCTGCAGCTGTTTCGCATAGGAGAGATTCGACTCCTCGTCGAATCTTGCGCAGAGTTCCATGACGACGGAGACATCCTTTCCATTCTCTGCAGCCCTGACAAGGGACTGCACGATCCTCGAATGGTTGGCAAGTCTGTATATCGTGATCTTTATATTGTTCACCCTCGGATCATCAGCACACTCATCTAGAAGCCAGAGAAGAGGATCCATGGACTGGAACGGATAGGAAAGGAAGATATCGCGCCGCAGCGCTGTATCGATCATGGCACCCTTCTGCAGTGATGGCGATACAGATCCTTTGAATGCAGGATATCTCAGTCCTTGCCTTGCCGCCTCAGGAAAGAAATCATCGATTGAGAACATGAACTTGTATGAGAAGCAGCCTCCGACAATGAACACCTGGTTCTTCTTTATGCCAAGGTGCTTTATCAGGAAGGATTTAAGCTCCTCGGACTCGGTATTCATCTCAAGCCTAACTGCCGCAAGACTGCCTCTGGATTCAACCCTGTTCCGTATAAGCTTGGAGAAGTCGAAGTCATACTCTATATCGGCATCCTCGACTGCTGCTTCGAAATCTGCATTGCGCGTAATGCGTACAAGAGCCTTCTCCTTTACGTGGCACGAAGGGAAGAGAGAATCACCGAACAGGTAGAGAAGCTCCTCCGATGGGACTACCCTTACCCTCTTTCCTCCAGGGATCGGCACAAGCTGCTCGACGCGCATTCCCATCGTCACAACGCCGAACATATCGCGACCATCGCGTTCCAGACGGAGTACAAGATACAGTCTCTGGTTCTCGAATCTGATCATAGGGTGCTTCGCATCAAGGATGAGAGGAGAAAGGAATGGTACGATGTTCTCCTGGAAGTATGCATGGGCCTTTGTCTTCTGCGTATCGGTCATATTCCCATGCAGGATTATATCCACACCAGCTTTCTTCAGCTCTTTCCTAAGCTTTGTGAATGTTTCATCGGACTTTCTGTAGTATGAAGGGAGCATGCCGAGAATAGCATCTATCTGATCCCGGGCTGACATGCCGGTCTTGTTATCTGTGTAATCAGGGCTATGGAGCTCAAGATTCAGGAGGGAGCCAAGCCTTACGCGCACGAACTCATCCAGGTTGGAGATGAAGATCGACAGGAATCTGCAGCGCTCAAGAAGCGGATTCTCCGGGTCCCTGGCCTGATCGAGAACTCTGTCATCGAACTGGAGCCATGAATACTCTCTGTTGATATAAGGGGCGCATATGCACCTGGATTTCTCCTTACCCATTTATTTCCTCCATTATGAGCCGCAGATAGCCTTCCTTCACACCCTTGCTGGATATGATGAGCTCATCGGCCTTGAAATGTTTTGCTATTGTCCACACAAGAACAGCTGCCGGAATAAGCAGGTGGGCTTTTTCCGGCGCATTCCTGATCAGCAGAGCCGTTCCATCCTCTGACGATACGAGATGGCGGATAAGCTTCCTGAGCTTCCGGCGCTTCATGGCGCGGAGAGCAGAATCTGGAAGCCTGTAATGATCGGCATAGACATCGTACAGGGCTTCGCACATTCCTCCCACAAGAACAACATGGCCATATACCGCTCCGGGATAGACGAGCTCCCGGGACAGGATCTTCCTTATCTTCCGCTTCATCGCCCTGACATCATCCTCATCCGGATAGATAGCCTCCAAGGAAGCCCTGAGCGTGACAGGGCCGACAGGAAGAGAGAACATATTCTCCATGTCCTTCTCGTCAAGATCCGCAAGCTCCGCAGTTGCTCCTCCAACATCAAGGAGCAACGCATCTCCGAGGGAAGCATATTCCCTGTTTGCCTCAGCATCAGCGAATGCCTCTTCATGCCCATCGAGGATATCAAATGAGAGCCCGGTTGCCCTGTAGATGGATTCCTGCACCTCTGAATAGTTCGATATAAGCCGCATAGAGGCCGTCGCAATCAGCACGATGCGGTCTGCACCGACCTTCTTCGCAGCATCCTCGAGATACAGAACAGCCTCTATTACTTTCTCAATGCCGCGCTCCGACAGTCTCCCCTTCTTCGATATATAATCGATAAGGGATACTGAGCGCCTCAGCCCGATCAGGGGCTCAATGCTCTCACGTGAGACATCCGCAACAAGGAGCGAAAGCGCAGTGCTTGAGAAATCCATTACGGCAATCTTCATCGCTACCGCCCATCCCCGAATGAAATGCCGATAGACCTCGCGACACCGAGAAGCTGATGATCCGTCGGAACGAACTTCATCTTTCCTGCTATATCCGCAAGGGCATTGTAAGTGATCTCCGTGCCTCGCAGAGCGACAGTGACACCATGCTTGCCTTCCTTTGCCAAACGCCCGGCATAGGAGCCCATCTCTGTTGAGAGCAGTCTATCATAAGGAGATGGGGAACCACCCCTCTGGAGATGCCCTGGTATGACGGTCCTGGTCTCAACGCCAGCCTTCTCCGCAATATATTCGGCGAGCTTCTCTGTGCCGGTGGCCCTGCCATTCCTGAACTCAAGACGCTCCTGCTTCTTCATCTTCGACTCCTCGATGCTCATGGCGCCTTCTGCTATCGCTATGATATTGAAAGCCCTGCCGTTCTCGATTCTCTTCTCAACAGTCTTCACGACAGCATCCGGATCATATGGGATTTCTGGGAGAAGGATAATATCAGCTCCGCCGGCGATCCCCGAATAGAGAGTAAGCCAGCCAACTTTGTTACCCATTATCTCGATAAGCATCGTGCGTCCATGGCTTGCTGCCGTTGTATGGATTCTGTCGATGCATTCGGTCGCGATATCCACAGCTGTATGGAATCCGAAAGTGACATCCGTTCCATAGATATCATTATCGATAGTCTTCGGGATTCCGATGACATTCAGCCCTTCGCTCGAAAGAAGAGCTGCTGTCTTATGCGTTCCCGCACCGCCAAGCGTGACAAGGAGATCCAGTCCGAGCGAATGGTAGTTCTTCTTCATCATATCGAGCTTGCTCTGTCCATTCCTGTCCTCATCGGTCATCTTCTTGAATGGCTGCCTGGATGTTCCTAGTATGGTGCCTCCGACATTCAGGATGCCGGAGAAATCCGACGGCTTCATCTTCTTCACATCTTTGTTTATAAGGCCAAGATATCCATCGGATATACCGATAAGCTCCGCATCCTTGATTTCATTGAATACGTATTTTGCAAAACCTCTGATGACAGCATTCAGACCGGGGCAGTCTCCGCCGCTTGTGAGAATTCCGATTTTCATTGCGATTCCTCCTCCGTTTTTAGTTAGATTCAGTCTAACACAGCCTGTAATGTGCCTCAAAAGATAATGGGATACATCTAGGTATTTTATCGGAAAAACCGCTTTATGTTGTTAAGCCATTGTTAATTCTTCCGGAATATATTCAGCAGAGAGTCCTGGAAACGTCCTCAGTACAGCATGCACAGAAAGCCGTGCAAGCGTATCATCTCCGCGTTCGATTGCCTGCAGGATAATGCACCGTCCTTCCCCTGCATCGCTTATGGTGCTATGCACACAGACCTCATCGTCGAATAATCCGGGTCTCATATATTCTATGCTAACCTCCTCTGCATCGAGGATCTTCCCTTCTATTCCCGCTTCCCTGAGCATCTCCATGCGTGCACGCTCCGCGATGGATATGTAGTTCGAATGATAGACTATGCCACCTGCATCCGTATCGGAAAGAGCAATCCGGTATTTGTATACGTATTCCTTCATAATCCTTCTCCCTCCAGTGCTTTCCTGAAATCATCCGGGATTGGCACAGGATGCTTCGTACTGCTGTCGATGAATGCGGCCTTGACGGAGAATTCAGCGACTACGGAATCGCAGGAGGAAATACGCTGCCCTATCATGCAGGAGAATCTCTGGATCTTCTCCATCCATGTCTCTACAAGAATCCTATCATCGAGATGAGCATCAGAGACCTTCCTGCAGTTTATTGACTTGATGACAGTGAGAATCCCGTCCTCAGCAGCAAGATCGGACTGAGAACACTGAGGTATAGCCTCGCGCAGCATCTCGGTCCTTCCATGCTCAGCCCAGTCAAAGATGCTCTTCCAGGAAGCCCTTCCTGTGGCATCCGTGTCGGAGAAGTAAACCCTTCCATCGATTCTGAATATATGCATATCCTTGAATTAGCAGGTTTTGGAAAAAGAGTGAATATCATTATTTGGGCAAATTTCAATCTTGGGCCCATGATTCTCTTTCCACGGTCAGGGAGAATATGTAAAATCCCGATGCATAGGAGAAAATGACTATGCATGACGTTACAGAACGTGTTTATGAGCATGTGCTGAAGACCGACCCTGATCAGAAGGAGTTCCAGCAGGCGGTCTACACCTTCCTGCAGTCCATCGACAAAATCATCGAGGAGCTGCCAGAGGTAACTTATCACAAGGTACTTGAGAGAATGACGGAGCCTGAGCGCACCATTATGTTCCGTGTTCCCTGGATCGACGACGAAGGAAGGCTTCAGATAAACAGAGGATACAGAGTCGAGATGTCTTCGGCCATCGGCCCATACAAGGGCGGCCTCAGACTGCATCCATCGGTCAATCTCTCCATTATGAAATTCCTTGCATTCGAGCAGGTATTCAAGAACAGCCTCACAGGACTCCCGATGGGAGGCGGCAAAGGCGGTTCCGATTTCAATCCAAAGGGAAAGTCGGATGCCGAGGTTATGCGCTTCTGCCAGTCATTCATGACAGAGCTCTATAGGCATATCGGACCAGATACCGATGTACCTGCCGGTGATATCGGCGTAGGCGGAAGGGAAATCGGATACCTCTTCGGCCAGTACAAGAGAATCACGAATACATTTACGGGCATCCTCACAGGCAAGGGCATGGACTTCGGTGGATCGAACATCAGGCCTGAAGCTACAGGCTACGGCCTTGTATATCTTTCCGAAGCCATCCTCCGCGGCGAGAAGATGGAGCTTGCAGGGAAGACATGCCTCGTCTCCGGTTCCGGCAATGTAGCGCAGTACACCGTTGAGAAGCTCAATGAGCTTGGAGCCAAGGTCGTAACGCTCTCCGATTCCTCTGGAATGATCTATGATGAGAGCGGAATCTCACCGGAGAAGCTCCGCTATGTCATGAACTTGAAGAACGTTAAGCGCGGCAGGATCAAGGAATATGCCGAGAAATACAGCGGAGTCGAGTATATCGCACGCAATCCCGAGGAGCCGAATCCCGTATGGAATATCAAAGCAGACTATGCTTTCCCATGCGCTACCCAGAATGAGATTCTCAAGGCTGATGCTGAGAACCTCGTGAAGAACGGAATCAAGCTCGTAGGAGAAGGCGCGAACATGCCATGCTCTGTTGAGGCAGAGAAGATCCTCATGGGCAATGGAGTGCTCCTTGCGCCTGCAAAGGCTGCCAACGCAGGCGGCGTTGCCGTATCAGGACTTGAGATGGCTCAGAATTCCGCAAGGATGACATGGAGCCGTGAGAAGGTCGATCAGGAGCTCAGGAACATCATGAACAATATCTATAAGAACATCTCCGAAGCTGCTGAGAAATACTCAGAGAAGAACAACTTTGTCGACGGCGCGAATATTGCTGGCTTCATGAAGGTATCGCGCGCTATGCTGGCAGAAGGCTACGTATAATGCAGAGGATTGGCTTCGACAGTAGAAAATACGTTGAGGAGCAGTCACGCTATATACTTGAGAGGGTCCGGAATTCTTCCGGACGCCTCTATATTGAATGCGGCGGAAAGCTTCTGCATGACAAACATGCATCGAGAGTCCTCCCGGGCTTCGATGAGAACAACAAGATGAAGGTCTTCCAGTCTCTGAAGGACAAGCTTGATGTCATCATATGCATCTATGCCGGTGATATCGAGAAGAGGAAGATCCGCTCAGACTTCGGAATCAGCTATGATGCCGATGTCCTCAAAATGATCGATGACTTTGCCTCATATGGGCTCAAATGCGATAAAGTCGTAATCACGAGATATGAGAATCAGGTTGCAGCGACGGTCTTCAAGGAGAAGCTGGAGCGCCGTGGGATCAATGTCTATACACATCCAAAGACACCTGGCTACCCTGCTAATATCGATGTCGTCGTCTCCGAGAATGGCTACGGCAAGAATGAATACATTCCTGTCGATGCTCCTGTCGTAATCGTGACAGCCCCCGGCCCGGGATCAGGCAAGCTCGCAACATGCCTTTCCCAGATGTACCATGAGGCAAAGATGGGCCAGAAGCCAAGCTATTCAAAGCTTGAGACATTCCCTATATGGAATCTTCCGCTCGATCATCCGGTCAATATCGCATACGAGGCTGCTACTGCCGATATCGGGGACGTGAACCTCATCGACCACTTCCACCTGAACGCATACGGGCAGATTGCCGTCAACTATTCACGCGATCTTGAGGCTTTTCCCCTTCTTGCGAGGATTCTTGAGAAGATAACGGGAGAGAGCTGTATCTACAAATCCCCTACCGATATGGGCGTGAACAGGTGTGGATTCGGAATAACCGATGATGAAGTCTGCAGGGAAGCCGGGAAGCAGGAAATCATCAGGCGCAGCTTCCAGATAAAATCAGATTACATATCTGGGCTTGCCGATGAGGAAACCGTGAACAGAATAAGCGCGATTATGGACAAATGCTCTCTTACGGAAGAGGACAGATCTGTTGTAGCGCCTGCGAGGGAAGCTCTGGAGAAAGCAATTGCTGAGGGCAAAGGCAAGAACGGGACTGTATGCGCAGCTGCTATCGAGCTTCCTGACGGAACAATCGTAACTGCCCACAACTCGGAGATGCTCCATGCATGCTCTGCCCTGCTCCTCAATGCGCTGAAGGTCATGGCTGGCATTCCAAAGGAAAAAGATCTGATTGCCGCAGATGTCATAAAGAGCATAACGGCGATGAAGAGGGACATCCTATCAGGACGTGGTGTCAGCATGAATCTCGATGAGATACTGATAGCGCTTGCGATGAGCGCCTCTGTCAGCGAGGATGCGGCCAATGCAATGAAAGCGCTGCCGCTGCTGAAAAATGCCGAGGTCCACCTGACGCATATCCCATCCCCAGGAGACAGCTCCGGCATAAGGAAGCTTGGGATACTCGCGACAAGCGACCCAAGATATCCAGTAAGGAATATATAAAGGAAGAAAATACACAAAGAGGTCAAAATGGAACGTGAAAGGCTATCATCCAGGCTGGGATTCATACTGCTTTCAGCCGGATGTGCAATCGGACTTGGGAACGTTTGGCGCTTTCCATACATCACTGGAAGGTATGGCGGTGCAGCATTCGTTCTCATATATCTTATATTCCTCCTCCTTATCGGTCTTCCGGTAATGACAATGGAATTCGCAATCGGAAGAGCTGGAAGGAAAAATATAGCGGGTGCGCTCAGAGCGCTTGAGCCTAAGGGAACGAAATGGCACATGATAGGACCTGCTGCAGTTGCGGGAAACTACATATTGCTGATGTTCTATTCGGTACTGACAGGATGGCTGATATACTACTTCGTCTCATTCCTGACAGGAGGGATATCAAGCTCATTCACCACAGCCGATGTCTCATCATTCTTCGGAGCACTGACAGCTGATCCGCTGCTGCAGATCGTATACATGGCTATAGCCCTTCTGATGACAGCAGGAATCGTCATCATCGGACTCAAGAACGGTGTTGAGAAGATCACGAAGGTGATGATGATGGTTCTCTTCGTGCTTATGATCATCCTGGCAATCCACTCCTGTCTTCTGCCTGACAGCCATGACGGCCTGCTTTTCTACATCCGTCCTGATTTCGGCAATCTCGTGCATGAGTATGGTCTCTCCGAGTCCATATTCGCAGCGATGGGACAGGCATTCTTCACGCTCTCGCTCGGAATCGGTGCAATGGCTATCTTCGGTTCATACTTCAATAATGAGCACACGCTTGGCGGAGAGACGATAAAGATCATCTGCCTTGATACGACAATAGCCCTTCTCTCGGGATTCATCATCTTCCCGGCATGTTCCGCATTCGGAGTTGAGGCTGGATCGGGACCATCGCTCCTGTTCGTGTCCCTGCCGAACGTATTCACACGGATGCCTGCAGGCAATATCTGGGGCGCGGTCTTCTTCCTCGCTATGATCTTCGCGGCTCTGTCCACGCTGATTGCGGTCTTTGAGAACATCGTATCCTACTGGATGGACAACAGAGGATGGAACAGGAAGAATGCCGTATTCCTCAATTTCGTCCTTCTCTTCATCCTCTCAATCCCATGCGTGCTTGGCTTCAATGTCCTTTCAGGATTCCAGCCATTCGGCGAAGGGACAGGAGTGCTGGACCTCGAGGACTTCCTCGTATCCAACCTCATACTCCCTCTCGGAAGCATGGCATTCGTGTTCTTCTGCACGATGAAGAAGGGATGGGGATGGAAGAACTTCATCGAGGAGGCAGATAAGGGAAGCGGATTCAGATTCCCATCGTGGCTGAGAGTCTACTGCTCCTATATCCTGCCTATCATCATATTGATAGTGACAATAAACGGAATCTACGGAGTTCTTTCCTGAAAAACACAGATGAATTACATGGATCCTCCCATTGACGGGAGGATTCAGTTCAATCATATTCTTAGTTATGAACATCAGAGCAATAGCAGATAA
>CALXLE010000128.1 GCA_944389115.1 uncultured Spirochaetaceae bacterium
GTTCAACAACATCGACGCCATCAACTGAGCGCTTCTCAAGCTCCTCATCGAGTATACCGCCATCCTTCGTGAGAATCTGAATAATTGGATCAAGCTTCAGAAGCTCATCAAACTCCAGATCTCCGAGATCAAACGCATAGATGATATACGATGAAGTATCGGTAACAGTTTTATCCGATGAAGCAGGGATAGGATAATCGAGCTCACGGTATCCCGGCTCCGGGCTCTCCGAATAGAACTCTGAAAGATCCGTTGAAGGTTTGTCGGAAACTGAGAGATATCCCCGGTCTATGTTATCAAGGACACTATCTATATCGATATCTCCATAAACGTAAAGAAGAGCATTATCCCAGTTGTAGTAATCAGTGAATATCTCCTTGATTCTATCGTAGGTATTATCTTCCAGGTTCATTGGCAGCCGTCCAATCATGTTCGATGCATACATCCCCGGATACAGTGCCCTGCCCCCCCTCAACCGCTCCACGGACCTCATCGGTAATGTACCCAACATCCTCATTGAATACCGTTCCAGCTGGAGTTATAGGACCATCGACAGACTGCAGGTCATAACGTATTGCTTCCCTCCTGTAGATGTTCTCCTCATGGATAAGATCAGGATCATCCACAAGCGAGAAGAGCGCATCGATATAAATCTCAATCTGTTCATTGCTAGGCGATGCAGCATGATATGCTGTCGATGACATCTGCGTATCGGCATTAACCGATGACAAGTATGATCTATGGGAGAAATCGAAGAAAAGGTAGGAGCTGGGATACTTATCAGAACCAGAGAGCAGTGAATGCTCAAAGACATGATTCAGGTCCCCCTCATCCTGCATAGGTGTACGGAAGATCAGTTCTGCATAGTTATTGCCTGCATCATTGTTCTCATAGACAACCTTGAGACCCGTATCCTTATGTATATATGAGTAGAAAACAGAATCGGTTATACCTGATTCATATACATCAACAAGCTCAAATGCTTCCGAGGCATAAACTCCGATCAGGCAGAAGATTAACAATAACGTACATAGCAGTTTCTTCATTTCTTTCTCCTGAGCGATTATACCATTGCGAAGGAGACAGTATAAGCTTAAAACGCTGCATTTACTTTATCGTTGACAAGGCTCTCGATTTTCTGCATCAAAGAGATTTCTGAGCGATACTCAACAGCAGTTCCTAAGTCATGGAAATTGCTGAAAAGAAGATCGCTCCTTTTAACATCTCTGCGCTTCAGAAATTCAGCAAGATTTTTTACAACAAGACTTCCATCGGAATCTCTCGTCGTAATATAAACACTATCATTTCTTGGAAGAATATCCAGCAATTCCTGATAATGCGTCGTGAATACGATATGAGCTCCATTCGGATTTGTTCGTTTCCGCATGAAGAATTCCAGTATATTTACGACGATTGTCTTATTGAAATGATCCTCTATTTCATCGACAAGAAGATAACCCCCATATTTCAGGACAGTAAGAAGTTTTGCAAAGAATACGATTCCACGCAGGGTTCCTGAAGATAGGCTGCCAATCAATTCCATATAAGAAAGTTCTTCAGCAGATCTTCCTTTGCGATGAACAACATATAGATTTTCCTTTCTGGCTTCAATTCTCTCAATCGAACTATCAAGATATGGAATTATCACATCAGAAGCAAGGCAGATTTCCCGATAATCAGGATACCTCTTCTCCTGATATGAGAAAATCTTTGATGTATCAGACTTATTGATTGTGACATACGAAATGGATTTGTCACTCTCAAGAAATGACCTCTGCTCATCAGAAAGTCTTGTCCTTCTCATAACTTCTATGTAATTCGAATTGTTCGAAATATTCTTCTTTGTGAATAATTGTTTATTATATCTATAGATAATCTCTTCATTGAAGGAATAACTTCCCTGAGACCTTTCAATAGATGAATCTATTCTCAATATTTTTCCATTGGATGAATATAAAGCTTTTATATTCATAGGCTTATCATCATAGAAACGATCAAGGACACCATGAATGCGTTCATCATTAAGTCCCTGATTGCAAATATAAATCCCAAGAATCAACTCTATGAGCGAAAGCAAGGAAGTCTTGCCTGACGCATTAATACCGCTTATCGCAATGATCTTACTGTCATAAAGAGATCCCTCAATCCTCGATACAGAGGAATCAGAATCAACATCATCATATACCTTCTGAAATGGAATAAAACTGAAACTGCATGATGAATTCCCATACTCACGGATATTTTCTATGGTGAATTCCATAAGACGCGTATCAGATATCGATATCATAATAGACCCCTAGGTTATCACGAAAATTTAAAAGAAAACTCTTAATTCAACATTCATTATAACTCTATTTTAGTATTTATTACAATTTTTACGTAATAAATTTCAAATAATCAAAAAATGTAAAGCCGATCGTGTATCCTCTCAAATCAAAGAAGAGCTTCTCATGTGACAAAAATGGTATATAAGATTCGATACACTATGTGCTAAATATTCGCTCTCTTATTTATATGACACTTCCATTCACCCTAAGTCCAGAGCTCAGGCTACCTTGAGCAAGCACTAGGGTATTGGCCTCTGCGCTTCGGTGGATATTCGTTTCACTTACACGAATAACTAACTTTTTCTATGTGTACACAAAAAAGAGAAGTAACAAGATCCCTAAAAATAGAACCTTCCCCGCACAGGCTAAGAGAAGGTCCTCATCATTAATCTAGGAATGAAGGAATACGATCCATCATCCAAGGATCTTCCGATCCTCATGGTAATGCATATATCTGCATTCCCATCAGAACCAGAGAAGGCTGCAGCCGCTCAGGCTAAGCCGCAGCCCATTTGTGATATTAACCAGAAGAGCTAGACATCAAATGGATGACATCCTCGCTTCTATCTGCATATTCAGAGGGTGGCAGCTGCGCTGCTTCCCCTCTCCGCCCAGGAGTTGTCCCCCGAGGCATAGCGCCTCTTGTAGTCCCTCACCGTGTATGTGTTCAGTCCTGCAAGCTGCGCCGTCTTCTTATAACCGTAACCCTCTTC
>CALXLE010000129.1 GCA_944389115.1 uncultured Spirochaetaceae bacterium
GCTGAGCGGTCTTCTTGTATCCGTAACCCTCCGAAAACAGCTTGAGGCATTCTCGCCTCTTCGCATTCGGAATGAAAGCACGCTCTCTCGGGAGGGACTGTTTGTCTTCCATAAGCCCTCCGTGAGCCGCCTAGCATTGAACTAGGCAGCAATCAATACAATCATACACCAGGAACTGTAACAGAAGCGGAACCGTTCACGCTGCCTGTCCAGCCATAGCACTCCCATGTAGCTCTGACAGTTATTGTTGAGCCAGCAGCACCAGCCTTATCAGGTGTGAAGCGGATGTTGATGCCAGGATTCGTTGTTGTAACAGTCTTCGAGGAATCGCTTGCCCAGACGATATTGTAGCTGAAATCAGTCTTTTCAAGCACTTCTTCCGCTGTGAATGTCTCAGTTACGGTTTCCTTGAAGCTGATTGAAAGAGGAATATCGACGAGCTGGATACCTGTTACATCGAACTTTCCTGTCTGACCGGCGGCAGAGACTGTGTATGTAACTGTCACTTCATCGTCGGTCATCTTGGAAGGAACGCTGCTGAATGTGTATGTAACAGCCGGCTTCTCCTCTGCAGCACTATCTGCCCACCCGATTACGATATCAAACTCGTTTGCAGAATATGCCTTTCCGATAGCATGCTTTGTACCAGTCTTCTGAGTAGCGGAAGTGATGCTCTTGATGTAGTTGTCAACGATGCGGATGGAAGCCGTGGTCTCTGTCACTGCATCGGAATATGCCTCATAGCCGCTAGCCTTTGTATCAGTGAGAGTGATCTTCACAGATGTTGCATCTGCAGCAAGAGCTGTCCTGTCAACATCGTAATCATTACTCTGACCGCCAACGAGAACCTCTGTCACTCCACTCTTATATGTCGCAGTAACAGTGAAGTCGCTCGGAACCGGCGTCTCGCCTTCAATGTACGGATGTGTTGCGACTGCAGAAAGACGAGTGATGTAATCCATCGTAAGATCGATCTTAATCATCTTGCTTGTCTCAGTGTTGTCAGTTTTCTCAGCAAGGTAGATACCATCTACGTCAGACTCAACAACATCGGACGTGATGACATATGGAGCCTCAGTGACGAATGTATCCTTGTTGTATGGAGCATCCGCTTCTGTCTGATAAGCATATACGAAGGAAACCCTAGCGAAATTCTGAGAAGAAGTGAAGTTGTTCTTATGATCCGCATCAAGGTAATCCTCAAGTGTATACTTGACATCAGCATTGTCAATGAGCTCGTATGCGAACTTCGTCTGATCATCCTCTGGTGTAAGGACCTTGTAAAGCTCAATCATGGAAGCTGCATCGAATGAACCTCCGTTGATGTATCTTACATTGTTGGATGTAGTTGCTGGGACAAGCCTATAGGCAACGATTCCAATTCCCTCGCCATCCTTTGCCCATACATAGCCAGAATAATCCTCAGTGGATGCAGGTGAATAGACAACATTCACTGTAGCAGTAGCTTCCTTTCCATCAAGGACTGCTGTCACTGTAGCTGTGCCTGCAGTGCCGGTCTTTGCCTCAAGATCAGCATCAAGCTTAGCCCAGACAGATGCATCAACGCCTTTATAAGGAAGATCAACAGTCACGGACTGACCGCCGAAAAGGCTTGTATATGTAGCACTGACCTTGTAATCATCCTTGTCAATCGTTACTACATCCCCCTTGGTTGTCTTGTCAGTCTTTACAGACTCAGCAGCTGCTGTGACTGTGACGCTGTCAACAGGAGTGATCCTGACAGGGGCTTCAGTGATTGTGAAAGGCTTCTCATCAACACCGATGCCTGCTGTAGCAGAAACAGTTGATGTAAGAACAACCTCTGTGCCGCTGTCAAGCGTAACGACGTTGCCGCCATTGAGCCTTGTCTCAGAGCTGTCATCATAGATGACCCTGACCTCGAACTTCGTTGGATCGAAGTCCTGCCCTGCGAGGAAGTCGCCGGTCTGGATGATCTCAGCGGAGACGACCTTCTTAGGCAGATTAAGCTGTGCCTGCTCACATCCCGCAAACAATGCGAGGACAAGAAGAGCAGACAGAACAATAGTGAAGATTGGCTTTCTATTCATTCTCTCAAACCTCTCCAAATGATATTCTGTGCATATTCTTACCCCCCTTTACCCTCCCTGTCAAGGAATTTCGGAATATAATGCATCAAAAAAGGAGGGAGTTTATAGGGATAATACGCAGAATATAAGGTTTGTGTTCGTTATCTTATTGCCCTATCAAAACGAAAACCTCCCGGACGGGAGGCTGTCGCAGAAATAACCAGGGAGTCGAGAGAATCCACTAACGCTGCTCTTCTTGCTCTTCTATATTCTAGTTTTTTCCGGGGAAAATGAAAATCCCCCTTTTTCGCTGGATACACAACAATCAGGAAATGTATCATTTTCATCCTTTATGACAGCATTTATGAATATCCATTCATGTGCTATTCTCTGAAAACCTGAATGGAAGATGAATATCAACGCAATAAACGCTGAATCCGGGCTATAATCATATTGCATTGCGGAAAGCGTGCTTTCTCCGGAAAGGATATGGGAGGACAGATGGTCAGCAGAGGCATATACAACGAGAATGCAGAGAAGGCGCTCCTTGGGCTGATAATCAGGAGAGCCGATGCGTTCGATGCCGTTGAGGGCCTCATCTCTCCTTCCGACTTCTTCTTCGAACGCAACAGGGCTGTATTCACCGCCATGACGCATATCATGGAACGCTATGGCTCCAGCATCGACCCGATAACGCTTGATTCCCAGCTCAGGAAGGATGGCACATTTGAGGCAGCAGGCGGGGAACGGTATATATCCGAGCTCTGCGGCATGTATGATGCCTCTTCATCCCCTGAATCATATGCAGGGATAATCCGCGACCTGTCGCTCAGACGCAACTCAGCTGAGCTCCTCTCCAGAGGCATACAGGGATGCACCGACCTTTCAAAGGATGCCATGAAGGCTGTCGATGAGACGATCGACGGCATGATGAGGCTGTCGCTCCCGGACAGGAGCGGGGAATCGGTCCATGACCTCAGCGAGACCATAAACGGCGTCATAGATGAGATATACCACACCCTCGAGAGCGGCTCTGATGACAAATCGATCCCGACAGGCTTCGAGATGCTCGACAGGATGGCGAACGGCGGATTCTATCCGGGGCAGTATGTCATAATCGCGGCACGCCCTTCCATCGGCAAGACCGCGTTCGCCGTATCGATGATACAGAAGATGATCAGGAACAGCGAGAAGCCGCAGAACATAGCGTTCTTCTCCCTTGAGATGGGAGAGAAGGAGATCGGGAAGCGCATCATCGCCGCTGTCTCGAAGGTGAAGCTAAGCCACCTGATTCAGCCGAAGATGCTATCTCCCGATGAGACGGACAGGATCATCAGCGCCGCCGACGGCATCTGTATGAAGAAGCTCACGATAATCGATACCCCGAACATAAGGCTCAGCGAGCTCCGTGCTCAGGCAAGGATGCTGAAGCGTGAGAAAGGGATTACCGCCATGTTCATCGACTATATAGGCCTCATCGATGCCGAGGCCGGGAAGAACACTCCCCGCCATGAGCAGATAGGATACATATCAAGATCCCTGAAGGCCCTTGCAAGGGAGCTCCAGATACCGGTAATTGCCCTATGCCAGGTTACAAGGGACAGCGAGGAGAAGACGCCGATGCTCTCCAATCTCAGGGACTCAGGCTCCATCGAGCAGGATGCGGATATCGTCATGTTCCTCCACAGGAAAAGAATGCTCACGGATGAGGAGAAGAAGCGCGGCGTGAAGGATGACAGGGGCCGGTACTTCCAGGTCACGAAGGTCATCATCGCGAAGCAGAGGAACGGGATGACAGGCGAATTCAAGGCAGGATACGATGCCCTTTCAGCCTCATTCGAGAACATCGATCAGGGATACGGCTTCATCTCCCCATGATCCAGCCGCCTTCGGCGGTCTCCTCATTCCATGCCTATCGGCAAAGGAGAGAATCATGCGCACTAAGAAGACTTCGCTGAAAATCGCCAAGGAAAAGGCATCTGAAATGGTGCTCAAGGCACTTGAGAAGGGAAACGCCATATGGACGAAGCCCTGGGTGATGCAGTCCGCACATCATGGATTCCGCGGAAAGGCATACAGGGGAATAAACATCCTCCTCACAGCCGTCATGCAGGAGCTCATGGGCTACAGCTCAACAGCGTGGCTCACATGGGGAAAGTACAGGGAGCTCCAGAAGGACCATCCAGAGATCTCCATAAAGAAGGGATCGAAATCGCTCGAGGTCGTATACTGGATGATTCTCGACAGGAAGGATGAGGATGGGAATATCGTCTATGACAAGGACGGGATACCTGAGAAATGCATATGGCCGAAGTTCTACCGCGTGTGGAACGCCGACTGCTTCGAGAACCTCATCGCCGATGACTTCGAGAGGAAGGACATGCTTCCGGATGCAACACTGACAACACTTGAGGAGAAGGAAGAGAAGCTCCTCTCGACATACAAGGACCATCCTCCTGTTAAGCACGACGGGCTCGGCCGTGCGTATTACAGCACATCAACCGATGCCGTGCACATCCCGGAATGGAAGGACTTCAGGGATGAGGCACACGCCTACTCCACCCTATGCCATGAGCTCGTTCATTCCACCGGAGCGGAGGGAAGGCTGAAGAGGAAGATAAGGAACTCCTTCGGGGACGAGGCTTACAGCTATGAGGAGCTTGTCGCCGAGATCGGTGCATCCATCCTCTGCGCTGAGGCAGGATACCTCGAGGAGACGGTCGAAAACACCGCAGCATACCTCAACGGCTGGGCCTCGAATCTCAGGGACAACCCCACATGGTTCTGGGACGCGTTCTCTGATGCCAGGAAGGCCTGTGACATGATCCTCGGCATAGACCATAAAAAGAAGACGGAGGCCGAAGCAGAAGATACATCTTCCATAGAGGAGGATAAAGAGAGCGTCGCATGACGGACAGGGAACTCATCGATCTCATCTCAGAACATGAGAAAACAAAGGAGCTCGGCATAACGAAGATCATCCAGAAGCGGTATGCCGAGGAAGAGGAAAAACACCGCAAGACGATGGAGGCTGCGGAATACGTCAGGATGATTGCGGAAGACAAGAGCATCCTCGGTCCGCATATGCTCCTCGATTACGCATACGATGCGCTGGAAGAAAACGATAAAGAGGGAAACAGCCATGCATAAGGAAATAATCACATTCACCAGCACCGATAAGCTCAATTTCATCAATGCCCTGAAAGACGAGGGCTTCACGGATGAGATTCTTTCCTATGAGGACGGGATGCTCCTGAGAAGGCCTGAAACAGACATGTACGTCCTCATTACCATCGGCACGCTCGGCGAGACAGCCGCTGCCTGGTATTTTGCCATAAGCTTCAATGTCGATGAATGGAAGGATGAATGCGATGCGGAAAGCAGCATCATGCCCCTCGCCGGGATGGAGATTGACGGCGAGCCGTTCTTTCTCCTCACACCGACAGACGAGCTTGCAGTCATCAAAGGACTCGGGCTTGTCCATCTCTGGGGAAAGGCATTAGAGAAAGCAGCATCCGAATGGGTAAAGAGGAAGGAGTGTTGATATGGATCTTATATATGATACTGAACAGATAAAGAAGTTCTTCGACGAGATCCTGCCCTCATCATGGGAGCCGCATGAGGCGGCCTTCATCTCGATAGCCGCAAGAAAGAAATATCTTCCTGAAGGATATATGACGAATCTCGGGAAAAGACCGGAGATGCTCGACAGGGATATCATCAAAACAAGGGATTTCGGAAGATATCTTGCAGGACTGTACCGCTTCACGTCCGAGAATGGATATACAGATCTGAATGGCCTTCCAATCCATGACTGGGCAAAGGTGTTCTATGCCAATATCCACTTATCCGATTCGGTTGCTGCCTACGAAGAGATGAAGACAAAGATGGCCGGCATAGACAGGGAGATAATCTCGCATGCGACAACCGGACACAACGATATATCCCATGCTCTCGGAGAAATAAGGAACCTTCATGGTCTCTGGTTTACAGCTATGCAGAACACCTACTCCATGAAGCTCTGGATCGATTACGATATCGACCTTCTCGGTTGTATCGATAAAGAGATTTCAGCTCATGCTGCCTTCGAGCTAATCGATGAACTTGCAGGTCAGACTATAACCAAGCACGCGATCATCACGCATGGCGGAGTCCATATTCTTCTTGCCACAGCGAAGAACGGGACAGCCTTCTCCAAGGAGTTCAATCCCGATACTGTCCTGAAGGCTCTTCAGAATAGCTTCAGAGAAACAGCAAAGGAAGTCGTTATCAACCGCAACGGCATGGTGCCGCTTCCGGGGACGCTGCAGGGCGGATTCCCTGTGCATTTCTGCCTAGTAAAATAATATTATTATCCTGTCGATTGAAATTACTATTTAGACTATAATTACATCCAATCAAGACGGAAGAGTAGCCGTCATATAGGAGATATAGTGAACCACCCCACCTTTGCTAACTGGTTATGCTAGAAGGTGGGGCTTCCGGCTTCGACGCGGAATGCTTCCATGCCTCATATGAAGCATCGAAGTCTGACATCCGCTCCACCGGAGTACGCTTCTGTTCCGGAAGCGTGCAGGCTATCTCATGCTCGCCTGCAAGAAGCAGTGTCTTGGCAGCCTTCACATCACGGTCCTCGGCATATCCGC
>CALXLE010000130.1 GCA_944389115.1 uncultured Spirochaetaceae bacterium
CCCAGATAGATATCAGCGGGCTTGTGGAAAAGCCTGAGCTTATCAACTCTTACGATACCCCGTGCGACAGGGAAATCAGCAAGATCAATCACACTTGTCCAATGCATATCTCCCGAACTGTCAAAGCCGAAGAATGCACGTCTGTAGAGGACGCCATCCCGCATTCCGCTCCACAATATGGTATTGATCTGCTCTGTCCTAGAGATATCAGGTTCCTTCACGACATAAGCTGCGGCACTCAACCCGGACGGAAGATCGGATTCCCATGGATATCTGCTGTTATATGAAAGCTTCGCATAGCACCATCTGCCATTGCTGTCATCAGCGCTCTTCATGACCTTTCCCGTGCGGAGTTCCATCGTGCCGTTATCATGGTGGCAGGCGATGCAGAGCCCAGGGCCATCAAGCACTGACTCCCGCGTCTCCCCCTCCTTCATATCTTCCCATACTCCATTCTCTTCCTTTGCTGTCCAGAATGGATGATCTTCAGGAAGCTCAAGGCAGAGAAAGGCCTTGCCAAGCCAGAGAGGGCTTTCAGCACAGCTATAGCCCTGCAGCATCGGTGTGAACGGGCCATAGAATCCAAGAACCGGGGCTCCCTCATACAAAAGATCATCGCGGCCGAAGAACTGCATCAATGCCCCGGAAGCAATTCTTCTTGCAAGGCCTGGATTCATTGACGGATTCCTGAGCGTGAGGTTAGCAGATAGCGGAGCAGTTGCAGCATTACGGCATATACTGCTCCTTCCCCACATTGTCACATGACCATTCTCATCGAACATCCTGCTATACGTCCTCATGAGCTCATTCGAGTTCCTTTCGAATTCATGCGCGAGATACGGCTCATTCTCATATCCGTACCATCTGCACCAGATCGGTGCGTAAACCTGGAATGCCCATGCTGAGTAATAATCAAAGGAATGGCCATCACGATACCAGCCATCCCCTGCATAATATGAAAGAATCGCCTGGGCATGCTCGCGCATTATTGATCTGTCAATTTCATAGCCCATCATGCTGAGGAAGGCCAGGTCAAGCATATTGAAAAGACGCCAGTTCTGCGTCGCCGTTGTCCCTTCTGCATAGTCACGGATGAAGCTGGCAATCCTGTTCTTCTCTTCCTCTGAATATGTATCCCAGATCTCCGCTTTTGACGCAGCAAGCCCGATTACAATAGCGCATGTCTCGACAGTCTGCTGATAGGTATGGAGGCCGAATGTTGGTACAGAATCCCTGTCCATATCACTGTAGCTGAGAACATACTGCTCATCCCCGGGCGTGCAGGAACGGAGAATATGGTCTTTGTAATAAGCCCTAATGCTCTTCCCTGCGATTACAAGGTCTGGCTCTATGCTGATAAGAGGAGCCGATATAAAAAGCTTCGGGCAAGTCCTTCATAATACTCCGCCTGAACCTTCCAGGAAGGTGTATGGCTGTTGGGATACGTAATCTCCGTCTCATACCGAGGAACAAGAACTGGGGAGTCCATTGTCCTCACATGCCTGAACACGCCTTCAAGAATATACTTCCCTGCATCGATCCAATGCTTTCTGGTCAGCCCTGTATACGGGCTCAGTTCAAAATCAGGATTATCCGGTACAAAATGCATAGTACTCTTATTCTATATGGAAAACAGCATCACGTAAGCCCGGCAAACAGAAAACCTCTGCAAAAGCAGAAATATCCGCATCCGTTAGTCCCCTAGCGGGATTATCACACGTGAGATGACAAAGCCATCGGAACAATCCTGAAGCAGAAGCCCGTCATACTGTGAAAGGATGCGCTTCACGCTCCCAAGTCCTGTTCCTTCCGAAAGCGAGATATGATCTGCTGCTGAATTCTTTATCTCAAGAAGCAGCTTATCATCCATTACACGGGAGAAAACAGCTACCGAAGGCGATTCTGTACCCTCAGCTGCATGTATGGCATTCTCAAGCAGATTGCCCATAACAGAGACGAAATCCGCATCCTCCATCACGAAGCTTTCCCCCAGCCTGATATCAGCAGTGAAAGCAATCCCGCGTCCTAAGCAGGAACGGCATGCTATGCGGAGCTGCGCATCGACAAGCTGATTACCGCACCATGACTGAAGCCTGTCCGATTCCACTGAGTCCCCATGTGCTCCAAGATAGCGCCGAGCCTCCTCTATATTCCCCTCATCGAGGTACTCAAGCACAATCCTGTCATGGTGCCGCTGATCATGCCTGATCTCCTTAGCCTTCTCAACGAAGATTCTCTCAGCCTCCAGCTCGCTCTCAAGCAGGCGATGCCTTCCTTCGATCCTCTCAGCTTCCACTTCCCGTTCAGTAAGGTGAACAATCCTGGATGCAATGGCGAATATGGAGATAATCATGAAAGTAAGCAGCAGCAGGACAACCAGATTCATCACCGGGTTATCGACAAAGATGGATGAGATAAGCGAATATTCCAGTACGCATAGGCCTATCAGCCAGGAAAACATCGTAATCTCCAGACCATGGACACTGAGACCATCCACAACCTTGTACAGGCGATCCAGCAGGGACACCTTCAGCAGAACAAGCAGTACGGCAGAGAAAGCTGTACGGACTGCAAGCTGGGCATATTCCTTATCCCCTACGGGCAAGACAGAGACTATCAGATTGGAATAGCCTACGCTGAGCATGAACACGGCAACATACATTATGTAGATAAAGAGCCTTTCAGTCAGAGCCGATCCCGAACTGATAAAGCAGAAGAATAACCCCATAACCACAAGCATCATATATGCAGTCAGGGTCGTATGCACCAGAACAGACGGTACAGCAATGATAATGATACCGCCTAAAACAGAAATGAGCAGCGTAAGAAACGCCATCGATACATGAACCAGCCTTCTGCTGTGCTCACCTCTGCGGATAAGGACAGAAAGAAGTATGCCATGCGTGATGGATGTACACACAACACGGAATACGTAGAAGAAAAGTCTATCCGGATCCATACAGCTCCCATGCCAGCAATCTGCTCATACCATCAAAGCAGGACCAGCAGGATATTCAGAGCAGAATCTCCATCAGAGGATTCTATGCTAGCAGAATATCTCCATTGTGATTATTACCCCCGAGCATCTAATTTTCAATATTTGATTTCAGGAGCCGGACCAATTCCTGATTCCCATTATGGATGTTGATAACCCTTGAGAAGATAATCATTGAGCACAGATGCTGCCCGCTTGCGGAAAGCAACACCACGCTTCGATTTCACTCTGTATCCAACAGAGATAATGGCATCAAGATTGTCATATTCTATATATCCTTGTTCCTTCATTCAGAACTGCTGCATTTTTTCGCAACTGCTGCACCATAGTCCAACGTATAGTGGAATTGAGTCTTCTCAGTATTTTCTGGAAAATCATGGCTTGCTGAAGCTCAGCCGATATGGTTCCTCGGTCTCCCTGAACATGTCATAGACGTCCATATAATTCAGGAATTCAGCACCCAGATATCTGCAGCCCTGCCCTGCGAAGACTACATGAATCCCAGCCTCATTGTAATTTTGGATAAAAGACTTCATTGCACGGAGATACGAACCAGCAACAGCCTGCCCGGCCTTTATCTCAAAGAGATCCATCCTATCCCTTCGGTCAAGCAGCAGATCAATCTCGGTTCCGTTGCCCGTTCTATAGAAAAACAGCCCATCATCAGCAGCATATGAATCATAGCGTGCCTTCAGAGCCTCAACTACAACCATGTTCTCGAAGAGGCTTCCAGCAAGTGGATCTCGGAGGACCTGGGCCGGGGTTGTTATCCCAAGCAGAAAGCATGCAACTCCCGTATCCGTAAAATAGATTTTCGGTGTCTTGACCACCTGGCTCGTCCGCGACCTATACCAAGGCTTCAGAATATATATGAGATGTGACGTTTCCAGCAATGATATCCATGAACCTATGGTAGTGCTTGTCACCCCAGTGTCCCCTGCAAGCGCTGAGGCATTGACAAGCTGCCCTGTCCTCCCTGCGAGAAGACGCAGGAAACGCATAAATCTATCCATATCATGAATCTGGCGCATATCTGCGATATCGCGGCTTATGTAAGTGTCGATGTAATCGGAGTAATACCTTGACGGCTCTATGCCTTCGCTGCTGTAAAGGAAAGGCATCCCTCCTGCCAGTATCTGTTCCTCCCTGCCGAGCCTTATGCCTGCATCAGACAGTTCCTTCAGGGAAAGCGGAAGCATATCTATGATGGCTGTCCTTCCTGCAAGCGACTGTACAACTGAGCTTTTGAGAGCTATCTGCCGGCTTCCAGTTATGAGATACTGCCCCTTCAGCTTACGTTCATCTATCCTATACTGGATAGTGCTCAGGAGCTCCGGAACCCGCTGTATCTCATCGATTATCACAGGCTCGGGATACGCATGAAAGAACTCGTTCGGATCCGAAGAGGCAAGCTCTCTTGCACGGAACTCCTCTAGATTCGCATATGAGAATCCAGGGAACATTGAACGGGCAAGAGTGGTTTTCCCGCATTGCCGGGGTCCGAACAGCGTAACCGAGGGATACGTTTCCATCGCACGCTGTATCGATGGCGCAATTAACCGTCCTATCATATACATATGATGCGATATAAATACGGAGATTTCAAGTTAAAGTTTGAAATAACGTATTTAAAGGTTCATCCGCCACTGGAAGTTAAGCCCTTAATGGGCAATTCCAGGCCGGAGGCAGTGTCCGCTGAATCATCCTTATCCCCTCACTTATCATGTGATAAATGGCTATATACTGAGAGCAATGACCAATATATACCTGAGAGCTAGCGGGCATTCCATGCTCTTCATGTTTCGAGGTAAACCCATATCTTCTTGGCAATATTCCTATCATAGCCACTCTCTGCACCAATGATTGCGGAACAGCCCTTGTGCTTGCAGAATTGGCCCTGCCAAGAATTTTCAATATCTGCTTTCAGGAGCCGGACCAATTCCTGATTCCCATTATGGATATTGCTGAAACGACGGAACTGCATAAGGGAAATCATCCAGCTCACTTTCCTGCTCATCCGATTCAGGTCAGGCAAATCATTTCAGGTCCATAATAAGCTGAAGGCCTTAACCAGACTATTCCCATCATCCAATGAAATGATAGAACCAGGAGGTATAGACTCATCTTCGGCAAATGCGCAATCCGATACTATGAATGTCGCTTTATGAGCCTCATCCTCCCTGCCCGGCCATGCAATGAATGGAGAGGGAGCAATATGATCGCCGAATGCGCATGAGATGAATGCGGCCTTCCCTTCCTCCCTCCATGGCCGCATGAGATACACAGAGGCTTTTTCCAAATCCCTGGAAGAGAATCTGCAGGAATCAAAGACAAAGCCGTACCAATCCTTCTTCCCGGATGGTGCTGTGACGTATCCTGGCTCATTGCTTATGATACTGCAGTCCTGGAAGAGGGCATCACCGGAGCCGAATATGAAATCAACCCCGCCTTCGATTATGCAATGCCTGAAAAGTGAAGCTGTACGCCTTCTCGGAACAAGGTATCTTGGTCCGTAAAAACCACCGGGCTCCCTTTCCTTATCGGGAAGCGGCGAGAGGAAAAGCGTATCCTGATGCCCTCTGATACGCACATTTTCCAGCTCCGCCCTCTCTGCATCCAGATAGAGCGCTATACCCTGGCCGGCGGTGATACCAGGTCCGGCCCCGTTCTCTACTGTGAGGTTCTCAAGGTAAAGCGAATGACCGCTGAAGAATGCAGTGTATGATCGGAATGTGCCCCTTTTACGCCCATTCAGTGTATCCAGGGCACTATCTGACCAGATTATGGAGACATCGCCTGTTCCTACCATAGCAATCGAGCGCTTATCAGAAAACAGCTTCTCCCTGTATATACCTTCCGAAATGACTATCTCAGCAGGAGTATCATACGGGACAGCATCCAGCGCCTCCTGAATAGTGGAATAGTCCTCTCCGTTCCTGCCTACGGAAATCCTCAGCATACCGATCATCTCCTAATGAAATGCTTCCTGTATTATAATTCACACCCGCATCATATCTGCAATAAGAGATTTTATAGGAAATAATGGATAGAAATCCCCATTAATTCTTGTGTTCATGAGAAATTTTTGTTCCAATTGATATTAGGGATAAAGAAAATGAATGATATTGAATTCTATATGTGGGTAGCCATAATCGCAGCCATCTGCGTTGTAATATTCCTGATACTCCGCTTATTCTTCTGCTGGTATTGGAAGATCAACAGGCGTGTAGACCTTCTGGAGAAGCAGAATGCGCTTCTCGAGGAGATACTTGCCCAGCTGAGGATGAAGCAGGAGAAAAACTGAGGACTATCCCCTTTCCAGAAGATACTGCCCTCCTCGTACAAAGCTGAAGCAGGAGCTGTGACGGTAGCTGTATAGGCCTTGTTGATGTTCCATCCTTTCTCATACTGACGCATGGTCCACCAGAATACCTGATGCCATTGGCAGCTGAAGCTAAGAGGAACCTATATGCGTCAGCCTGTTCCTCAAACAGGTTTCATTCCTGCCTTCTGCATCAAGCTACTCACAGATCGTTGCAATGTCCATTTCATAATATGCAATGCCAGAACTCAGATCTTTTCAGAAAACCACCCGATCCGCCCTCTCCTCCATCGACCGCAGCCATGCCAGAAGATGATCATGTACCGCTGCATTCCTGCCCTTGACGCATGCCATTATGCGGCAGACAGGCTCGGTACGCGAACGGCTGAGCCAGATATATGCCACCGGAGCCGAATCAGCGGAAAGGAACTGGAGCTTCACACCCCCTGTTGGTGTCCCAACCGCATAAGGACTCACTATCTCATCGCTTCCCTCATATTCCCTGATCTCATAGCGCACTGCGCCCTCCGGCATATTCGCCGCAGCCTCTGCCTCAGCAATCCTGACATACTCCCGCTTCATCATCGGCCAGTCCCTGCTTCTGATACCAAGCACGGCATCAGGAGAAGAGGAAGGTGTCATGAGATACTCAGGGAATGCTGAGAGAACAGCATCAATGGAAACAGCCCTTTCCTTCTTCCCAAGAGCCTTCATAAGAAAACCATAAAGCCCGGGGACGGACCAAAGCTTAGCGATGGCCATCAGTGAATTCATGGGATCACGGACCTTGGCAGGGTACACTATGCAGCCACCATTGCTCCCTTCCCCGCATATCGGCACGGAACGCCCTTCACTGCGGAGCCTGTCAGCAAGAGATACAACATTAGCCTCACCTATATCTGAGCGGAATACTTCTACACCCAGCCGCGAAGCAATGTCATCGAGGAGGAGCGAAGTCGGGCCATTGACCGCTATCGCAACCTTCTTCCCGGGATGCATCATCACAGCATGGGCAAGCTCTATCGAGGATACAAGCGCGAATCCCTCCTGCGCGCTGAGAGCACAGGCCTTGCCATTCCTTGCAATATATACGAAATTGCCCCTATCCCCATCATTGTCTGGGACATATCCAAGTATGAACCGAGGATTTCTTCTGTAAGCCTTCTCAAGGGCTTTTCTAGCATCATCAAGATTTCTGCCCTCGGGGATTATCCCATGGACAATCTGCCCGGGAACGCTGTTCAGTGCCAGAACGTCAGCACCATGGCTTCTGAGGAACGGGATGTCCATCGAAGCAGACCTGGCAGAGCCATTGAAATCCACTACGATGCCGAACGGAATCATGGCATCATCGGCATGCGCCGTATGCAGTACAAATGACGCATAATATCGGAGCGATCTCCTCTTCACCGTCTCATGGTGCTTAAGCACCGTCCTATATGACTCCTCGGATACCGATGCCGAAAATGTTCTCATCCTTTCCGCGATGCCATCATCCATACATGAGAGGAAGATGTTCTTAACCTTCTCCTCCTCGACAGACTCAAGCACTCCTCCAGATACCCCGAACTTGAATCCATTATGCCCTATCGGATTATGTGATGCGGAGACGTAAAGGAATCCATCATAGCCTGAACCTGAATACGCCATAATCTCAGGAGCTGAGGCTATACCAAGAAAATCCACATCGGCACCGAGCGCGATGAGAATCCTTGCGGCAATTGCAGTAAGCATGCGTCCTGTAGGGCGTGTATCCGATCCAAGGAGGATCCGTGGATGATCCTTGCCGAGGTATGAAAAGAATGCAGAAGCTGCTGCAGCTGCGATAATCCTGTCACCATCCCCCACATCGGAAGAGTGGTCATTCTCATCCTTGCTCCGTGCAAATACGGCCCGCCAGCCTGATACGGACAGTATGTATCCCGAAAGGAGAGCCTTTATTTCATCATAATAAACTGCAGTGCAGGCAAGAAGGTCCTCATTGCTGTCAGCTATGTATATTCCTGTATTCCTGTCATAGAACTTCATATTTCCATCCCAAGCCCGAACCTCATATGATCTGGTGCTTTTCCATCTCCTCTATAAGCCTCATCTGATTCCGTGCCCTTACGAGATTATGGTCAGGGCGGTCTACGCGGAAGTATGTATCGCCATTGATGTAATCAGTCAGGAAACGGAGCGCCATTATGAATGTGATTGCCAGTCCTGACTCATTGAATAGCGAGGCTTCCATATCTGCAGGCATCCCATCGGATAATGAAAAATACCCATCCTTCATTGCTTGGAAGAAAGGGACAGAGAACCGTACCTTTTCCAGATTCTCTTCATCCTCCTCAGCAAGTGAGCAGCCCGTACGCATCATATCGCCTGTATCAAAGAGGATTGTACCGGGCATGACTGTATCGAGATCGATGAATGTGAGGAAATCACCGGTAGTCCTGCTGAAAAGCATATTCTGCAGCTTTGCGTCATTATGCGTGACACGGCACGGAAGAAGTCCTCCATTGTACATCGATGAGATTCTTGAGGCTCTTTTTCCATTTTCCCTTATGAATCCAATCTCACGCCCTACGGTCGCAGCACGCCCGGCCCGGTCCTCCGAGACTGCCCTCTCGAACTGCTCAAGGCGGAAGGACATATCATGGAAATGAGGGATAGTCTCATAAAGCGCAGAGCCATCCATAGAGGAAAGAGCTGAATGGAACTCCATCAGCGCTCTGCCCATCTTCCACGCCATATCAGCTGATTCGACTTTTCCATAGGTGATGGAATCCTCAATGAAGTTGTATACGCGATAGAAGCCGCTCCCATCCTCGTAGTACGGTCTGCCATCCAGGGCAGGGACGAGGAACAGACGGGGAATCTTTCTCAGAACAATGGATATATTCTCCATCATCCTTCCGGGATCATTGAATACAGATGTATTTACGCGCTGGAGGATGAATCTTCCATTCCCTGTATCGATACTGTACGTTGCATTTATATGTCCGGAGGATATCTCATGGACCCCTTTGATATCCTCAAATCCGAAATTGGACGCGATTTTCCTTGCATCGAATGCATTCATATCATCCCTATGATAGCGCCATTTCACTTCATAATCGAGCATGAAGATTTTCCCTCAATCCGTTCCTTGCCGTCTGCCCCTATGGAAATTATACTTAAGAAGGCCGATGGAAAGTATCCACAGCTACTGATGGATGACGGAGGGGCAACGCGTTGGAACTGCCGGAGCTTACGGCCTATGCAGAGAAGAAATACCATATAAAGGAAGAGCATAAATGGACCGGGTTCCCAGGCTTCTCCATACTTGCAGATCCCGGCTCCGGAAAGTGGATCTGCCTTCTCATGAGGCAATGGGACTCAGAGAGCGGAACGGAGATACAGCGCTGCGATATGAAGTGCGGTCAGGAAATCCTGAAGGAAGACAGCAGACCTTATCTGTCCCAGCCATTCCGCATGCGCGGAGACAGCTGGCTTGGCATAGCATTCGATGACACCACAGATCCCGGTACGGTATTCGGCCTTTTCGACCAGGCAATTGAGTCAACAAGAAAACAGGGATGCACCATCGTACTGGAGACACCGCCCTCTGAGACCGTCATTGTACATGATAATACTATACAGCCCGATATCGGAACTGAATTCAAGATAGATATTCCAGAAAGAATACATGGGATGATGCTGCTCTACGAGCCCGACAAGGAAGGGTCATTTGCCAGCAAATGCAGGAATTTCCATATTCAGGGCAGATACATGGAGGATTACGAGGACAATGCTCCATGGGATGAGAGCTTCGAACGGTATTTCCCAGTATACCACGACATGAATCTGCGGCAGCTCAGAGGATACTTTTCATGGCGGACTGAAGTCCGGAAAGGCATATTCAATCCAATATCGCTTTCATCCGCATATATCTACATCTATGAGCTGCTGAACGGAATCGGAGCGGACTCTCCATCCTCCAGTCTGGAGAAGATGGAGGAATTCGAAAAGGGCTTTCTCAATGCAGGCATGGGCGATGCATCGATGAGAAGGAATCTGCATCGATGGATGCTGGAATTCGCAATTATAAACGATCTTCCTGCAGAGACTGCCTCCAGATATGCTCCGCGTGGTATGATGGAGAAGGATTCCTCGCTTGCCGTACTCCGCAATCCCGGAAGCTATACCGACGATGAGATATTCTCTGCGCTCTGCTCCTTCTATGGCAAGAAGCTCGGAGAGTCTCCCGCGCTGAAGAAGGATGGTATCAAAGCCCGCCATATCTTCGCTGCTGTATGGAAGACAGCAATAGCAGATGATGGTCGCGATATCTTTGCGCTATGCTTCGGAAAGCAGGAGGCCTTTCCATGGTATCCGCTCGGCAACGCTGTCTACTGGCAGGAAGAGAAGCATCCTGATGTGGATTATGTTCTGCACAGCTGCAGAACATACCGCTGCCGTGATGGCATATGGCGTGAACTCAGATACGACCATCTTGATTTCAGCAGGAACATTCTCGGAGCGCTCATGCATGAGACGGACAGGGTAATCAGGAAGATGCTCAGGACTGGAAGGTATCTCAAGGAAACTGCAGGGGACGAATGGGCAGCCTCATATGTGGATGCAGCGCTCAAGGCTGATGTGAGGGCATCAGAACCAGAGATCAGGATTGAGCTTTCGCAGCTGGACAGGATCAGGCACGAGGCATCCATTACACGAGATAGCCTGCTAACAGATGAGGAGATGGAGGCTTTCCCTGATGAAGCAGAAGATGACGACGCATCTGAGGAAGAATGCGGAATCGATATACCATACAAGGAGATCCTCGCAATGGTCCTGGAAGGCAGGCCTATCACGCCATACCTCAGGGAGAATCATATTATGGCTTCCATTGCCGCCGATGCAATCAATGAGGCATTATACGATGAAATCGGAGATACCGCGCTCGAGTGCGATGGTGATACAATCACAATTGTGGAGGATTACAGGGACGATGTCCTGCAGCTGATCGGAGGTAAGCATCATGGAGAAGAATGACAGGAAGGTCCCGAGAAGAATCGGGCAGACAATCCTGAATTCACTTAAGGGCGGTGTCGTTCCAAGAATCGGCCTGCCATATATCGCAGTAGGCAGGAAGAATGAGATAGAGGCCCTGCTCCATGATGTGGAGATAATATCCGAAGGAGGAGCGTCGTTCCGATTCATTGTCGGACGCTATGGCTCCGGGAAGAGCTTCCTTATACAGACCATCCGCAACTACGTGATGGACAAGGGATTCATTGTAGCCGATGCTGATCTGTCCCCCGAAAGACGGCTCCAGGGCACACGCGGACAGGGGCTTGCAACGTACAGGGAGCTTATAAGCAACCTATCCACGAAGACAAAGCCAGAAGGCGGTGCGCTCACCCTTGTGCTTGACCGCTGGATCGGCAGCATGCAGGCAATGACAATGCAGGAAACAGGACTAGATGCGGACGATTGCGCTCTGGCAAAAGCCGTTGACGGCAGAATACGCGATACAATCATGGCAATAAGCGAGATGGTCCATGGCTTTGAGTTCTCGAAGCTGCTATCAATCTACTACCACGCCTATCTGGATGGTGATGATGAGAAGAAGGCAAAGGTCGCGAAATGGTTCCGTGGAGAGTACACGCTGAAGAAGGAAGCGAAGGAGGACCTTGGAGTCAATATCATCATAACCGATGATGACTGGTATGATTATCTGAAGATATTCGCGTCATTCTTCCGCCTGGCAGGATACGCTGGAATGATGATCTTCATCGATGAGCTTGTGAATCTCTATAAGATACCGAACACAATCACACGCCAGTACAACTACGAGAAGCTTCTTGCAATGTACAACGATGCACTTCAGGGCAAGGCCCGGTATCTAGGCATCATCATGGGAGCAACGCCACAGGCCGTCGAAGACCGGAGACGCGGCATATACAGCTACGAAGCTCTCCGGTCCCGCCTCTCGGAAGGAAGGTTCTCAAAGCCCGGGGCAAGGGATCTCCTGGCTCCTGTCATACGTCTTGAGCCACTGACACCTGAGGAGATGCTTGTTCTCTGCGAGAAGCTGATGCATATGCACGCCGATCTCTATGGCTATGCTTCAAAGCTCAGCACCGATGACCTTGCTGCTTTCATAAAGCTTGAATACTCCCGCATAGGTGCTGACCAGAATATTACCCCGAGAGAGGTCATCAGGGATTTCATCGAGCTTCTGGATCTTCTATATCAGAATCCGGAGATGACGATGGAACAGATGCTCCAATCCGATGGATTCTCATATTCTGAATCGAATGCTGTCTCCGATGAAGCAGAAGAAAGCTATGCGGAGTTCACCATATGAATGTATTCGCAAGGTATGCTCCATTCATCCAGGATTATATCTACAGGTCAGGCTGGAAGGCCCTGAGAGGCGTTCAGGACGCGGCCGGCGAAGCAATCTTCGGAACAGAGGAGAATGTGCTCATAACAGCATCCACCGCTTCAGGAAAGACCGAGGCCGCGTTCTTCCCCATCCTGACTTTGCTTGATGAGAATCCGCCCAAGAGCGTCGGAGTGCTGTACATCGCACCATTGAAGGCTCTCATCAACGACCAGTCAGGACGCATGGAAGAGCTATGCAGGGAAGCAGGCATAACTGTCACCAGATGGCATGGCGATGTGCCACAATCGCAGAAGCGGAAGCTGATGAAGAAGCCAGGGGGACTTCTGCAGATCACACCGGAATCGCTTGAATCGCTGATGATCAACAAGCATATGGAGATACCATCGCTTTTCTCCGATCTCCGGTTCATCGTCATCGATGAGATACACTCGCTTCTGAGGAGTGACAGAGGGCTGCAGACATTCAGCCTTATCGAGAGAATGTGCAGGCTTGCCGGCTGCCATCCCCGGAGAATCGGGCTGTCAGCGACAATAGGCAATCCTGAGGCTGCAGGACGTTTCATGGCCTCTGGCAGCGGACGGAGCACAGTAATACCGCGCTTCGATGGAGGGAAAGAGATCTGGAGGCTCTCGATGGAGCACTTCTACAACACCCCGCCACAGGCCGATGAGGACAAGGAAGGAGCGACAGGAGCCATGGCAATGGAGGAAGCGACCGATGCCGCTCCTATAGCCGCAGATCCGGGCATAGGCTATATCTTTGAGCATACGAAAGGCCATAAATGCCTTATATTCACTAACTCAAGGGAGGAATGCGAGGCTGTGTGCCAGAGCCTGAGGCACTACTGCGAAGCCAAGGGTGAACCTGACAGGTTTCTGATACACCATGGCAATCTATCGGCATCATACAGGGAGAGCGCCGAGGAGGAGATGAAGGATGATGATTCGCTTCTCTCCGTATGCGCAACCGCAACGCTTGAGCTAGGCATAGATATAGGAAAGCTTGAGCGTGCATTCCAGATTGATGCTCCATTCACCGTATCTGGATTTCTGCAGCGCATGGGACGAACAGGACGAAGGGGCAATCCATCGGAGATGTGGTTCGTGATGAGGGAGGACCATCCTGAGCCACGGGCGATGATGCCGGATATGATTCCTTGGTATCTTATCCAAGGCATAGCGCTTGTGCAGCTGTATATCGAGGAGCGCTTCGTGGAGCCTCCAAGGACTGACAGGCTCCCATACAGCCTGCTCTATCATCAGACGATGAGCACATTGGCATCATGCGGGGAGATGACACCGCGTGAGCTGGCATCACGCGTGCTTACGATATCCTGCTTCCGCCGCGTATCGCAGGATGACTACCGTCTTCTGCTCCAGCATCTTCTGGAGATAGATCATATAAGCAGGACTGAGAATGGCGGGCTCATCCTTGGTCTAACTGGGGAGAGAATCACGAGCAGCTACAAGTTCTATGCTGTTTTCCAGGAGAATCTGGAGTATTCCGTGCGCTCAGGCTCCGAGGAACTCGGAACAATAGTCAAGCCGCCACCGGTTGGAGATAAGATCGCCATAGCGGGACGAGTCTGGGTTGTCGAGGAGGTTGACCATAAGAAGCGCGAGGTCTACTGCTCACTTGTGAAAGGAAGCATTCCTGCCTACTTCGGCGATGTGCCCGGGGACATACATACGCGCATACTTGAGCGCATGCATGGTGTGCTGAGCGAGGACAGGAGCTATCCTTATCTGATGCGACATGCTGTATGCAGGCTTCAGGATGCGAGGGAAACATTCAGGAAATCGGGGATGGAAAACCACCCTCTCGTGCATCTCGGAGGAAACATGTGGGCACTCTTCCCATGGCTTGGAAGCTATGCATTCCTTGCACTGGAGAGATTCCTCAGAATCCGCTGCGGAAAACTCCTTGGGATAAAGGGCTTCGCGCCATCACGCCCCTACTACATGCAGTTCACGATGAGAGTCTCTGAGGAGGAGTTCTA
>CALXLE010000131.1 GCA_944389115.1 uncultured Spirochaetaceae bacterium
GCAGGCCTGATACCTAAGTTCTCCGCTCTTCTAACGACAATACCGCAATGCGTTCTCGGCGGAGCTACTGTATCGGTATTCGCATCAATCGCGATGACGGGCATGAAGCTCGTTGCAATGCAGCCAATGAGCTATCGCAATACATCGATAGTTGGTCTTTCAGCTGCTCTTGGAATGGGCGTAAGCATGGTAAGCGAATCGCTCTCGCAGTTCCCTGAATGGGTAACGACTGTATTCGCTACATCCCCTGTCGTCATTGCAGCAATAGTAGCGATACTGCTGAATGTGATTCTGCCAAAGGAAGAAGGAAAGTGAACATTTTCCATCTTATCCAAGCCAATATGACCTTGCTGAACTGAAAATCTATCTTTAAAGAAGGTGAATGGAAGAAACAGATATGACTAAAGGGGCTTCAATCCATTATCTATTATTTGTGCTTAAATTGCATAAGCTATTAAACAACCTGGATACCGATATCTCTATCACTGGTGTAAACAAAGGGCTCCGCGTGGGAGCCCTCTGTGTTTTGCAAGCTGTTATCAGCCCTTGTAAGCCTTGAGAGAAGCCTCGAGTGTATCGAGCATCTCTGCAAGTTCCTTCGGAAGGTGCTTGCCGAACTTCGGATAGTGGTTGGTCCTGATATCATTGACCTCCTTGAGCCATCCCTCGACATCGACCTTGAGGAGCTCAGCCATATCAGCCTCAGAAACACCCTCTGGTCTGTCGATTGCGTCGACTGTCGGCATAATTCCGATTGGAGTATCAACTGTCTTTGCAGTACCATCGCAGCACTCGAAGATCCACTTGAGAACGCGGCTGTTGTCACCATATCCCGGCCAGATGAAGTGGCCATTGGCATCCTTGCGGAACCAGTTGACGTAGAAGATCTTCGGAAGGACGTCCTGAGAAGGAGCAGCCTTGCCTACATCAATCCAGTGCTGGAAGTAGTCACCCATGTTGTATCCGCAGAACGGAAGCATAGCGAATGGGTCACGTCTGATTGTTCCAGCCTTTACATCAAGCGTAGCAGCTGTAACCTCGGAACCTACGATTGAGCCAAGGAATACACCATGGTTCCAGTTCCTGGACATATGTACGAGAGGAATTGTCGAAGGCCTTCTGCCACCGAAGAGGATAGCAGAGATAGGTACGCCTGCGGGATCTTCCCACTCTGGTGCGATGCATGGGCACTGTGCTGCAGGAGCTGTGAATCTTGAATTCGGATGCGCAGCTGGCTTCTGCTCCTTGTTGCCCTTGTCCTGTACCCACTCGTTGCCATTCCAGTCGATGAGCTTGCCAGGAGCATCGTAGCCGATTCCTTCCCACCAGACATCCTTGTCCTCTGTAAGAGCGACGTTTGTGAAGATGGTGTTCTTGGAAGCTGCCATAAGAGCATTGTAGTTGGACTTTGCTGATGTTCCAGGAGCAACGCCGAAGAAGCCTGCCTCTGGGTTGATAGCATAGAGTCTTCCATCCTTTCCGGGCTTCATCCATGCGATATCGTCGCCGATTGTGTGGACTTCCCAGCCAGGGATGGTAGGAATAAGCATAGCGAGGTTTGTCTTTCCGCAAGCTGATGGGAATGCACCAGTTACGTATCTGCTTCTGCCCTCTGGGTTGGTGACCTTGAGGATGAGCATGTGCTCAGCGAGCCAGCCTTCGTCACGAGCAAGTACGGAAGCTATGCGGAGAGCAAAGCACTTCTTTCCAAGAAGAGCGTTTCCACCGTAGCCAGAACCATAGGACCAGATCTCTCTTGTCTCTGGGAACTGGGAGATGTACTTGTGCTCCATTGGAGCGCATGGCCACTTGCCGCCATCTGTCTCGCCCTTCTCAAGCGGCTTGCCAACTGAGTGGAGACAAGGAACGAAATATCCATCTGTTCCGAGGAGATCAAGAACCTTTACGCCTACACGTGTCATGATCATCATGTTGCAGACAACGTATGCGCTATCTGTGAGCTCAACACCGATCTTTGACATCGGAGAACCAAGAGGACCCATTGAGAAAGGAATAACATAAAGAGTTCTGCCCTTCATGCATCCTCTGTAGAGATCTGTCATTGTCTTCTTGAGTTCCTTAGGATCGATCCAGTTGTTTGTAGGACCAGCTGCATCCTGAGTCTCTGCAGCGATGAATGTTCTCTTCTCGACACGAGCAACGTCGGAAGGATCAGAATCGAAAAGCACGCAGTTTGGCTTCTTCTCCTCGTTGAGGCGGACACAGAGGCCCTCCTTAACCTGGAGATCGATAAGAGCCTCATACTGCTCCTGCGAACCATCGGCAATAACGATGTTGTCCGGTGTTGTAAGAGCAGCGAACTCGTTTACCCACTGGACAAGCTTAGGATGTTTGAGATCATTAAGTGTCATCGGTTTCTCCTTTATGATATCCGCATATATGCGGTATATTTACTAAGTGAAAGCATAATTGCAATCCGATATTTTGGCAAGCAATGGGACAATTATAAGAGAGGAGATATATGGAACTCGCAATGCCCGCAGGGACTATCACGGAAGCGCTTATCGCAATAAATGCAGGAGCGGATGCTATTTACTTTGGTATGAAGGAATTCTCTGCTCGGAAAGGCGCCGGGAACTTCTCCATTGAGGACATGCGCAAGATCCGGAAATACGCCGAGGAAAGGGACAGGCGCATATACATAACAATCAATACTCTTATCGATGATGAGGATATTCCGCGGGCATATGATCTTCTTGAGAAGATTGAAAAGTACGGCTGTGATGGCATAATCGTACAGGATCTCGGCATTGCAGGAATCATCAGAAATGATTTTCCATCCCTGCCTCTGCATGCATCAACGCAGCTTGCAGTGCATACGGAAGCTGGTGTCAAAGCCCTTCAGAAGCTGGGATTCACAAGAGTTGTTCTTGCCAGGGAGTTATCATTGAAGGAGATTGAGAGAATCAGGAAAGCCTGTCCTGATGTCGAACTCAAGGTCTTCATACATGGAGCTCTCTGCTATGGCTTCTCAGGACTCTGCATGGCATCCCATGCCATAACAGGCCGGTCTGCCAATGAAGGGGCCTGTGCCCAGATCTGCCGCACATGGTTCACAGATGAGAAGACAGGACGGAAGCTCTATCCATTCTCAATGGAGGATCTCAACAGCGGGACGCTGATCAAGCAGCTGGAAAAGATAGGCATAGACAGCCTTAAGGTCGAGGGCAGGATGAAAGGTCCTGAATATGCAGAAGCTGTCACAAAATACTACAGAGCAATACTCGACAGCAGGACTGGGACTATCCCCTATGATTCCAATGTCAATCTTTCATTCAGCAGGAAACGTGGGACAGGTTTTTTAGAAGGAACTGGACCTGGGCATCACATTCTTACAACGGGATCCTATACAGGGCATCTCGGGGACGATATCGGAGTATGCATAAAAAGCGGAGGAGGATCCATCACGGTTGAGACAAGACGCAATATAAATCCGCATGATGGGCTGATGCTTCTCGTTCCGGATGATGCGACAGGACTTGATACCCCGCTCCGCTTCAGCGCCTTAATCATTGGCAAGTCTGAACCGCACAGCTGGACATATAAACTGCGGCTCGAGAATGCAAAGAGGGAATTTACTGGTCTCCGTCTCTATATGATATCAAAGAGCACAGGGAACACCAGAATACCATCAAGCGATCTGCCTATGGCAAAGGAACGCATTCCTGCGGTTATTTCTATCAATGGAAATACCCTGAGCATCAAAGCCGGCGATGCAACAGCCGATTACGACATTGAGACAGCCCCTTCTGATAAGAGCCCCATCCCTTCATTGATGCGCATATTCTCCTCTTCAGACAAGGATATGCAGCTTACACCTGAAATTGAGGGAGTCAGTGGCACATTCTATATCAATCCATCAAGGCTGAAGGAGATACGCAGGGATTTCATTGATAAACTGGAACAAAGACCGGAGGAAGAAAAGCATTACTCTGCTGAAGCTGTTTCATCCATTAAAGCGGAAGACCTGCCTCCACGCAAAGCGATATGCGGGGATGGTGTTCCATGGAATATATCGGGAAAGGAATACAACGGTATAACATATATAACAATGCCCCCTGTCCGATTTGATGAGAGGAATATGTGGGACGAGGTCGTTGCCAACGCATCAAAGCATGATAATGTACGGATCGGTATGAACAACATCGCTGATATGCTCTTCGCGAAAGCACACCCTGAGTATAAGTTCTTCGCGGATATATACCTTTATGTCCCAAACCGAGAAGCTGCGAAGCTTCTATGTGAGAATATACCGAATTTCATCGGAGGTTATCTCTGGATGGAACGTGATAGCTATGAGGAGCCCTGGCCATTCAAGCCAGCTATCGTCAAGGATTTCGCTCCTCCCCTTTTCATATCGAGAGCATGCATAAGGCACGATGGATTCGGAGAGAATTGCAGTACATGTCCGGGAAGAAACGGACAATACAGACTTGAGCAGAATGGAAAGCATTATCTTGCTTCATTCCATAACTGCATGACTATCGTGACGGAGAGGAATGCATGACAATAACTCCCGATGGAATACTTGAGGCATACTATAGCAGCATCGCCATGACAGCAAAGCTCGGTACGACCACAATACTGATGCGTACCGATGAGATCAGCCTGCTGATAGCAACAGGATCAGGGACAGCAGCTGTGGATGGAATACAGTATGAAACAGAGAAAGGAAGCATACTCTGCCTCGCTCCTGATTCCTATTACCTCACAAATGGCTCTTTCTGGAGGATATCCTCAGAGAATCTGGAGATCCCGCCAGGACTATATACCGATAAGAACGGGGACCTGATTTCAATCGCAGAACGGCTGCATGCTGAGGATATACGCACTGACCGTTCTGAGAAGATGATCGATGCTATTCTTCAGGAGATCTCCGCAGAGATGGAACGCTCATGCATCCGTACTGGGGATATCAATGATAACGATGCATTTGACTATCTTAGGTACATCGACAGGAATTCAGGCACTGTGACACTGCAGAGATTCGCAGATCAATATGGATTCACAGAGCAGTACGCATCAGCACTTATCAGCAAGAAGCTTGATATATCATTTACTGATCTTCTCAGGCTAATACGCATGTCAAAATCCATTCCTCTTCTCGAAGGTACATCCCGCACCTGTGCTGATATAGCAACGGAGGTAGGATATTCCTCCCAGGAGCACTTCTCCAGAGTGTTCTCCAAGTTCTTTGGCACCACTCCTTTCAAATACAGATCCGATGCCAAACTTAAGAGAATAAGAAGTAACAGGAAATAAGCAGAGCCTTCTCCGCACAGGCTAAGAGAAGGCCCTCATCATTAATCTAGGAATCGAGGAATACTCCCGATCCTCATAGCAATGCACCTCAATGCATTCCCATCAGCAACGGAAGGGCACTGGCCTAGGCCAGCACCCGCATATTCAGACGGAAACCATGTTCCCGCCCCTGTCTGCCCAGGAGTTGTCCCCTGAGGCATAGCGCCTCTTGTAGTCTCGAACAGTATAAAGATTCAGTCCTGCAAGCTGCGCAGTCTTCTTATAACCGTAACCCTCTTCAAAGAGCTTCAAGCATTCCTGTCTCTTCTCTGTAGGAATCCTGTGTTTCCGGAGGGACGTATCTCTTTCTTCCATACCGTCCTCCATACTTCCTGCCTAAATAGGCAGGAATAATGTTATCAGTAATCCGCTGTATTACTCAGCAAAATCGAAAGTATAAGAAGTAGTAAGCTTCTCACCTTTTTCGTTTATCATCGAGAAGTTGACAGTAAAGTCAGTTGTTGTTCCAGCTGGAATGAATGTTTTATCAATTTCAAAATTGCTGGAGGCAATCGACACATCAGTCTTTTCTGTATCGCTTGCTTTTGTACAAGTAAATACGAAGTCATTGACACTCAGAGACTTGCTCTGTGTTGCGGTAGGCTGGAAATCTACATCCTTCTTGTTATTTGCGAGCGTTACAGTTGAATTTATAGCTGAGGTATAATCCTTTCCGCTGAAGGATATTGAACCCTTCACTGCATAATCAGAACTATAAACAGCTTCAATCTTATATGTTTTATCTGCTGCTACCTTTGTTGTTGCTGTAAAGGTATCTCCATTAAGAGCATATCCACTTCCCAGAGCCTCTTCTGCAACAGTCCCATCCTCATATTTTGCATATACAGCGAGACCAATGTTACCGTCAGCGGTACCAACAACATCACCAATGAATACTTCATCAGTATCAATAGCTACAGCTTCTGTATCTTCATATCTTACAAGACCAAGAACAAGGCTTGCGATATCGCCATGATCGTCAGAGTTAACGACATTGATTGTCCAGTTTACAGCAGAAACTGTAACGGATTCTCCATCGATCTCAACAACAACATTCTTCGGCTCAACCACAACTTCGCCAACAGAGCTAAGATCAAGAGCTGCAGCATAAGATGCTCTTGCGGACACTGATGTATCAACAGCTGTATATGTATATGTTCCTCCGTCATATGATGCAACAATTGTAAGTTTGTCAAAAGCTGGAGATCCATTTACCTCTACATCCTGAGTTTCACCTGAAACACTTACACTCTGAATAGGAGTAATAACAGGTGTCAGACTTGCAGTAAGAGTTTCCGAAGCCCCTTTTGTAATTGAAGCTAGAGCCTTTCCTTCCTCTGTGATCTCTACAATGCCATCAGCAACAGCTGTCTTACCGTTTGCATATGTCACCGTCGCAGTAAACATATCCGGTGTAACCGTCTGTCCAGTAACGATGGTTGAATTCTGTTCAAGTGTAACCATCGTAGGATTATATCCCAAGAAATCAGGATTTTCCTGGCAAGCTGTGAATGCAACAAGCATCATAGCCGCGACCATGATTGTAAGAATCGTTTTCTTCATTTGATTCTACTCCTCTGATTAATATCACGGATAGGCTACCCCCCCCC
>CALXLE010000132.1 GCA_944389115.1 uncultured Spirochaetaceae bacterium
GAGCTTTCGATATGGCAATGGGCGTCGATGAAGCCTGGGATGAGATACTTTCCTCCTGCATCGATCTCCTGCTTTGCCTTCATTCCTTCCCCGAATCCTGCAATCAGGCCATTGATTATATATACATCGGATACGAATGTATTCTTGCTGAATACATCAATGATGTTTGCGTTGCGGATAACCGTATCGCATTCTACTCTTCCCATAGCCGCATCGATGAGAAGAGAAGCAGTTTTCTTATCCATGAAATCACTCCTTTACTCAGGGTAATCCCCTTTGTCTGACGATGCAAATGAATTCCATTTCCCATCAGAATGGCCCTCATATGAAATAGTTTGCATGCCTTGGATTGGAATTCTATAATAACAATGGTTGCTGTGGATGGATCTTCCTGCCGCTGCATGGAAGGTTTCCATTTCGTAAGTTGGACGCATGGAGGAGAATTTATGAATGATTTCTTCTGTCTGAAGGAGAAGGGAACGAATACGAGGACCGAGATCGTCGCTGGTCTGACTACGTTCTTTACTATGGCCTACATCATATTCGTCAACCCGAATATGCTGGCAGAGACTGGCATGAGCTGGCATGGTGTCTTTGTCGCCACCTGTCTTGCCGCTGCGGTCGGCACGCTTGTAATGGCTTTGTTTGCCAATGTTCCATATGCTGTAGCGCCAGGAATGGGCCTTAACGCTCTTTTCACGTATACGATATGTCTGGCAGGTGGGTTTGTCTGGCAGGAAGCTCTCGCGATGGTATTCATCTGCGGTGTGATAAACATAATCATCACCGTCACGAAGCTCCGCAAGTCGATAGTCAAATCAATCCCTGAGAGCCTCCAGAATGCAATCGGCGGAGGAATAGGTCTCTTCATTGCATATCTTGGTCTCAATAATGCTGGTCTCGTATCGTTCACTGGTGCGTATCCAAGCGTCACACCTGGAATGCAGCCATTCAATCAGCCCCATCTCCTGCTTGCTGTGATCGGACTGCTTATCATAGTCATCCTCATGGTCATGAAGGTGAAGGGTGCTATGCTTATCGGTATCGTAGCAACAACCATAATCGGTATTCCGATGGGTGTTACGCAGCTGCCTGAGACTATTTTCTCCGGAAGTGAGACGATGGAAGGTTTCAAGGAAGTTGCTTTCAGCTTCTTTGGCAATCCCGGATTCGGATCGCTCTTCTCTGATCCCGTGAAGATTCCATTCGTCATCGTAACGATATTCTCGATGAGCCTCTCTGATACATTCGATTCAATCGGAACATTCATCGGTACGGGACGCAAGAGCCATATCTTCGATGCCGAGGATGAGAAGGCTCTCGAAGGCTCTGGATTCAAGAGCCGCCTTGACAAGGCACTCGTTGCAGATAGTGTAGCTACAAGTATTGGCGCATGCTTCGGAACCAGTAATGCAACGACATTCGTAGAGAGCTCAGCAGGTATCGCAGCTGGCGGACGCACAGGTCTTACAAGCCTTGTTACAGCCATAATGTTCCTGATCTGTCTGCCGTTCTCCGGTCTTATCGGCATGGTGCCGGGCGCTGCTACATCGCCGGCTCTTATCGTTGTCGGTATTCTCATGGTTGAGCCATTCGCGGAGATCGAATGGAAGAAGTTCGAGGACGCTGTCCCGGCATTCTTCACCGTTGCCATCATGAGCTTCACATATGGAATCACAAATGGTATCGCTGCAGGCTTCATCATGTACTGCATCGCTAAGATATTCACAGGAAAGGCCAGAGAGATCCATCCGATCATCGCAGGCGCATCAATCCTGTTTGTTGTTGATTTCATTCTTAAGGCTATCGGCTGATCCATCAGGGATGCCGTATCCTGGGCTGCCTGCGGGCAGCCTTTTTCCATCTCTTCCGGCTAATATTGCAAGACTTCCTTGGCCTGTACGTGCTAAAGTACCAGAAAACGGTCTGTTCCGGCAAATGCTTCATGATAGAGGAGGCCAGCTATGGTAAGGGAAAAAGATGCCGCTCTCATAAGGTTGTCAGGTGGAAAGGAATACCATGCGGATATCATCACGGATAGCATGGGTGAGAAATCTGTTGATATCACGACACTCAGGAAAGAGACTGGATACATTACGTATGATCCAGGGTATGTGAATACCGGTTCATGCATGTCATCCATATGCTATATCAACGGGGAGAAGGGAATCCTGAGATACCGTGGCTATGATATAGCAGATCTTGTTGCCAGCTGCGATTTCATAGAGGTCGCATACCTTCTCATAAAAGGAAGGCTTCCTACGGCAGAGGAGCGTATCGGATACCAGAAGCTCTTGAATGAGAACTCATTGCTCCATGTGAATATGAGGAATTTCTTCAGGGCATATCCCCATGATGGGCATCCGATGGGGATACTGGCTGCTATGGTCGCTTCTCTTTCTGCTTTCTATCCTGAGCTTGATGACAGGGATCCTGAGGAGAATCTCGACCTGACTGTGACAAGACTTCTGTCTAAGATGAGGACTATTGCAGCGTTCACATACAGGCAGATGGAGGGCCTTGATTTCGTCGAGCCCCAGTACAGCTACTCGTACTGCGCCAATTTCCTCAATATGATGTTCCACACATCGGTCAATAACTATCTGCCTAATCCTGTCCACGTCAATGCACTCAATAAGCTTCTGATCCTTCATGCCGATCATGAGCAGAACTGCTCCACAAGCGCTGTCAGGCTTGTGGGCTCATCGGATGCGAATCTCTATGCATCCGTGACGGCTGGCGTATGCGCGCTCTGGGGCTCAAAGCATGGCGGAGCAAACCAGGCTGTCATGGATATGCTGCAGAAGATAAAGAATGAGGGACTCTCCATCGATTCCGTGATAGAGAAGGCCAAATCGAAGGATGAGCCATTCCGTCTCTTCGGATTCGGTCACAGGGTATATAAGACATTCGATCCCAGGGCAAAGATCGCAAAGGAGCTTTCAAAATCTGTCATAGAGGCTACAGGTGTCAAGGATGATCTTCTTGATATAGCTTTGGAGCTGGAGGAGAGAGCAACGCATGATGATTATTTCATTGAGCGCAACCTCTATCCGAATGTCGATTTCTATACAGGTATAACATTCCATATGATGGGAATCCCTGTATCGATGTTCACCGTGCTGTTCGCCATGGGACGGCTTCCTGGCTGGATTGCCCATTACCTTGAGTGGAGACATGATCCTTATCAGAAGATAGGACGGCCAAGGCAGGTCTATTCAGGCCCGGAGAAGATGACGGTCGTACCTATCGCTGAAAGGCGCTGATGGACTATCCTGCCGCGCTTTGCGGCAGGGTGTCAGAGCAGTGAGATGAGATTGTCGGTGAACGCCGATGTGGAGAGACACTCTCCAGAGCGGCCTTCCTTCTCAAGAAGCGTATAGAAGTCCTTTGTGACCTTCCCTGAGGCAATGGCTTTGCGTACAGCTATGCGTATCATCTCTGCAGCTTCTATCCATCCGATGTACTCCAGCATCATCACGCCTGAGAGTATTATTGATAGGGGATTCACTATATCCTTGCCCGCTATATCAGGCGCGGTGCCATGGGTTGCCTCGAATACGGCTGCGCCTGTGGAGTAGTTGATGTTCCCTCCAGGAGCTATTCCTATTCCCCCGACCTCTGCAGCAAGAGCATCTGATACATAATCGCCATTGAGGTTCAGGGTTGCAATGACATCATAGTCCTCTGGGCGCAGAAGGATATTCTGCAGGAATGCGTCACAGATGCAGTCCTTCAGTTCTATCTCTCCGGAAGCAGATGGTATGTATGTCCTGCCATCCTTTTTGTATGCGCCATATTCCTCTTCTGCAAGCTCGTAGCCCCAGCCTCTGAAACCACCTTCGGTGAATTTCATGATGTTGCCTTTATGCACCAGGGTCACTGATCTGCGCTTATGGGCTATTGCATAGTCGATAGCGGCTCTGATGAGTCTTTTCGAGCCATCGGGGGATACGGGTTTTACTCCTATTGCTGAGGTTTCAGGGAATCTTATCTTACGCACACCCATATCATGCTGCAGGAATGCAATCACCTTTTCTGCATCCTCTGAGCCAGATGCCCATTCGATTCCTGCATAGATGTCCTCCGTATTCTCCCTGAATACCACCATGTCGACCTTTTCCGGATGGCGCACTGGAGAGGGGACACCTTCGAAATACTCGACAGGGCGGAGGCAGACATAGAGATCGAGCTGCTGCCGCAGTGCGACATTTATGGATCTTGCACCTTTCCCTACAGGCGTCATAAGCGGGCCTTTGATAGCTACAAGAGCGCTTCTGATCGCGTCGAGGGTGTCATCCGGAAGATTCGTTCCTGCAAGCTTCTCAGCCTTGCCGCCTGCAAGCGCTTCCTTCCATTCGATTCTGCGCTTACCACCGTATGCCTTTGCGATGGCTGCATCGAGGACATGCCTCATCTTATCGGTTATCTCCTGGCCGACACCATCGCCTTCGATATATACGATCTCTGGATCATCCGGGACGATAAGCTTCCCGTTTTCCATTCTTATTCTCATGCTTTCATCTCGTTCAGCCTTCCTCCGGCAAGGAGTGTTCTCCTCTGATCCTCAGAAGCAAATAGATCCATAGGAATTTCCAGTCCTTTTGAGATGTCATGGAGGATGAACTTTCCTGACACAACCGCATCACGGGGACTTAGTAGCTCAAGCTCATCGTCCTGATCGATCTTCTCATAGTCCTCCTCATTCCTGAAGAGCAGCGGGAGAATGCCGAAATTGCAGAGATTAGCCTGATGTATGCGCTCTATCGATACAGCACATACTGCGCGAATTCCAAGATACATCGGGCAGATAGCGGCATGCTCTCTAGAGGATCCCTGTCCATATGATGCACCTGCGATGATGAAACCGCTTTCACCTTTGTCTCTGTATGCCGATGCCCTGGCAGGGAATGATGGATCTACCGACTCGAATACAAACTCTGAGTATCTTGGTATATTGGATCTGTACTTGAGACGTGCTCCGGCAGGCATGATATGGTCCGTCGTGATCTTCTCTCCGACCTTTATCACAGCATGGCCCTTTACCTTTTCCGGAAGCGGGGTATTCACAGGTGGTTCTCCGATGTTCGGTCCTCTCTTTATCTCTTCCGAGAATGATGGCTTTATGAACATCGAATCATCGATGATGAAACTGCCTGGCATTGCTATCCCTGTAAGATCCGCATCCGATTTCCTCGGATCGGAGAAGACTCCTGTTATCGCGGAGAAGGCCGCTGTCTCCGGTGACACCAGATAGACATTGGCAGAAGGTGTTCCGGATCGCGCATAGAAGTTACGGTTGCTGGTTCTGAGCGATACGCTTTCCGTTCCCGGGCTCTGATGGTTTCCGATACAGAAGCCACAGGCAGACTCAAGGATCCTTGCCCCGGCTTTTATCAGGGTATCGAGGGTACCATCCTCTGTGATCATGAGAAGGACCTCCCTCGATCCGGGAGCTACTCCGAGCGATACCGATGGAGCGATATGATGACCTCTGAGTATAGTTGCAGCTTTTTTCAGGTCCATATAGCTTGAATTCGTGCATGATCCTATGAGAACCTGGTTCACCGCCATTCCAGACAGCTCGCGTACTGTCTTTATATTCCCTGGGCTATGAGGACATGCGGCAAGAGGTTCGATGGAGGAGAGATCCAGCTCGAAGATCTCATCGTAGACAGCATCCGGATCGGCTGATAGCTCTATGAATCCTTCCTCGCGTCCTTGGGCTTTAAGGAAGGCAAGCGTGTTCTCATCTGATGGGAAGAGTGAGGTTGTGACTCCGCATTCTGCGCCCATGTTCGCGATGGTTGCCCTTTCAGGGACGGAAAGTGTCTTCACGCCATCACCGTAGTATTCGAATACGGTATTAACATTGCCCTTTACGCCGAATCTCTCAAGGACTTTGAGGATCACGTCCTTCGCAGAGACAAATGGTTTCAGAGCGCCTGTAAGATGTATGCCGACAACGCGCGGAGCGATGATTGAGAAGGGGATTCCTGCCATAGCGAGAGCGACATCCAGACCGCCAGCCCCAGCAGCGAATGATCCAATTCCTCCTGCGGTAGGAGTATGTGAATCCGAACCCAGGAGTGTCTTGCCTGGCAGAGCGAAACGCTCAAGATGGACCTGATGGCAGATTCCATTCCCTGCGCGGGAGTAGATTACTCCCTTTTTATCTGCAACGGTCCTGAGATACTCATGGTCATCTGCATTCTCAAAGCCGACCTGCACGGTATTGTGGTCGACATAGCTGAGTGCGAGTTCGTTCCTGACCTTGTCTATTCCCATCGATTCGAACTCGAGGTATGCCATCGTGCCAGTTGCATCCTGCGTGAGTGTCTGGTCGATTCCTATCTTTATGCTTTCGCCTGTTCTCAGCTCCCCGTCCACAAGATGGGCGGAGAGTATCTTATAGCATTGTGTCAGTCCCATAAGCTCTCCTGCTGGATATTATATGGAAAGCAGGAGAATTCTTCATCGTGTCCAATGCCATTTTCCTGAATGTTCAGCCGATAATATTCCCCTCTGCTGATATCGTGATGACAGCAATGGGTATCGGTCTGCCGCTTACCCTGACAGCATTCCGTGCCGCAATCTCGATTCCACCGCAGCATGGCACCTCCATCCGAAGGACTGTCACGCTCCTGATATCATTCTGTGAGAGTATGGCAGAGAGCTTCTCGGAGTAATCTACGCCATCGAGCTTCGGACAGCCTATGAGCGTGATGCGTCCTTTGATGAAATCCTCATGGATATTCCCATAGGCGTATGCTGTGCAGTCGGCTGCAATCAGGAGATCGGCTCCATCGAAGTATGGTGCATTCACAGGAACAAGCTTTATCTGCACAGGCCACTGTGACAGTCTGCTTGCAGCTTCTGCTCTGCAGCCGCTGTTTTCCTTCTCAGCCTTCCTCAGCACCTTCGACTGCGTTCCCGGGCATCCGCAGGGTAGCTTCTCTTCCTTTGACTTCTTCACAGCCTCCTCATTATATGCGGGAGCTTCTCTCTCTTCGAATGAGATTGCCTTGGCAGGGCATGCAGGGAGGCAGTCTCCAAGACCATCACAGTAGTCCTCCCTTTGAAGCTCCGCCTTGCCATTCACCATTGCGATAGCGCCCTCGTGGCATGCATCTGCGCATGCTCCGCATCCATTGCATTTCTCTTTATCTATCTTGATTATCCTTCTGATCATTTCATCTCCTTCTGCAGGATTTGACCTGCATCTGTCATGATGGTACTCTCTGTTTAAGAAAGGATATGTTGTTTTTGCAACAGAATGTGCTTTGTGGAAGAATATCTGCATATATTCAGAGATAATTACCTATTCTTCGGGCTTTCTGATGAGGAGATATCAGGAATGCTGATATGTACTGACGCACGGAAGAAGAACTATGTCTCTGGTGAATATATCCTGAGGCGAGGGGATACAGTACAGGAGATTTCGATTCTTGCGGAAGGCAGGCTATATATCCAGAGGGAGGATTATTGGGGAAACCGGAGCATCGTCAGCGATGTAAGGATAGGGGAGGTGTTTGGTGAATCATATGCCTTTCCGGAATCCGGAGAGCTTATGAATGATGTTGTTGCAGCAGAGAATAGCGTTGTGATTTTCATCGATTGCCATAAATTGCTTTCGCCCTGTTCTTTGCCGTGTCCATTCCATAGCACAGTAATCCGGAATCTTGTCTCCATTCTTGCAGGTAAGAACAGAATGCTTGTCAGGAAGATCGGGCATCTTTCTGAGCGTACAACACGCGAAAAGCTTCTGTCATATCTATCCGATGAGGCTCTAGGACAGAAGAGTGGTTCGATTGACATACCATTCAGTAGACAGCAGCTTGCTGATTATCTTGCTGTCGATCGCAGTGCTATGTCCAAGGAACTGGGGAAAATGAGGGATGAGGGATTGCTTGAGACGCATAAGAACCATTTCGAACTTTTCAGCGTGTTCCAGGAATTTTCATAAAGATATTGACGCATAGTCTGCTTTCTGCTAAATTCCTATCCGTTACGCAAGTAATGCCGCTTTAGCTCAGTTGGTAGAGCAAAGGACTGAAAATCCTTGTGTCCCTGGTTCGATTCCTGGAGGCGGCAACAGAAGGCTCCCCAAAAGGGAGCTTTTGTTATCTATGATGTTTACATCTGCTGGCATGTTGAACCAATACCATTCGTTGAATGGTCTCATGGGCATACCAAGGAAATGGGAGCTTCATTTGCCTTCCCCTGGTTTCATGGCAATACTGTAAATAGACCCTTCTTTAGGCTCTATACAAAAAGGTGTGGGATTCCATGAACAAGATCAATAGCATCTAGAGACAGAAAAGGGTCCCTTCCTGTAATGTTTAACTTGCAAAACCAACATAAACAAGGAAGAAACCCATGAACGA
>CALXLE010000133.1 GCA_944389115.1 uncultured Spirochaetaceae bacterium
TCAAGCACGTCGACCGCATAAGGAAGATCGCCGATGCGGAGGAAGAGAAGTTCCAGAACGCAAGAAGCGACGCAGCATTCAGGAAATACGACGAGTCGGCAGGCATGCTGCAGAGATTCGCAGGCTCCATCGAGGATGCGGCATGGGAGCTTTCGTGCATAAAGGAGATCCTGGCAGCTAAGGCAATATGATTCCCGTCCCCTTCTCGGTAGGAAGATAATCAGGCTATAATGATTCTAGGAGGCAGCATGAAGGAAAGATACGAACTGATGCACAAGGACGATATCGCCGCTATATTCGAAATCGATCTTGATGCGAAATTCATTACATCTCTCAACATCCAGGAAAGAGAGCTGATGCCTCCACGCGCCGCGAGGGATATAAACAACTTCCGTTTCTGGTGGGAGGACAGGGCCGTGCCGAAGACACGCCACAACCTCAGGGACTGGCTTCAGGAACACGGCGTAAAGAGCTCCACGGATTTCCTTCTGAAGAACCTGGCGCTGAGCCTCTCGGATTGCTGGTGGGTCAGGCCTGTGAATTCCGGAATCAGCTGGAAGGATGTGAACTTCTTCGATAATGATTTCGGCATCCTGAGAAAGGATGAGCCTTCAGGCTCTGAGAGAAGCCACTACACCCCGGATGCCTCGACCGGAGGAAATCTCCCGAAGTTCTGGATCTCGAAGAACGGGAAGCGCTTTCTTGTCAAAGGCAATGAAGGCGGTACTTATCAGCAGAGCTACAATGAGGTATTTGCTTCAAGAATCCATATGGCTCAGGGGTACTCGGAATACACCGACTATCGCCTGATAAGCCTGAAGGAGAAAGGCATCGGCTGCATATGCCAGGCCTTCACCGATTCCCATAATGAATTCATTTCTGCATGGGATATAATCGGACGGGACGGCTTCACGAACGGAGAGGTTTCCCGTCATGGATTCGCTGAGATCCTCGGCAAGATGGGGCTCGATGGAGAGGACTGCAGGAACCGGCTTGATTACATGGCATTGACGGATTTCGTCCTTGCCAACAATGACAGGCATCTCAACAACCTCGGTGTGATCAGGGATCCTGATACGCTGAAGCTGAAGGGACTTGCCCCTATCTTCGACAACGGCAACTCTATGGGATTCGGAAGCGTCCTCGATATGACCGTCTTCCTCAATGGAAAGACAAAGGGATTCAACACCACGTTCAGAAACTCGATAAGCACGATAGCCAACAAGGAAATCGTCAATGCCGAGATCCTTCCCAATGCGGAAAAGGTTCGCGCCTTCTATGCGGAATCCGGCATGTCCGAAGCGAATATCATGAAGCTCGGAACGCTTTTTCAGAACAGGGTCGATATACTCAAAGGGCTCCAGAAGGGAAAATCGTTCTTCGACCTTACAAGGAAATGGAAAGGCAGAGGGCTTGCCGATTAACTCCCTTATGCGCCTCACCCCAGCATCCGCAACCGCTTTCTGCCATTCTCGGCCATCTTTCTGCCCCCTATCTTGACACGGGGATGCAAGAAATGCAGAATTGTTGCTTGTAATTACAAATTCCATATGGTGAGGTGCAGTAAATGCCTTGCGGAAGAAAGAGAAAAAAGCACAAGATAGCGACTCATAAGAGAAAGAAGAGACTCAGAATGAATAGACACAAGAAGAAGTAATCTTCTTATGCTATCGAAGCTGCCACCGGCGTTGCCGGTGGTTTTCTTTTGCCTTCAGCTCAGGGCGCACGCCCACGCCCCGGATAAAGGCTCTCCAAGGGGTTTAGACGGAATAAAGGAACACAACACAATCGGATGTATGCAGAACATCCAATTCATGCTGTAGAATAGCTGATAGCTATAGTTGGATATATGGGATATCCGGTTTGGATTCTGCTTCCTGCAGAAAAGGAAAGATGCATGCTTCTTCTCCTTCCTCAGGAGAAAAGGGAAACACAGGGCTTCTGCCGCAGCGCTCATCCCACCCCTACCCTCTGACTCCCTTCCGCCGCCCGAAGGGAAGATGCCCGGCCATTTCATGTCCTTCAGGATTGCATGGAGGCATATATGGAAGAGAACAAGTACACAGAATTTCTCTATGCAATGAAGGACCTCAGGCATTTCGATGAGAGGACATATCTCAAGGCCTGCATGATCCTCGATGACCACGAATATCTCCAGAGCTTCATCAGCAAAGCAGAAGAAAATCTTCCATTCCATAACGAAAAGGAAGCTATGATGCTCGCTTTCGGAGCCATGCCGGATGCGAAGACGGACCTCTTCGGCTGAACCTCAATACAGAACAGATTACGCCCCGTGATATTGACTTCTGCCGGGGGGGGGTGCTGTATAATGCACGAAGACTGAAAGGAGAGAAAAATGAAGAAAGCACTTCTTATTGCTCTGTCTGTCCTTGCACTCCTCTTCATGGCATCCTGCGAGGACACAACGAAAAGCTACAGCGGTTTCGAGCTGAGATTCCCGGAAGCACCGGCAAAGAATACGACTATCGATGATCTGGAGGCCATCGCAGAATCACGCGGAGAGGCTCCGGAAGAATTCGTGACTAAATTCATGGGTGCGATCATCAGCGCATTCCCCGGCTTCCCTGCTTATGATTCAGAGGTTGAGGCACGCGGAACAGAGCACACTGTAGACGGTATGACCGTCAAGGTGTGGGGTCTGATAACCAGATTTGCTGGGGCTGACAAGCTGCCGCCTGAAGATACGGACTACGATTTAACAATCAGGGTCCGTTATGACGACGAGAACTTCTCCAACCGCTGTTTCGGAATGGGTGCGCAGATGGAACTCGATCAGGTAACAGGCTGGACATTCATCAACAATTCGCAGAAATACGAGTTCGTTCTCAGCAATTAAGACTAATTGATGATTCCTTGCAGAGGCTCCTTTTCCAGGGGCCTTTTCTTCTGCATCATTATACATTCATCTTCATTTTCGCTATAATAATTAACATGAACAGCAAGAAGAAATTAACGAAAGCAGAGATCGTAGATGGCATAAAGAGGAAGGTGGATATCGAGCCATCGGTAATCAACCAGATTATCAACGAGTTCTTCGTCGAAGTCACCGATGCGCTGAAAGAAGGAAAGACGGCTGAGCTCCGCGGCTTCGGCACGTTCGAGGTACGCACTAGGAAGGGACGCGAGAAGGCAAGGAATCCGAAGACAGGGGAATCCTGCTCCGTTGCCCCTCATGGCGTCGCGGTCTTCAGGCCAGGCAAAGAACTGAAGGAAGATCTCTGGGATATCGTAGGATAATCCCCGATAGGCAGAAAAAGAACGAGGATGCACCCGGCTTAGCTGAGCGCATCCTCTTTTTGTTGCTGCCAACGGCGTTGACATGCCATTCAATCAGCTCGACGTGCATATAACGAAGGATTGATTCCGATATTGGGAATCAGTTATATTCAGTGCGAATCAAACTGCATAACAAGGCACCCTAAGGAACGATCCAGAGGGTGCCTGTTGTTTTCTCATTAATCAATTTTCTGACGGATCATAAACAGCGATTTCAGAAGATTCATAATATCCTGAAATATCGATAGCCCTTATATAGTATGCCCCGCTTCCGTCATATCCATACTCTGAAAGATCAATCAATCCTTCGGAATAATCCCCAAGAGAGAATCCTTCACCTTGATATTCTGATGCGTCATAATTCTGGACGAAATCATAATCATCGGATGCAATGAAGCAGATATCTTCCGTATTCCCGTATTCAGAATAATCCTCGGAATTGGCAATCATCAATTCTCCATCACTGAAAACCAGCTGTGGCGTCGGAAGCTGCTGCTTCTCTTCCAGCTGAAGGCTTGCCGTCTCTGACTGCCGATACCCCTCATAGACGATATAGCATTCAGCAGTCCCCGTATTGAAACCGCCGGTATCATACAGCTCCAGACCATTGAATTCACTGGCATAGCCTCGGAGAGTGAATCCTGGATCAGGATCGAGTTCGTTGCAGACATATCTGAAATAGACCTGAGCCTCTTCCGGATAATCGGCAACGTTGTTCAGGTAGACCCTATAGACGGAGCCATCATATCTGCTCGTAAGCGTCGGCGCGGGGAGCTGCTGAAGTGCTTCCATTGCCACGACATCGCTGTAAACATCAATTCCCACATACGCCACGGCCTTGACTGTCTTTCCCTCTTCCACAGCGAACGGAGCCTCATATCTCGTGCCGTTCTCCGCAGTCGGATCAGAGCCGTCGGTCGTGTAGTAGATATGGGCGAATGTGGTATCAGAAGTGATAGAGCATGTATTGCCATCAGTTGTGAATGCTATCACCGGCTCGGCGACATCAAAGGTGCCGGCGATGATGGAATCGTAATTAGAGCGGGAGACGCCCCAGAAGATGTTGTCTTCAATACTAAAAGTCC
>CALXLE010000134.1 GCA_944389115.1 uncultured Spirochaetaceae bacterium
GCCTTATCGTATTGGGTCGTGTAAGATAATCTGTGAACTCGGTGAATGCTCCTGAGAGCGTATCAGCCTTATTCTCCGCGGCATACAGCCCCATTACATCGCCTACATCGACAGCAAGAACGATATCGGCCCCCATCGATCTAGCAAGATCGATTGGCAGGTTATCCTCAAGGCCGCCATCCATCACATAGCTTCCATCAGCGAGCTGCACTGGCGCGAATACAATAGGAATTGCCATCGATGCACGCATAGCATCGAACAGCGAACCGGAATCGAACACGACACGCCTGCTGTTGGTGACGTCTGCACCGATGCATCTGTATGGAATCGGAAGATCATCGAAATCCGTAACGGAGAGCACCTTAGAGAGGTAGCGCCTTATGAATGCATTCACATACTGGTCATCAAGAAGACCACTGGCAGCCCCGATGCCATCCGTTCCGAACTCCACCGTAAGAAGGTTTGTATCATACTCAAGGAATGGATTATTGACCGTAGTTGCTTCCCTGACTGCATAAAGCTGGAAGATCATCCCCATGAAGTCATTCTCATTTATGATGGTCTCCAGATCATCTCCTGTATATCCTGCCGCATAGAATCCACCGATCAGAGCACCCATGCTGGTACCTAGGACCATATCGGGAACGATACCCCGCCTGTCCAGCTCCTGAAGAATTGGGACATGGGCAACTCCTTTTGCTCCTCCACCCGAAAGGACAAGAGCAAACACGGGGCGATCAGCAGCTGCAAGCCCCGCAAGACATATCATCATAGCAGCAAGAACAGCCAGCAGCTTTCTCATTGAAGCACTCTCCCGCAGATTCCTCTGCATCCATTCGCAAAGGCAAGGGCATCCATCTCCTTCTTCATCGGAGGAAGAACACGGGATGCGTAGATATAACCATCACCGGCAGCGATCTTCAGCCCCTTTCCCTTCACGATCCCGGCAACTGTCCCCGGAGCCTCGGAGGCGGCTTCCGGCACATCGAACGCTGAGCCATAAACGCCCGTTATGTAAAGAGGACTGCCATCAAGCATACAGTATGCCTTAGGCCAGGGATACGAAGCTCTTATCAGAGCATGCACTTCCGCAGCAGGTCTCGAGAAATCTATCCTGCCATCCTCCTTCTTCACCATTTCCGTATATGAGGGCGTTCCAATCTGTTCCGAAAGCTCTATATTGTCCAGATTATCAAGAACAGGAAGCACAAGCGAAGGAGCAAGCTCCGCAGCAATGCTCTCAGCCCGGGGAATATCCTCAGTACCATCAAGTGCAAAGGATACCGTCCTGTATATCCGTCCCTCATCGATTCCCGGAGCAATCTCCTGAAGTGTTATGCCGCTCTCCCTATCCAGATTGCGTATCGCCGCATATAAAGGAGCACAGCCCCTGTATTGAGGCAGCAGCGACGGATGGACATTGAATGTGTACCCGAAAAGCGACAGAAACATCGGTCCGAAGATCTTGCCGTAGCAGAAGGACATCAGAGCATCAGGCATAAGACTGCGGACATGGGCCCTAGCCTCCTTCCTGAGCGTCTCAGGCTGCCAGACATCTAGCCCAAGCTCCATAGCAGCGACCTTCACAGGCGAAGGAATAAGTGTCTTTCCCCTCTTCCCCGGAGCATCAGGAGCTGTAAGCACTGCTGCGATATCTCCCCGCTGGGCCAGAGCCCTGAGAAGCGGGACAGCTATCTCCCCCGTTGCAGCATATAGAATCCTCATTTCCTTCTTCTTCCTCCATGGCGCCTATTCCTGCGCTCATACTCCCTGACAGCTTTCTCCCTGTCCTTCTCTGAGAGAAGATCTATATAAAGCTTACCATGAAGATGGTCATTCTCATGCTGTATTGCCCTCGCAAGAAGACCAGTTGCCTCTAGCGTGAATGGCTTTCCTGTAACATCCTGAGCCTGGATTGTGACAGCAGATGGCCTTATAACATTGCAGTACACACCGGGGATGGAAAGACATCCTTCCTCATAAGGTGACGTCTCGATACTCGTCTGGATGATCTCAGGATTGACGAACACAATAGGCGGGTTATCAGGTATATGGATGACGAAGATCCTCTCCGAAACACCGACCTGCGGACCTGCAAGCCCGACACCATCAGCCTCCTCAAGAGTCTCAAGCATTGCATCTGCAAGCATCTTGAGGGCCGAATCGAAAACCTTGATTTCACTGCATTCCTTGCGGAGAACATCCTCTCCAAGTGTATATATATCCAGCATATTGATATAAATTTACGACATATATCGAAGAATGTCAGCATCCTACATCAGCGATGCAGGATCGGTATCGACCTCAAGGTACATCGATGATGGTGCATGGTAATTCCTGAGGACTGCTGAAGCGAACATGAGAAGCTGATGCATCGATTCTGAGCGCAGAAGCACATGGAATCTATAATATCCAGACCTCTTCTCAACAAGGCAGGGAGATGCGGAGAAGACCTCAGCCTCGGGGAAATCGGGCTCAAGGGAACAGGCGATCCGCTCTATCTCCATAGCCTCCGCCTCCGTACGTTCCTCGTTCTTTCCCCTTATTGCGATGTTCACAAGCCGTGAAAACGGCGGGAAGCCGGTCTTCTTCCTCATATCCATCTCAGTCCGGATGAATGACTCTATATCATTCTCAGCCGCATACCGTATAGCAGGAGCCAGAGGCTGGTGCGTCTGGATCAGCACCGTGCCATCATCGCCATAGCGCCCTGCCCTCCCTGCAACCTGATGCAGGAGATCGAATGTCCTCTCCGCCGCACGGAAATCTGGAACAGAAAGGGATGAGTCGGCATTGAGCACTCCGACAAGCGATACGGAAGGAAAGTTCAGTCCTTTCGCTATCATCTGGGTACCAAGGAGGATATCGATCTTCCCATCCCTGAAATCATGGAGTATCCTCTGCATCTCTCCCCGGGTCCTTCCCTTCGTATCGGAATCAAGGCGGCTTATCCTTGCAGATGGGAACAGCGCTGCAGCCTCCTCCTCGATATTCTCGGTACCATAGCCATGTGGGGAGAGATCAACGGAACCGCACTCCGGGCATACAGTGACAGGAGGAGAGGAGTATCCGCATGTATGGCAGAACAGCCTATTCTCCTTCTTGTGGTATGTAAGGGATACGGAGCAGTTCGGACAGGTCACTGGCGCACCGCATGTGTTGCAGGCATAACCGTATGTATATCCCCTCCGGTTGAGGAAAAGAAGGACACCACGCTTATTCCTCAGCGCTTTCCGTATCTCCTCCTCCAGCTCTCCAGATATATTCCTCTTCTCGCCGATTGTGTTTATGACTCTGATCCGGGGATATCGTCCAGCTCCGACACGCTCTGGCATATCGATGCGCCGTATCCGCTGCTCCCTCATCAGCTTCCACGCCTCAAGCGATGGTGTAGCAGATCCCATGATGAACTCAGCGCCGCATTCAGCGGCCCTATGCTGTGCGACCTGCCTTGCATGATAGCGTGGAGCATTGCCCGATTTATAGGATGTCTCATGCTCCTCATCGAGGATTATCAGCCCCAGCGATCTGAATGGGGCGAAGACGCTGCTTCTTGCACCTATCACGAGATCGACATCCCCCCTCATGATATCATGCCAGGACTTCAGCCTCTGGGATGGGGTAAGCTCAGAGTGTAGAATCGCAACACGTCCGGAAAACCTTGAATAGACCTCATCGGAAAGCTGCTCGGAGAGTGTTATCTCAGGCACAAGGTACAGCACCTGCTTCCCCTTCCGTATGATATCCTCAGCACGCCTGAGATAGACCTCACTCTTTCCGGATCCCGTTATACCGAAGATATAGTACATCCTGCTCTTCTCTTCCCTGAGCACTGAAAGAGCATGCTCCTGACCCGCAGACAGGACTTCAACCGGGCTGAACGATGAAGGTTCATAAAATGGGCTCAGCTCACTCTCCCTGCGCCCAGATGGAATCATAGCGGAAAGGCACAGGCCAGCAGCAGAGAAGTACATCGAAGCCATCCACCGGGCAAGGCTTACAAGCTCATCATTGAATACAGGCTCCTTATCGATGACGCGTTCGATCTCTCTGAGCTCGAAATCCCCCTCGGGCTTCTCTCCGTAAATGGAGATTATGAAACCGGTCATCTTCCTCCGCCCGAATGGCACGATGGCACGTTTCCCGGGCTCGGCTTCATTCTCAAGCTTCTCCGGGATGATGTATGCATAGCTTGCCTCATAAGGAACGGAGAGGAGCACGGTTGCGTATTTCAAGCGTTCCTGCCTTCAAGCCCAAGGGCTTTCCTTATGAACAGGAAGTTCTTCCATAGCGGAACGCGCAGGGATGGATCTGCCCTGTACTCCGACGGGGAATAGGAGACGAATGTCCTGATGCCGTTGACCTTATATTCATGGCCCAGCATATCCGCAAAGCTGCAGGAAGATCTGAGCATATAGCGAGAAGCCTCTGAGGAAAGGATTACCATGGCAGATGGTCTGAAAGCCATCATCTCATGCCTGAGATACCCTCTGCATGCATCGGCAGCCTCCCTGCTCCATGTCCCTGCAGGGCATTTGATCAGTGATGTCAGGGACCATTCACCTTCTCTAAGAAGAATCGAATCCCTCCACCATGAGCGGAACAGCTGGATATCATCACCATCGAGAAGCATATTCCCCTCAGGATAAGGAAGGATGAACATGACATTTCCTCTCTTCATCAGCGGACGAGCGAAGACCTCTCTCCTGCTGAACATCTGGCAGCTATGACAGGAAGCGCAGGCAGCATAGAAATCAGCAGGGGCGTTATCTCTGGATGCATTATCTTCAATAGAATACGAGCACGGTTCAATGACCTCGCCAAGTTTATCGTCTATGATGCATCGCTCCGCCTCATCAAGAAGCGTCATCAGATATTCCTTAGTGCTGTTCCCGCTCATACCCATCCTCAAACCATTGATACTTCTGGCTGTCGTAGCTCACATCAGCAAGATAAAGACCATCGGAAGGTGCTGTCCTTAGCGCATTCCTCCTATCTCTGGATTCCAGTCTGGTTCTGAAATCCTCCGGCCTCTCATCTGACACAGCCGCTTCCAGCATAGTTCCCACCATGCTCCTCACCTGATGGTACAGGAACGCATTGCCCGCCACTCTGTATCTGAGAACAGAATAGCCATATAAGTCATTTATGGCATCCCACTGTGAGATATAGATATCCCTGAACTTCGAAGGAGAGGGATCGCGAGCAGATGCAAACGTCGTGAAATCATGGGTGCCCTGGATGCAGGAGGCATACTCATTCAGCAGGTCTAATCCAGGCATACGTTTCATTGGTGTTATACGTTTATCATCAAAAGGGAGCATATCCTGTGCGGATTTTATTAGATACCAGTACTCCCGGGACATCGTTGAGAATCTGGCATGAAAACCTGCAGGGGCTTCCGCAGAGGAAAGAACCCTGATGCTTTTAGGAAGCTTTGTGTTGAGAATAAGGGCAAACTTACCAGGATCTATCGAAGATGATGTATCGAAGTGGCAGCCCTGCCTGAGCGCATGCACCCCCTGATCGGTACGGCCCGAGGCATATACAGCAGTCTCCCTGCCCAGTACAGCGGAGAGCGTTTCGGAGATAACAGACTGAACAGATATGGCATTGCCCTGAGCCTGCCATCCATGATAGGGAGAGCCATCATATGATACGAACATCATGATGCGTCTCTCCCCCTCTTCAGGAAGATCATACTCTTCCGGTCTTCTCCAGTCGCTTCTCATGCCATGATTCTAGCATGAGAGCGACAATGATTAACAGCTATCAGAAGAAGCCATCACGCTCCCTATCGCGGTCCCATTCGATTATGCGGCCTGTCGCAGCATCGATTTCGAACTCATACTCAGTTCTGTCGAACCAGATGGAACCTTCGTAGATTCTTCTGCCATCATCGCGCTCAGCACGGATCATGATATCCTTATCGGTTGCACCCGGCACGCGATCGAGAGCAATTCTCGAAGCCTCCTCAATTGATATCGTATCCTCACTCCTGGATGACCTGACAGCCTCCTCCGAATACTCAAGAATCCTTCCACCATCAGCTGCTATGCTGTACTCATACTTATGGTGTCCATCGGAGAATTCCACTTCATAGACGGTCATGCCATGATCTCTATCCATCTTTGTGCGGAAATACTCAGCATCCTCCCAGGAAATCCCGGCATCAGCAAGCGCAATCTCCTCCGCCTCTATCTCATCGATCATCTCGCCTGAATTGCCGCCTCTGTAGCGCTCAGCTTCAAAGTCCTTCGAGATTATCGCACCGGTCTCAGCATCTATCTCATAGTCGTATTCAGTACCATCCGCATAGAACTCAACATCGTAGACAGTCCTGCCATCTTCCCTGCCACGCTCCGTATGGAGGAACTCCGTCCTCTCAACACCTGCATCCCTGAGAGCAATATCCTCTGCCTCTGTACGTGATATAGCAGCAAACAGCATTCCAGGAACAATCATGATAAGCAGAGCCGCCATAAGAGTTCTCTTGATGTTTTTCTTCATATTTCTTTTCTCCTTTATCTTTTCTATGACTAAACGATAACAAACGAAAATTAAAAGAAAATGAGAAAGAAAAGATTTTTCAGGAAATCAGCATGGATCAATCAGAACTGAATAATGGGTATTCTTGCTTCCCCCTTCTTCTTTTACAATCAGTCCGTATCCTACAAGCTTCCTGAGATCGCGGTTCGCCGTATCGGGATGGCACTCTGTGATAGCTGCATACTTCTTTGCTGTAATCGCTCCCTTCCAGTCTTCATCGAGTACTTTCCCGAGGAATTTAAGCTGCCTTGCATTGAGATTATGCTCTCTGGCTCTTTCCCTGAATGCTTTCATCCTGAAAGAATCCTGGATTCTGGCTATGGCGGCGACATAGGAATCAATCATCCTTTCAAGAAACCATGCCACCCATTCTGTAATGTCCATCGAAGAGCCTGTAGAGATCCTATTCAGAATAGAATAGTACTTACTCTGCTTCTTCTTGATCTCAGACGAAACGAACACCGATGGAAAACCTTCATTGCTCCTATTCATCACATAGTCGCTTACAATCCTTGCAACCCTGCCATTCCCGTCCTCAAAGGGATGGATTGCTACAAGGTAATAATGGGCTATCGCAGCCATGACAGGATCGGAATAGAGGCCGCTGTTCACGAAGCTTATGAATTCATCCATCATCATTGCTACCTTAGAGGCGGGAGGGGCTTCATAGATGATCTCACTGTTCTTGTACCTGCCCGATATGATATAGACGCTATCATCCCTGAACAGTCCCCGTTTTATCCCTGCTCCGTGAGAAGACTCCCGCTTCCATATGCGATGAGATGAATCACGGAATATCGCATATTCCTTTTGCATAATATCCCGATCCATGGTAAAATATGATATGACAAAAGAGGAGACGGAAAACAAAAACAGAAGGATAAGGGAAAAGGGCGAGGCTACCCGCCTCCGCCATGCCTCTATGCGCCCTCTCACCGTTGAGCTCAAGCTCGATCTGAAGTGCCTGAGCAATGCAGAGCGGGAGAGAATATTCCTATACTTCACCGAATGCAGATGGCTCTGCAACT
>CALXLE010000135.1 GCA_944389115.1 uncultured Spirochaetaceae bacterium
TTTTTTCTCCCACCCGTGTCCTCTATCCACGGGATGGATATATCTTAACAGCTAATTCGGCTGGATTAAGAAACAAATGATCAAAAACAGATTAGATTACTAATCATATTACAGGTATAGTCTGCCACGGTTTTCAGAGTTGTCAATCAAAATCTCTCCTTACTGAAACAGGATTATCAGGCATGCGTCCTCTTGTAGACGAAAAAAGCGCTGCAGAGTAAATCCACAGCGCCTTTGCTATCAGCCATTACAATATGCAAAGCATATACCAGAGTCAATATACATCTTATCAGAATGCGATGATCTGCTCGAAATTCTGCTTTACGGAAGCAATATCCTTTTCCAGCGCGGAAACTGCCCTATCGGTATCACCTGCTTTCAACGCATCTGCTATCTCCTTATGATACGAGGACTTTGATTCTGTATCATTGGTCAGAGCGAATGAATAGTAGACTGCGAAGAAACGTGAGCATCGCTTGAGGATGCTATCAAGCATGCTGTATGCGAATCCATTGCCGCTGAGGGAACAGAGGACAAGGTGGAAGCGGGAATTCCGGTAATAGTTGCCGGAGATTCCGCTGCCATCGGAAGAAGCCCTGTACAGCGAAGGATCGGAAAGCCGCCCAAGCTTCTCATCCGTCAGCATTGGCACTGCCCTCTTCAGATTCGATATCTCCATATCCGTCCGGACATCGAGGATATCCATTATCTCATGGAGCGTGAATGGAACGACCTGATACCCGAAACGAGGAAGGCTCTGGAGGATATTATCCTTGCAGAGCTCTATCAAAGCCTCCCTCACGGGAGCCTTGCTGACACCGAAACGCTCGGTCAGTGAACCTTCGGTGAGGATATCATTGGGGCGGAATCTGCCGCTTGAGATATCATCAAGTAGCGTATCATAGACCATTTTCTTAAGAGAGCCGCTGTTTTCCATCCGCTACAAGATTACAGAACAACCGCTTTACTGTAAAGACGATATTCTTTTCCTTGACAATGGCGGCACTGATGCTAAGCTTAATAATATCAGTAATATTACGAAGGAAGGGAATATGGACAGGAAGGAAAGACTTCAGGCTACCCTGAACGGAGAAAATCATAGCGGTATCATATCGGGCTTCTGGTATCACTTCAGCCAGGATGCCATGTATGGGGAGAAAGCGGTACAGGCACATATAGATTTCTACAATGCTGTCAATCCGGATGTGCTCAAGGTCATGAATGAGCATATGTTCCAGATACGTGAGAAGATAGAGAAGCCTGAAGACTGGAGGAAGGTGACACGCATTCCATTCAGCGAAGGCCCCTATCCTGGCCTTATCGATGAGTTCAAGGCAATCCGCAAGGCCCTGCCTGCTGACCTTCCGCTCTTCGCAACGGTCCATGGAGTACTCGTATCCGCATACCACGCAACGGAGACACCGGGCAATTTCAAGAATCCAGAGAACATGGTATCAAGGCATCTGAGGGAAGATCCGGAATCGGTCTGCAAGGGACTTGATGTCGTCGCAGAGACATTAATAGAGCTCTGCGGAGAGCTTAAGAAGGCCGGCGCTGACGGAATCTACTACGCGGCTCTTGGAGGAGAGGCGTACAGATTCACTGAGGATATCTTCACATCCTATGTTAAGAAATATGACAGCATGGTGATAGACGGAATCAATGATACGGGGGCTATAAGCATACTCCATATCTGCAAAGATAGAATCAGGCTCCCGCTCTACAGCGGCATAGATGCTGATATCGTGAACTGGGATACGCACGACTGCGAATACGGCATAGGAGAAGGCAGGAAATACTTCCCTGGAAAGACCCTTCTCGGAGGCTTCGATGACAGAACAGGCATCCTTGTCGAAGGCACAAAGGAAGAGATACTTGCCGAGACAGACCGCATAGTCAAGGAAGCTGGAAGGGATAAGCTGATCATAGGATCGGACTGCACACTCCCCGGTGACATCGAACCCTGGAGAATACGCACAGTCATCGACTACGCACACACGCTCTAATATAATATATAACTACCTGAAGGAGGCCCTCACGATGAGAGGCCTCCTCTTTTCTGCTCCTGCACTGGACTATGGTTCCTGAAACATGCTGTATGAATGATATATCCTGAAATCACGCGGTAAAATGAATCCATCGTTGCATAAACAAGGCAGATTGCCATTATCCGAGCATATTAATTTCCAAAACCAATAATTTATTTACTAATTTTTCATATTAATTTATTAAATCAATTCATTAAATTCCAATTATACAGCAAATAAAAAGAAAATTTTTCATAAAAATAGCCATTCTGGCTCTTGAAGAATATTGTTCAGGATATTATTGTTCGGGCCATGGTACTACATGTTATAGCTGAAGCAGAGCGGTGCTTTCTCTGCAAGAAACCAATGTGCGTCACAGGCTGTCCGATATCGACACCTATTCCAGATATGATAAAGCTTCTCAGGGAGGGGAAACTCAATGAAGCAGGAGACATGCTCTTCAGGAACAATCCACTCTCCGCGGTCTGCTCCCTTGTCTGCGACCATCAGAAGCAGTGCGAAGGACATTGTGTCCAGGGAAAGAAAGGACAGCCGATACATATCTCTTCAATCGAGAACTATATCTCGGAGACAAGGCTGGACAATATTGAGATTCCGATCCCTCCATCGAATGGGAACATGGTAGGAATAATCGGCGCGGGGCCTGCCGGCATCACGGTAGCACTTGAGCTTGCAGAGCGTGGATACAAGGTCACGATCTTTGATTCCAAGGATAAGATCGGAGGCGTCCTCCAGTATGGGATACCTGACTTCCGCCTTCCGAAGACACTGCTTGCCCGCTATAAGAGGAAGCTCGTGGAAGCTGGCATCCAGATCAGACCCAATACAACGATAGGAGGAGCCCTTGAGATAAAGGATCTATTCCGTGACGGATACAAGGCGATTTTCATTGGGACAGGCGTATGGAGACCTAAGAAGCTCGGCATCAAGGGCGAGAGTCTCGGAAACTGCCACTTTGCAATAGACTATCTTGCGAATCCTGACGCGTATGACCTCGGCGACAGTGTTGCAATCATCGGAATGGGAAACACAGCCCTCGACGTCGCAAGAGTCCTGAAGAGAAAGGGAACGCGGAATGTCACGCTTTACGCCAGGCGCATGGCAACGAATGCAAACGAGGAGGAGATCCAGTATGCAAAGCTCGATGGCGCTGTATTCGAGTTCGGCAAGCATCCTGTCGAGATCACTCCCGACGGCCCGGTCTTCGATGACAATGTCTTTGATGAAGAGGGAAATATTGCAGGAACAAAGGGAGAGCCGAAGCTCTATAAAGCAGACAGCACGATTATCGCCGTCTCTCAGGGACCGAAGTCAAAGCTTGTAGACACGACACAGGGCCTTAAAGCGGCTCCATCAGGCCTTCTCCTTACAGACAAGAACGGAGAGACGACGTACCCCGGCATTTTCGCAGCAGGAGATGTCGTTCTAGGAGCGAAAACCGTCGTTGAAGCCGTGCGTTACGCAAAGCATGTTGCTGATTCGATTGATGACTACATAAAAGGTTTAAATAAATAATACCTAACTAGGAATATTGATAATGTAGAGCTTATTGCCCTACATTATCTTCTAAAGCATTCCGCTCTTCTCATAGGAATACATCGGATTAAGTACAACATCCCTTCCACCAGAGACCTCAAGCGTTGTCCCTGTGATATAGCTTGCCTTGTCAGAAGCGAGAAAGACTATCGGGTAGGCAATCTCTTCCGGCCTGGCCATGCGCCTTATGAGCGTACGCTCCGCAACAAGAGCCTTATCGGAATCGCTGACACTGCGCGCAACCGTCTCCGTCATCGTGAAGCCCGGCATCACGCAGTTCACCCTGATTCCATATGCTGCGTACTCCGCCGCCAGATTGGATGACAGAAGCCTTACTGCAGCCTTCAAAGGACCATAGATAGTGCTTCTCCCTGCTGTGCCGACACGGGCCGCGAGGGAGCTTATGTTGATAATTGCACCACCCTTCTCCTTCATATACCTTGCTGCTGCCTGCGATCCGAAGAGCGCACTCTCGAAGCACATTGCCTCCGTCCATCTCACATCATCGGCCGTATACTCATCCCCCGCCGATTTTGGATGGCTGGCGCCGACATTGTTAACCCACACATCAACTGAGCCAAGGGAAGAATACGCAAAATCCGCAAGGGCGTAGAAGCTTCCTGTATCGAGAGCATCAAACTGGAATGGGATTATCCTGCCATACTGCCCGAGTGTTTCTGCGGTTTCCTCCAGCTCCTTCATGTTCCGAGCCCCGATGACAACGGAAGCTCCCTCTCTGAGGAAAGCCTCCGCGGCAGCCCTGCCTATGCCGCGTGTTCCTCCTGTAATGACAATACTCTTTCCCTTAAGACCTAGCTCCATGCTCTTTCCATCCTTCTTATTACACCCTCGATCACAGCATTCGTCTCAGGCTTGATTATCTTTCTCTCTGGCTTCTCATCGAACCAGCGGAGCGCACGGCGGCATCCGATTGAGAAAGGAACAGTACAGACGAAATCAGGGACCAGCTTCTTTATCTTCGAATTGTCGAAGATGAGGCTCCATGCCTTATCGCCGATGAGATTCGCGACTGCGGAGGGATCCTCCTTTGCGATGACATCCGACGGAGCGTGGATGATCTCCGGCTCCATACCGACAGCCCGGCCGACCTCTGCGTATATACCATCCCAGGTAAGCGCCTCATCGGAAGTTATGTTATAGGCATTTCCCAGAGAATACGTCCTGCCGAAGAGCCCTGTGATGCCCTTTGCAAAGTCATCACTGTGCGTTACGGTCCAGAGCGATGTCCCATCCCCCGGGCTGATGACTGGCAGGCCCTTTCTTATTCTGTCAATGAGCGTATACTCACTGCCTGCCCCCAACGGAAGCGGAAGCCTGGTTGCATATGTGTGCGATGGGCGGACGATTGTAACAGGGAAGCCTGAAGATCTGAAGGCCTCCATCAATGCCATCTCCGCCTTTATCTTGTTCTGGGCATACGGAGAATAGGGATTTGAAAGCGGTACCGATTCGTTTATCGGATAGGTTCTCACAGGCTTGGCATAGCATGATGCACTGCTGATGAATATGAACTGGCCCACACGTCCGGAGAACACAGCTATATCCTTCAGCGCATCGGCTTCATTGAATGCGATGAAATCAACAGCCACATCCCAGGTGCGTCCCGCCAGGGCTTTCCTCAGGGACCGCTCATCGCCTGCGTCGCCTGTTATATGCTCAGCACCCTCGATACGCTCGTTATTCCCCCTGTTGAGAATCGTAAGCGAATATCCTTTTTCTACTGTCAGGCGGCTCACCGAGGAGCTTATATTCCCGGTTCCGCCTATAATAAGAATCTTAAGCATAGAAGAAGTCTAAACCCGCACGGATTCATACGCAAGAAAACTATTGACGTACTTCCATAAATTACTTTATACTCCAACACGTTGTCCGGGACGTCGCCTAGCGGCTATGGCGCCTGCTTTGGGAGCAGGATATCGATGGTTCGAGTCCATTCGTCCCGATTATTCATCGCTGCATGCTTTCTCTGCCACCCATCCAGATTCTGCAAAAGGAAGAATATGAGAAAGCACTGTATGCTGATTTGTATGCTGATGATGCTTCCGTTGCTTCCTGCTGCGGAATTTTCCGATTATGACATCACATTCGCAAAGACAATCAATGATTCGCTGATGGTGAATGACAGCGAGAGATTCGGTCTAGATTACACAGGATATGGATATCTAGGCGATTCCAGGACAGGCATATACATAAGAGCCGGCATACAGGCCCCGTTCTCCAGCCTTGAAATGATTATAGACAACAGCAAGGAACATCCCGGATACGGCACGGACGAGGATACTGAGAAGATAAAGAACATACTTGAGACATCATTCAGGTTCTCATCTGCCCTGGGACCTGCGTTCAGAAGCACCATCTCGGATAAGATGATCTGGTACATGGGACTTGGTATCTCAAGCAGCATTGATTATGCGAACAGACGCGGAAATGTCATGGCAGCTGTCTCATACATCGATATATCGATAGGGGTATCCTTCGATGCAGGCTTCAGAATCGACCTGGAAGAGAATACGACCATCCGCATAGGGATGGGCATAGAGACGCTGCTGTTCTCAATCAGCTTCATGACATATTCATCCGGTGACGGCGGCGATGAGCTTCTGACAAAGCCCTCGCTTGTACCATACATCTTCCTCCCTGAGGAAATGGGAAAGAAGACAAAAGCCCTTGGGTATATCAGCCTAGGACACACATTCCGGTCAGGAAGGAAAGATACTGTCTACAGTTATAGAACAAAGGACAGAGAGACGGGGAATGGAGTCCTTGAAGTCATACAGTAGTATCTGAGGAATCATCGATAAGCTGCGCATCCGATGTCTTCAGAGGAATATGGCGCTTAAGGAATGGCATAAGTCCTGAATAGGTCTTCCGGAACTCCTCCTCGCTCTCCTTCAGGGCAGCCTGCCATACGGGGGCGAATCCAGGGCTATTGAGGACAAGCCTGTCAGCAGCAGTCTGCATAACCTGAAGCCTCTCCAGCTCCTTGCGCCCAGGCTTCTCCCTCATCGCGAGAAGTGAGACACGAAGGTTCTCATTGGTCTTCCTCAGCTCCTCATTCTCAGCCTTGAGCTTGTTGACTCCAGCAGACTCGATCTCCATGCGCTCTGCTAGCATATTCCTGTATTTCTCAACCTCTGTCTTCTTCTCCTTGCGCAATGTGGAGAGCTTCATTGAGAAGTAGATTGCGATGATGAGCGCAACGGCAAGTCCGCATGCAGCTCCGATAATGAAATTGCTCATGGAATAAGGGTAATAGCAAAAGCGGCCTCAAGCAACTCCATCTTCCATGCGCGGAAGAACTATGCTATTATACATCTACCTATAGGACGGCAAATCTGAAGCCTCTTGGAGCAAACAATATTATATGGGGTCTGGCATAGCCTTGCGGCATTGCTCCCTTCACTGGGAACAGAAAGCGGGCACCCAAGGATCCCCCCTTGAACCTAGTTCAAGAGCCACAGCCGCCGTCGCTATAGGGATTTGTTTTATATGAAAGAAGATAGACTCAGAACAATCCGCTACATCAGAATTCCTGACACCATCAAGGCCGAAGGCGAAGGTTTCAGCATCGATCCAGACAAGAGGATACCAGTCCAGCTTCCGCAGGGAGCATCATCCCTGAGGAAGGAGGATATATCTCTTGAGGCAATCATCTCAGGCATGCTTACTGTAATCGCATATGACGAGGGCAATCAGGACTTCCAGTATTTCAGGTCATTCGTGCTCGCAGCCGATCCAACGCTACCTGAGAAGCTAAACCAGGCAGCGATTGCAAAGGAACAGCAGAAGGACTATGACTTTGCAGAGGAGCTCTTCCTCGCCGTATACCACCTCCTGCCGCAGAGCGCATCCTGCATCAATCTTGCGACGCTTTATTCGTATATTGCGGTGGATGCACGCGACAGGAAGGATGATAAGAAGGAAACAGAGAATCTTCTCAATACGCGCCATACGCTGCAGGATGGACTGAAGAGATTTGGCGAGAACGCAGAGATACTCTCGGAACTTGCATCGTTCGAGGCCTATATGGGCAATCTCGAGGAAGCGAAGGACTATCTCGAGAGATACCTCTCAGTTGCAGAGGAAGGAGAGAAGAAGGAGGAGATGAAATCGCTTCTGAAGCGCATCTCCATGCAGCTCGAGAATGATGAGGAGATCAAGGAAGCCTACGATGCGATAATGCTTGGCAACAACTCAAAGGCAATCG
>CALXLE010000136.1 GCA_944389115.1 uncultured Spirochaetaceae bacterium
TGAACAGCCTTCTTCATCAATACGCAGAATACATCATCGGAAGAATGGGTCTGCCCTACCCTCAGAGAGGACTGAGCATCATAAGCGTCATCGTCGATGCCCCGAGCGATACGATAAGCGCGCTGTCCGGAAAGCTTGGAAGGCTTCAGGGCGTAAGCTCTCAGGCACTCTATACAAAGGCCTGATGCGCCGCATAGCGATCCTCACGCTCGAGGAAGGCTCCCGGCTTCAATGGCGTAGGCTGGAGAGAGAATACTATAAAGCCACAGGCGACTGGGGTTTCTATCTCCTGCCCCCATGCATCATCCTCCCCGGCCTTGAGTCCATCGATGGGGATATAGATATCGGGAATGGGATCTTCATCCCTGAAAGAAAGGCCGCTGTGCATGATGGATGGTCCATGCTGCCGATACATGACGAAAGGCTTCATAGGCTTTCTGGTAACCCAGGACTTTTCCTGTCCTGCAGCCAGCAGTCACCTGACTACACATTTCCCGAAGAGACAATAAAGATAAAAGGCATCGCACTTGCAGAGACCGATGGAACTTCATCAAGGATAATCAGGTTCAGACCTCTGAGGAGGGACAGATAGCCGAGACAGGGCATGACGGACAGTCAGGCTTTGTATGGCATACCACACGCCCATGGAGGTTCAGAGCCATCGAGAGCCTTGACCACATAGCCTCCGGGAAGCGCTCCCTGATCTCCTTCGCTGATTTGTTCCTGTCATCCGTATCTGTAAAACCAAGGCGCTTTGCAACACGGACGAAGTGGGTATCTGCGATAACTGCAGGTCTGCCGAGGATGCTGTGCATATAGCATGAGGCTGTCTTCTCCCCCACGCCAGGCAATGACATGAGACCTTCCATCGTATCAGGAAGTCCGGATGCAGCAACCGCTTCAGCCGTCCCCTTTATGTTCTTCGATTTCGACTTTGAAAGTCCTGCGCTTCTTATGAGCTTCTCGATATCAGCAGCATCCGCTGCCGCAATGGCTCTCTCATCCGGATATACAGAGAAAAGATTCTCCGCAGCCTTCTCTGCCTGTCTGTCGGTAGTAGAAGCAGAGAGCATCACTGTCACAAGGAATCTGAATGGAGATATCACAGGGAGAAATGATATCTCCTCTGGATAATGCTTATCGATGATTGAGAATATTCTCTGATCCCGCTCGGTCATGCATCCATGATAATGCGAATCACCCTGCCTTTGCTACCTAGAGCAAACGGATATTCCTCCCTCATGAACAAAGCATCCATTGGCACAGCAGATGCAAAGAAATCACATATCGGCAAAATGGTCATTTGCAGAAGTAAATGTAAATTGCAAGGTAAATGCAGATCAAAACCAGAGCTTAATGATTTTGGACATTTCGCGCAGCTAACACAAACGACAAGAAGCAACCAAAATTCTTGCCAGATTCAGAATTGTCTTGCAGAGGCTTTCTATTATTTCATCAACTGAAAAGTCTTGACAATCTCACTGACAGTTGAATAAAGATCCTTTAAATGGGTCGACATGAGGTGCTTTGCTTCCTTATGATTTTTTCTGAGTACAGCCTCACCTATCGCTATATGCTCACCGATATTTTTTTCAAGTCGCCATTGCATTGCCATTACACCCATTCTCCAGCGATTCCATTGCAAATTGTAATTATCGACAAGATCTTTTATGCGCTTATTTCCGGAAAGAAAATACAAATAATCATGAAAGGAGACATTTATAGCCTTCCATTCCTCATAATGATCATCATCAGGATATTTTTTGATTTTCTCAATGAGCTTCCTCATTTTATCAATTATAATCTCAAGCCCCCTTGAAGTTTCCTCATTTATGACCATTGCAGCTTTTTCCGCTACAAACGACTCGAGGACTATCTTTATCTCAAATATCTCTGAAAGATCATCAAGAGTAAGAAATGCTACATATTTTCTTCTACGTTTGCTGGTAAGTAACCCTTCCTGCTCCAAAATTCCCAAAGCCTCACGCACTGGTGTCCGGCTTACATTCAGTTCCTCCGATATCCTTACTTCTGAAAGACACTCACCTGGCGCAAATTCCATGTTGAGTATCTTCTTCTTGACTCCATCATATACTAGTTCTGCAGAACTGATTTTCTTTCTAGTACCCATAATATCCAATATATTTATAATGGTAACAGAAAAAGACAAACTACACACGTACTTTGATATTGATTACTTCAAAATCGAATGCGGGCAACTGTATGCTGCCCGCTTTCAACCATTTCATTTCAATATTTCAGATACTACTGCATCTCCGAATTCTGTCGTTGATGCACTACCTCCCACGTCGGATGTACGTACATTCTTTGAAAAGACATTGTATACGGCATCTTCAATCATTCTTGCTCCTTCAAGCAGGCTTTGATCATTATTCTTTCTGCCAAGCCACTCGAGCATCATCTTACCGGAGAGGATTGTTGCCGTCGGATTTACAACGCCTTTACCTGCAAGGGAAGGGGCCGTTCCATGAGATGGCTGGAAAAGACCATGCTCGTACCCGATATCGCCACTCGGGGCCATGCCCATTCCTCCTACATACGATGCTGCCAGGTCTGAGATTATATCTCCATGCATGTTCTCAGCTACTACTACATCGTATTTTTCCGGGCATTGAGTCATTAAAAGTGTAAGTGCGTCAATCATTGTCGTTTCGGATGCAACTTCTCCTTCGTACTCTTTTGCAACCTCGTTGAAGATTCTCGTCATGTAGGCAAAAGACCTAAAGACATTCCCCTTATGTGTACAGGTAACGAGTTTCTTACCATCGTATGGGCGACCATTTCTGCTCTTTGAAAGTTCAAAGCCATAGCGAGAAACACGCTCTGTACCTTTTCGAGTAATTATCTGTGTGTCATACGCACATACATCGTTTACAACCCCACCGCCTCCGTAGGATGAGAAAAGGCCTTCAGTACTCTCGCGAAGAATTACCAAATCGATTTTTCTATCTTTCCCTGAAAGTGCAGACGGTACGTTCGGATAGGATTTAAGAGGCCTCACACCTGCAAAAAGCTCCAAGTCAAAACGAAGCTTGAACATTAAATGTCCCGTTACTTCAGTACCATTCTTGTCGGTAACCGGCTTCATGCCTGCTTTTGGCAGTCCAATGGCTCCCATTAAAATGGCATCTGCCTTCTTACAATCCTGGAACGTAGTTTCTGGCAAGACTTCTCCAAGTTCAAGATACCTTTGGTTTCCTACGTAATACTCCTGATACTCGAAATCAAACCCTCCATGTGCCTTGATAACCGCATCAATTACCTTTTTTGTTTCCCTAACGACTTCGGGACCCACACCGTCGCCTGGTAGTAGTGCAATATTATATCTGCTCATCACTTCCTCCTTCTACATATTCCTGATTGCATTAACGTACTCATCTCCATACTGGGCGATGTATTCGTCATAAATCGGCTCAATTCTTAACTTGAAGGCCTCGATGTCAATCTCATCATGATAGGTTATTTGCATTCCATTATCGGCAAGAGTCTGAAGCTGCTTGTCATAACGGGCAATGCATTCTGCCCTCTCTGCATCCCGCGCAGCAAAAGCAGCATTTATAAAGATCTCCTTGTCCTCATCAGAGAGAGATGACCAGAACTGCTGGGAGAAAAGGAGCATTTTATTACCATAGAAATGCCAACTCTCAGAGAAATAATCCTGATATTCCCACATACTGTTTGCAGTAATCGTATCGATATTGTTGTCCTGACCATCGATTACTCCCTGCTGCATTGCAGTAATGCTTTCGGAGAGGCTCATCGGTGTAGGATCTGCTCCCCAAAGCCTAAAAGCTTCAAGGTGAATATTGCTTTGCATGCTTCGCATCTTCAAGGCCAACATATCCTCAGGCTTGGAGATTGGACGCACGTCGTTTGTAAAGCACCTGAAACCATTTTCCCAATATGCAACAGGAACAAGGCCTGAAGAAGCTTCCTGAAGAAGATTCCTGAAATAGTCTCCGATTTCTCCATCGAATACGGCATAGGCCTTCTCTCTGGTTTCAAAGATGAACGGAAGATCAAAAATTCCAAGTTCCGGAACAATGGAAGCAAGTACCGTTGTATTCACCTCTCCAAAGTCCGCAGTTCCTATCTGCAGACTCTGCATCAACTCCTGATCTCCACCAAGGGTTTGAGGATAGATTTCTACCACATACCTTCCATTTGTGTTCTTTTCAACCTCTTCCTTGAATTTCTCCATTCCGACCTGGTATGTAGTTCTGTCATTGCCAGTATGACCTGCTATAACGATTCTGGGTTTGACTGAACTTTCCTGTGATGAGGAAGAAGCGGCACCGCCAGATGATTCTTCTTCCTTCTTGGAACATGAAGGAAGCACAAGAAGCAACGCCAGAAGTGCAACCAACAAAACAATAAAACTCCTTTTTGTTTTCATGGAAAACCTCCTTTTATCCATGTTTGACATTCCACTGTTTTACATAAAGCTCGGAAGAAACAGACTAATTTGCGGAATGAACGCAATGATTAATAGGTCAAGAAGCAATACGCCCCAGTAAGGAATAAGTTCCTTGAACATCTTTTCCATCTTTATCTCACCTAGCTTACATGCAACGAATAGGTTAACTCCTACAGGCGGTGTTACACATCCGATTGCCATGTTGACGATAATCACTACTCCGAAATGTATTGGATCAACACCAAATGAAATTGCTATCGGAGTAAGAATTCCTGCAAGAACAGTTACGGCAGAGTTGGAATCGAAGAACATACCGGTGATCGTCAATAGCACTATCGTCAACAAGAGGAACACATATGAATTTGGTGCAATGTTTCCAAACGTTTCAGCTATCATCTGAGGAACCTGTTCTCTCGTAAGAAGGAATGAGAATGCATTTGCACAAGCGATGACCATCATTATCATTCCAGAAGTCTGAAGAGTATCGACCGCAGCCTTCTTGAATTTCTCCCAGGTAATTTCCTTATAAACGAAGCATCCGACAATAATCGCATACACGACCGATACGCATGCTGATTCGGTTGCGGTAAAAATACCTAAATATATGCCACCCAAAACTATAACCGGCATCAAAAGAGCAAGCCATGACTCCTTGAGTTTCTGAATTTTTTCTTCTTTTGTTGCCTTGACACTTCCCATGTATCCTTTTTTTCTACAAAGGAAATATGAAACAATCATTAGTGAAATACCAATCATGATTCCAGGAATAAATCCGGCCATAAAAAGCTTTGCAATGGAAGTTCCTGTCATCACGCCATATATAATCATTGAGATTGATGGTGGAATTATCATTCCTAGTTCCGCACTAACCGCTGTAATCGACCCGGCAAATGCTCTATCATAGTGATGTGCCATCATGGCAGGAATAAGTATCGATCCAATTGCAGCCGTTGTCGCACTTGACGATCCGGAAAGGGCTGCAAATATCATGCACGAAACAATCGTGACGATTGCTACTCCACCCGTTTTATGCCCAGTAAGTGCCTGAACTACACCTATAAGGCGTTTTGAAATTCCTCCCTGGCCCATCAAATAACCTGAGAAAATAAAGAAAGGAAGTGGCAGCAGTGAATATTTTGCAATCCCAAGTGTAAGTTTTTGACTTAATGCCATAAGGCTGATATCAGAAAGAGAAAAACCTATTACTGAAACAAGCCCCAAAGAAAATGCAATAGGAACAGACAGGACCAAAAAAATGACAAGAGATACAACTACAGGGGTAAGCATTCTTATACCTCCTTTTCAAAGACAAGATCAAAAATATGTGCAATCGTATTGATGAATACGATCACAAAACCCACAGGCATGGCGATGTAAACCCAAAATAGGCTCATGAAAGGTATGGTTGCTGCATACTGTGTACTTACAACCATCGCCATCTTATAGCCTTGGATGATTATGACCACGAAGAATACGAGGCTAATCAGATATGCAAGAATTCGCAGAGCTGTCTCGATCTTCTTGGAGAAACAGGATACTCCGATTTCAATTGCAGTCATTCCACCCCTACGAGAAATCAACCCAGCGCCAAGAGCACATATCCAGGCCATTGCAAACGTTGCACTCTCTTCAATCCAGCTTAATGAAATGCCGGTAAATAACCTGGAAATTATGGCAACAAAGACAACAGCTGTCATTGCCGTCAGAATCACGATACCAACATACTCAAATATGCGGTTAAGTTTGTCGATGATGAAAACAACCTTATCTACTACCGAGCGTATGGAAGATTTCATGAACACCTCCTTTGTATACATAATATCTAATTAGTGTATTCAGTTATGTATACAGTTTTGAATACAAAAATGGAGTTGTCAAGAATAATTTCCTAAATAAATATCAAGGCGAACAAAAATACAAATAAGAAAAAGCAACTATACAAATCCGTTTTTACATAAATAATCTATTTTTTGGACAAATAACTTTTTATAATGATGCAAAAAAAATAAGAATATTGGCATATACAGAAATCATACACTGTATATTACACCTAGATGCTTGCATTACAATGATTCGCAACAATTAACAATGAATTCATATTTATCCTGAAATCAACTTCTCTGAACATTTTTATAAGCCAGAAAACTGCCATGAGCTTCAATGTCCCATGGCAGCAATTCAGTTGGTTTTTATTCTAGTGATGGCAACGTTAGTCGTTCACCATTACGTTCAGGATTGTTTCGTCCGTCGATACCATGCCTTTGCTTGCGATTTCTCCTACGCCTATGATTGTTGATTCAACATCATTCTTGACGATGCCGTCGCCTGGAAGGAAGTTATCATCCTCCATAGCAAGGTCATGGCCCATCATCGCAGCCTCAAGAGCAAGCGAGATCTTCGCAGCGCAGGATGGCTTTGCTCCGTCGCATACCATTCCGGAGATTGTTGCGAGCGTGTTTGTGATGGTCTCGTTTATCTGCTCCCTTGAGCCTCCCTGAAGCCATGTTATGGCTGTTGCTGCACCGCAGGCAGCATTCACAGCACCGCAGTATGCAGAGAGCCTTCCAATCCTTGTCTTCTGGTGGATTGCAATGAGGTTGCTTATCGCAAGAGCTCTCACAAGCTTCTCGTGAGGTATGTCATTGCGGCGGCAGTAGACGATGACAGGAACGGATACGGTTATGCCCTGATTACCGCTTCCGGAGTTGATGACAACGGGATAGACACAGCCGCTCATCCTTGCATCGGAGCCAGCTGCAGCTGTGGCCTTTGCCTCAGTGATGAAATCCTTCTCCCTTGTCTCAAGCAGGTACTGCCCGATATTCACACCCCACTTATTCCTCAGGCCTTCCTCGCAGATAGCGCTATTGCACCTGATCTGCTCCTCGATGATGGGAGCAAAGAGCGAGAGATCGGCAGTCTCTCCGAACTCTATGATTCCATCGACGCTGAGGACAGAGCGGTCCGTAAGGGATGCATTCATATCCTCAGAGGAAGAGACCTCCTTCTGGAAGACAACCTCCCCGTTCTTCACCTTCTTCACGATATTCGTATGCTGATGGATTACCTCTACAGAAGCACTCTCGCTACCATTCTCCATGCTGATGATGAAATGGAGCGTAGCTGTCGTATGCAGGAGCTTCACAGATACGCGTTTTGCAGCAATATAATCCCTGATTTCCGGAAGATCCTCTTCCTTGACAGCAGAAAGAACCTCGAGCCCGAGGGATGCATCACCTCCGATCATTCCAGCTGCGACTGCGGCCTCTATGCCCTTCATTCCTCCTGTATTCGGGATGATTACGCTCTTCACATTCTTGATTATATTCCCGCTGCACTCAGCAACAGCCTTATCCGGCAGCTCTCCCAGAAGCTTTCTGCACTCTGCTGACGCATATGCAAGCGCGATAGGCTCCGTGCAGCCAAGGGCCGGAACAAGCTCTTCCTTCAGTATTGCTGTATAAATCCCATCTCTATCCATGTTTCCTCCTAGGAAATTACCTTTCTGATTTCATCCTTGACAGCACTTATATCCTTCACAAGATATGAGCATGCATCGTAGAGATTCCCTGCGCTGACAGCCTCAAGAATCATATGATGATATACGCCCTTCGACTCCCTTTCGTTGTCCCATGCTGATGAGTAGTACGTGGCAAAGAACCTCGCGCTATCGCGGAGAACTTTGTCGAGGGCATTGTACATGTATCTGTTACCGCTGAGGGAGCAGAGCATCAGATGGAAATGCTGGTTGCGGTAGTAGTTGCCGTATATATCACTATCGGCACCATCCTGCCGGATCCAATCTCCTGCATTATCGCGGAATATGGAGAGGCTCTCTGGAGTGATTGATGGGAAGCATCTCTTGAGATTCCCTATCTCAAGATCCTCCCTCACATCAAGCATCTCCATGATCTCCTGCACCGTGCACTGCACCACCTGATATCCAAACCTTGGCAGGCTCTTGAGAAAACCATCCTTGCAGAGCTCTATCAGGGCTTCCCTGACAGGAGCCTTGCTGACGGAGAATCGTTTGATCAGAGAGCTTTCCGTAACGATGTCATTGGGGGACAGATCCCCCCTTATGATATCCTCCATCAGCGAGCTGTATACCGTTTTCTTAAGTGTTCCTGCCGTTTCCATCATCAGACCTTAAAGAACCCGTCCACCTCTGGAATAGAGGAGACGTAGACGCTGAATGCAATGGAGAGCTTGCGCCGTGAAATATACTCATCTGGCTGATGCCCCCTGCCCCTCTCCGGACCGAAATGGTCGGAATCACCGGGGATTCCCGGCCCGAAGCCGACAGCATTCCTCAGCTGGCGCGCATATGTTCCGCCACCCATGACATATGGCTTGAGATCCATGCCAAGCGCCTCATTGGCTATCGATGTGAGCTTGTCGATGATAGGAAGGGATCTCTCGACATACATCGGGAGACTGCCTTCTGCCGCTTCAATCGAGAATCCATGGCTCTTCAGCGTATCCGTTATGGATGCAATCATCCTGTCATAGACTGCTGTGATTGTGTATCTGATGTTTATGTTCTGGTGGAAAACTCCGTCTGATACCGATGAGAAGCCTCCGACATGTGTAAGCTTTCCGGAGATATCATCCTCATAGGGAACACCGATACCCTTTCCATTGTAATCGGAGAAGAGTGAGAGGATATCCTGGAAAAGGATGTTGTCGCACTCAGGGAAGAGCTTCGAGGAAAGGAGAGCTGATGCCAGTATGTTCTGGGCGCTCTCCGAGCCTTCTGGGAATGCAGCATGAGCTGCGATTCCATGTGCCTCGGCCCGGCTTGTACCATTTCCGGCATCCATCACCGTCACGCGCTCATCCTTGATTGCTGCTGAAAGCTTACCCGCATCGATCCTAAGCTCTGCCTCCGCAAGGGCTGGGACCGAATTCGATGCAACCCCTGATTTCCACGATATGATCGCAGTATCCTTCCCTAGCTGGCGATCCGCATCGATCTCAAGAATCCCTTTCTCGCCGTAGCACACAGGGAATGATGAATCGGGAATGAGTGAGAACTCAGGCATCGGATTGCGTTTTGCATAGAATTTGATATCCTCCATGCTGCACTCCTCATTCACTCCGAAGAACTGAGTTATCGTGTGCTCCGGCTTATATCCAGTCTCCTTCAGATAGCGGAGCGCATAGATCACAGCGAGAGCTGGTCCCTTATTGTCTCCCGTTCCCCTTCCGATAAATATGTCATCAAGAGCTGTAAGCTCGAATGGCGGGTATGTCCACCCTGGACCAGTCGGAACGACATCCATATGGCTGAAAAGCCCTATCGTCTTTTCGCTCCGTCCTGGCCAGATCAGCAGTCCATACTGGTTTGAATCGATTCTGTACTCGAATCCGAACCGCCTGACTATATCGCCGACAGCATGGAGGACCTCCACGCAGGGCTCGCCATACGGACACTCTGCATTTCCCTTATCCTCAACGCTTACGCTGGGGATAGATATTATCCTCCTGAAATCATCAAGAAACTCATCAAAGTGGTCTTTCCACCACATTTCCAGCTCTTTCATGCTCTTCCCTCCCTGATTTTCTCTGCAAAATGGCAGGCGACTGAATGGCCGGGAGCCACTTCCCTGAGCTCTGGATAGCGCTCACTGCATTCCTTTGTCGCATATGGGCATCTCGTATGGAAATGGCAGCCTGCAGGCGGGTTGTATGGACTCGGGACATCTCCCTCAAGGATCATCGCATGCCGCTTCACCTGTGGATCAGGAATAGGTATCGATGAGATGAGGCACCGTGTATATGGATGGTAAGTATTGTCATAAAGCTCATCCTTCTCAGCAATCTCGACAATACGCCCGAGATACATGACAGCTATCCTGTCGCATAGATACCTTACAACACTCAGATCGTGCGATATGAATAGATATGTCAGCGAGAGCTTCTCCTGAAGATCCTTCATCAGGTTCAGCACCTGTGCTCTGACAGATACATCAAGGGCTGAGACAGGCTCATCGCAGCATACGAACTCTGGGCGCAGGATGAGAGCTCTTGCAATCATTATCCTCTGCCTCTGTCCGCCGGAGAACTCATGGGGGTACTTGTTCATGAACTCCCTGTTAAGGCCTACGAGCTCCATTGCGGAGAAAACCTCCTCCATCTTCTCCTCCTCCGAAGCATCGGAGAAGATATCAAGCGGAGCCTTGATGAGCTCCCGGACAGTCATTCTAGGATTAAGTGATGCATATGGATCCTGGAAGATGATCTGGATATGCTGCCTCATGAGGCGCATCTCCTCGGGTGATAGCGATGCTATATCCCTGCCATTGAAGAAAACACTTCCGCCAGTAGGCTCAGTAAGCCTGATCATCGTCTTGCAGAGCGTCGATTTACCGCATCCGGACTCACCTACTACGCCGAATGTCTCGCCTTTATCGATATAGAAGGAGACATCATCGACAGCCTTGACGTACTGTCTTTCCTTGAAAAGCTTCTTCTTCGCAGGATAGTACTTCTTAAGATTCCTTACTTCAGCAAGATGTTCCATCTACAGCCTCCCCGTCAGCATAGAGCCAGCATCTGACATCATGTCCATCCTTCCTGAAAAGCGGAGGACAGGATTCAACGCACTTTGAGGTGCACTTCGAGCAGCGCGTCGAGAACCTGCAGCCTACAGGCATGTTCTGAAGCGTTGGAACGGTACCCTCGATAGATGAGAGCTTGCCGACTGTCTTGTCAGGACGCGGAATGGATGCAAGCAGCCCCTGGGAGTATGGATGCATCGGATTGGCGAAGATCTCCTTAGTGGAAGCGACCTCCATCACATTGCCGGCATACATGACCATGACCCTGTCTGCCATCTCCGCGACAACTCCCATATCATGGGTAATGAGCATTATCGAGACATTCGATGTCGCCTTGAGCTCCTGCATGAGTTCCAGGATCTGGGCCTGGATTGTGACATCAAGCGCTGTTGTAGGCTCATCAGCGATCAGTATCGATGGTGACTGGATAAGAGCCATGGCGATCATCACGCGCTGCCTCATTCCGCCTGAAAGCTGATGGGGATACTCCCTGAAGCGCTTCTCAGGTGAAGGGATACCGACCTTAGCAAGATAGGATATGGCCTTCTCCTCAGCCTCCTTCTTGCTTATATTCCTGTCGTGGCACTTTATCGCTTCGACAAGCTGCGCACCGTTGGTCATCACAGGATTGAGAGACGTCATCGAGTCCTGGAATATCATGGAGATGCGGCGTCCGCGGATGCGGCTCATCTCCTTGTCGCTGTACCCGGAGATATCGGTTCCATCGAAGATAACAGTCCCTGAATCGACACGGGATGTCGTCTTAGGCAGCAGATGGAGCATAGACATCGATGTGACGCTCTTACCGCAGCCTGATTCGCCAACGATTCCAAGTGTTTCGCCCTGATCGACGTAGAAGCTTACGCCGGTAACTGCCTGAAGCCATTTCTTCCTTACGAGGAAGCTGACCGATAGATTGCTGATTTCCAGGAGATGACTCATTTCAAACCTCTGATGACCCTCCTCCAGATAGGAGGAGAGCCAGAAATATCATTACTCGACGATAGTCCAGTTCCAGACGTCCCTGTTGTGCTGGGTGTAGTCCTGGACATCCGTTATACCTTCAACGCGTGATGTATGAGCATAGAGAATGTTCTCGAAGTACATGAATGCGAATGGCACATACTCTCTAAGAAGCCTCTGGTACTCATCATATGCTTCCTTCCTCTCCTCGAAGGTGAATACATGTCCACCCTTGTCGCCAGTCTCGAAGATTGTGTAATCCGAAAGCTGCGAGAAGTTGTTCATATGATCCGGGTTGAAGTTGATGACACACTCTGAAGGATCAGGAGAACCGCTGGAGCCTACGAAACCGAAGTCATAATCTCCTGCTCTGACCTTGTTGAGGTGAGTTGCGAAATCGGCAGTCTGGATCTGTGTCTTGATGCCGACATCAGCAAGGTTCTGCTGGATGATGATAGCAGCCTGCTCACGTGTTGCATTTCCTGTAGGAACGCTCATTACGAGAGTGCGGTTGGAATCCCATCCTTCCTCAGCGAGGATTGCCCTTGCTCCATCTGGATTGAATGGCTCCTCGATCTCAGGATTGTAGTAGATGTTATTCGGAGCGACAGGACCATATGCTGCAACACCCTCACCCTGGAGAAGACCATCGATGATGAGCTGTCTGTTGATAGACATGTTGATGGCTCTTCTTACAGCTGGTGTGAGGTATGGCTGGGAAGTATTGATTGCCATGTACTGGTATCCGACGGATGGAGCGGACATGCATACGAGGTTGGACTGCTGCTGTGCCATATCCCAGTCAGAGAGCTGGAGCGATCCGACGTTTCCAGCAAGGGCATCGATCTCGCCATTCATAAGACCTGCGAGGAGGTTGCCTGTAGGAACAACGCGGAGGACGAACTTATCCCAGTTGCCGTTCATCTGGTAGTAATATGGATTCGGTACGAACTCGATTCTCTCGCCACTGATCTGGCTCTTGAAGAGACATGCGCCAGAACCGATCGGGGATGCCCAGTAATCGGCATTCCTGATCTCAGCAAGAGGAACATCGCCGAGAAGGTGCTGAGGAAGAATGTAGAAATCCCTGAACTTGTTGAAGAGCAGG
>CALXLE010000137.1 GCA_944389115.1 uncultured Spirochaetaceae bacterium
GCTGCCGATGATATAATAATCGATAATGAAGAGGCGGCGGCAGTTACTTTCCCGTCATTCTTCAGGCTATTCGATTCAATAAGGAAATAGAGATGTACGACCTTAGATCTGATACTTTCACAAAGCCAACCGAAGCAATGCGGAAGGCTATGTACAGCGCTGAAGTCGGGGATGATGTATACGGAGAAGACCCGACTGTCGAAAGACTCCAGAGAATGGCAGAGGAGATAACCGGCAAGGAACGCTCACTGGTTGTCTCATCAGGATGCATGGGGAATCTGATCCCGCTGATGATAAAAGGCGGGAAAGGCATGGAGGTCCTCACATCAGGCTATTCACATATAGTCAATCATGAGATTGGAGCCGTTTCATCGCTTGGAGGGACTCTGCCAGTAATCATCCCGTCAGACCACGGAATCATGAAAGCTGATGAGATAGCAAAGCATATCCATGGCTATGCCTATGATATGTCCGAAAGCGCCATCATAGAGACGGAGAACACCACATCCGGCATTGTCTACCCTATTGATGATCTCAGAAGCATCAGGAAGCTTGCTGACAGCAATAATCTCTGGGTCCATATGGATGGAGCCAGGATATTCAACGCATCTGTGGAGACTGGCATAAGCGTCAGGGAGTATGCTGATACAGCTTCAGATATCACATTCTGCCTCTCGAAAGGTCTGGGATGCCCTGCATTCTCGGTTCTATCCGGGGATAAGGACTTCATCGAAAAGGCAAAGAGGCTCCGTAAGCTCCTCGGAGGTGGCATGAGGCAGATTGGAATACTTGCTGCGGCAGGCATATACGCCCTTGAGAACAATGTGGCAAGGCTGAGGGATGACCATGAGCACCGTGCCGCGATATCAGAGGCACTGGCAAGGACCGGCTGGGCAGATATCGAGATATCAGCGACAAACATGATATTCTTCCGTTCAGACCGCGATATGGACAGCATCGTTGCAGCTTTCAGGAGAAAAGGCGTCCTGTTCCTCAAGGAAGGCGATATGGGAAGAATCGTCCTGAGTCTGAATATCAGCGATGAGGATACAAGGGAAATCGTAAGGATAATCGAGAGCATGGATCCGAAGGAGTTCGTATGAGTACGGTCCTGGCAGTCGCAACAGGAACTGGCAACAGTCTATTCGCTGCAGACAGGATAGGCCATGACTATCTATTCTTCGCAGAGGATCTCATCAGCGGCAAGTCAGTCTTCCCTGATGATATGGACAGGCTCGGGATCATATTCCCTGTATATTGCGGCGGCATACCATCCGCAATACAGCATCTTGTAAGCGATGTCCTTGCAGAGAGGGATAATTCCGCTCTTGGATATATCTTCGCGGTCGCAACAAACGGTGGGCTTCCGATGAATGCACTCAGCGATCTGGACAAGGAGCTCCAGGACCATGGACTTGCCATGTCATATGGAGCTGCGGTAAGGATGCCTGATGCATACCTTCCGCTTCAGAAGAAGGCTGTGAGCAATGATAAGGCCCGTGAAATCGCAGCAAAAGCAGAGGAAAAGCTCAGAATCATCGCCAGTGAGATAGAAAGCGAGAAGATAGAGCTTCCAGGCAAGGGACTGCTGTTCCGCACCGTAAGGCGTTTTTCAAGGATGGCCTCTACCCCGCGCCAGAACGGTAAGCTCCGTATCGATAGCTCGAAGTGCACGCATTGCAATACCTGTCTCAGGATATGCCCGCAGGGGAATATCAGAGAGGAAGGAGGCGGCATTGTGTTTGAAAACAGCTGCATATCCTGCTTCGCGTGCTATCATAGATGCCCGGAAGGAGCTATCTCCTATCCTGGAGCAATAGGACAATACAAGGGTCTTGTAGAGACCTCAAGACTCATAAGGAGGTAATCAATGGATTTCTCAAAGGCTGCAGACAGAAGGCATACGAACAGCATCAAATGGGATAGCACTGCTATCGAGAATATATCATCGAACCCGGATGCAGAGCCATTCTGGGTTGCGGATATGGACTTCCCCACCGATCCACATATCGCAGAGACAGGGAGGAAGGTAGCGGAGACCGGAATCTATGGCTATCCATCCTTCCCTCTTCTCACAGCGAAAGCCTCCGAATGGCAGAGGAAGAAGCACGGATGGGATGTCCCTGCAGAGGATATATCATTCGCGATGGGGCTGCTGCATGGAATAGCATCCTGCATGGATCTCTTCACGCAGAAGGGCGATACAATCCTTGTTCCTACCCCGGCTTACAGACCTTTCAGGGAGATTACGGAGAACCAGGGCCGTGTGATGGTAGACCATGAACTCGGATATGATCATGCGACGGCATCATTCTATCTTGATAGGGAACGCTTCAGGAAGGACGCGGAGAAATCGAAATGCATCCTTTTCTGCTCTCCTCATAATCCATCGGGCATTGTCTTCTCCGAAGAGGAACTCCGCTTCGTGCTTGAGACTGCAAAGGAGCTCGGAATTCTCGTCATAAGCGATGAAATACACTCAGATCTAGTACACCCGGGGAAGAAGCATATTCCTATGAATAAGGTCAATGAGACAATAGGTGCAGACTGCATAACGCTCTTTGCCCCTTCAAAGACCTTCAATATCGCAGGTGAGCACTCCGCATTCGTCGTATTCTCATCAGAGGAAATGCGGGATACGTTCAGGAAGAGAGAGCATGCGATGAGGCTCGATGAGCCAAGCATAGTGATCGGAGAGCTTGCATCCAGCGCCTATGAGCATGGGCTTGAGTACAATAATGAGCTCTGCGCATACCTTGGCGATAATGTAAGGAAAATCGATGAATTCCTCAAAGCATCGAACTCTGGAATGAAGATGGTCAATGCAGAGGCATCGTTCGTCGCATTCCTCGACTGCATCGATGTATATGACAAAGTGAAGGCAGAGGTCGAAGCCCATCCTGAGAAGTACACAGGTGGAAAAGGCGGCGGCATCCTCTCCAGGTTCTTCGGCGTGAATGCTTCAGTAGCCGTCAACGATGGAACATGGTTCGGTGACCAGTGGGGACGCTTTGTCCGCTTCAACTATGGAACTTCGATAGACCGGGTTCTTGGAGGTCTTACGAGGATGACAGAAGCTCTGAAAGCTCTCTGATATTCCCTTCCCTGTCCCATACAGGACCGGGCTCCATGGATCTTGCATAAAGAAGCATCCCATAGCACTCCATACCATAGAGGCCTCCAATGGCCTCTATGTATTTCATCACCTGGTCCTTATGCACATCTGGAAGCATCATCCTGTCCGTCTTGAAATCGATGACAAGCATGAAGGATGGATGGAAAATTACAAGGTCCGCAGAACCTTCAACGACAGATTCCCCATCAGGATAGTAGAAACGGAGCTCGCTCTCAGCCTTCCTGCCCTGGATTGCTTTCAAGAACAGATCTGAAGTCCCGAAGCGGCTGGCTATGGAGAGAGCCTCCTTCCTCAGGGACTCCTCTATTCCAGAAGGAATGCCAGGAAGCGCGGGAAATACAGGATCTCTATCCATTGCAATGGCTTCCATCGCCTCATGCACCATCGTCCCGAATTGCGTATAGAGACTATATTCCTTGATAACATCATCGGAATCGAATGCAGGAAGCGGTGTCCCTGTTCCGTCAGGAGAGAGCTCATCGGAAGAACCTGATGCCGCTATCCTCCTTGGGCCGGCTTCTCCCTTCTGATATACAGAAGCATCATACCAGGAGGAACTGTCATTGCTATGCCTTGATGCGAAAAGCTCAGATGCCTCGATGATGGGTATCGTCTCCTCCTCCAGCCCCGATGCCGCTGAATACATACCATATAGCGAAGAAGACATCCCCCTCTTCTCGCTGGCGGTCACAATAAGATGGCAGGAGGCTCGCGTCAGAGCAACATAAAGAACTCTCTTCTTCTCTGCCCTTTCCCGTCTTGCCCTTGCCATATTCAGAAACATCGTATAGGGATGGGATGCACCTTGGTCCCGTGGATCAATCATCATGAATGGATGGCTGCCGCTGAACGATGAAAGAGTATTGCGCTCCGTCTGACCGCTGCCTCCCCTAGCAGCATCAGAGACGATTACTATAGGGAACTGAAGCCCTTTTGACTTATGTATGCTCATTATCTGGACTGCATCGCTGGAGAAGTGCTGCACCGCTGCCCCTGGAAGCTTATCTGGGCTTCCTATCAAAGGACGTAGTGAATCAAGGAAGACAGGAAGCTGCTTCCCTCTTTCGTCAGCCCTCTCCGCGGCTGCCCAGATATATGAGAAATGCTCCTCATAGACAGCAAGTGCCGGATCGGAGACAAGATATGAATGGTAGCCGCTTCTGTAATAGATAGTATCAAGAATCTCGGTGATTCTTCTGCGCCCTACCATATCACGGGCCTCTTCATAGAGCTTTCTGAGATTTCCGAATGCAATCCTGTCCCTTTCGCTTCTGAACGATGGTTCACAGCTGAATGCCATGAAGGCATCATTCTCCTCATCTGTCCAGTCTGCAAGGAACATCAGCCCTTCATCAGATATCCTGGCAAATGGAGAACGGAGAAGCGCAAGATACATTGCCTTGTCATCAGGGTATACAAGAAGCGTAAGGAACGCAAAAAGATCATAGGCAAGACCCTCAATCGCTACAGATGCGCTCTCAACAACCGTATACGGTATGCCACGAAGACGGAATACTCTCTCGAATGGAAGCTGTGACTTAGTGGTCTGCAGCAGAAGCGCTATATCGGAGAAGCGAGGGGTTCTCATTCCTCCATTGCCATCTGGGACCTCATATCCGCTGCCACTGACCATGGAGAGGATTTCAGAAGCTACCCAAAAGGCTTCACTGTCATCTGGGCCTGCAGGATTCTCGGGCACTTCCTGTTCCTTTGGAACAATTGCCATGCGTATTCTGGGGGTGATTCCTGGAACAGCTTCCCTGCTGTCTATAGGGGCGAAATCAGCCTCGAATGATGCATATGGGATGCCTGACATCGATTCGAGGATATCCTCTCCTTCCATATCATCATCCCTGGATGAGAAGATAGGATCGAATACCTTGTTGAAGTGTTCGATGAGAGCTGGCTCTGAGCGGTAGTTCATCGAAAGCGTAAGATACTCACCGCCCATCTTCTCTATATCCGAGCGGAGAGATCTGAACACAGAGACATCGGCTCCCCTGAAATAGTATATCGACTGTTTGTCATCGCCGACAAAGAAGAGCTTTGAGGGATCGATATCCTCAGGATACGGGATTGAGGAATAATGCTTTCCCGGCTTCGCGGAGAGAAGGTACAGAAGATCCCTCTGCCCACCGTTGTTGTCCTGGAACTCATCGACCATTATGTACCTGAAAAGCGAAGCATAATAATTGCGGACGGAATCATTGGAAAGGAGGATAGCCCGTGCAAGAGCCTCTGCATCATGGAACGCAAGTGATGAATGGAGACGCTTCACCTCCTGCACTCGCTTTATGAACCTCTCTATAAGTTCCGAAACAGATAGTGCATAGTCTCTGGATGAGAGCACAGCCTCCGCTGCTGCAACTCTATCCCGGAGAGGACGGTAGGTATTCTTTATGAAGGAGGAAAGTTCCTTGTCTGCCTTGCGTCTCAGCTGTGTGAGGGGGAAATCAGGGACAATGCCGCCCTTCTTCCTGTATTCGGATATGAATCCAGCTATCGCATCATGGAGCTTTGAATCGGGGTCGGCATCATTCAGGCGTTCAAGCTCATCAAGCGCGGAAAGAAATGGCTTCATTGCCTTATCGGAGACAAGAGAGCTGTAGATTCTATAGCCCTCCATGTTCCCTCCTGATGTGAAATCGGTGAGTATATCGGAATGCTCTGACGCAATGGAGGAAAGAAATGAGCGTATCTCATCCTCTGAGTATGAAGCTGATAGGCATGCAAAGGCCTCGTCAAGGGAATTGTCAGAGGAAAGCTCATCGAAGACCGACATTATGATATCATCAGCCTCATCATCCTCCATGATGGAGAAATCACGCATGATTCCATATCTCAGGGAATCCGTCCGCGCAATCTCGCCCCAGAAGGAATCCATCGTAGAGATATGAGCCTTTGGAAAGCGTGTAGAGAGCTCCGATGCTATATACTCATCTCTCTCTGCCGCATATGCCAGAAGGGAGTAGATACGCTCATACATCTCCGCCGCGGCCTTCCTCGTGAATGTAAGCGTAAGAATCTCATCCGCATGGGCCTTATGTTCCATCACAAGCCTTGCAAAGCGCAGGGAAAGCACAGTGGTCTTGCCCGACCCCGCTCCGGCAGAGACGATTGCAGCTCTGTCAGCATTGACAGCCGCAAGCTGCTCATCGGATAGCCTTATGTTCCTTTCGGCAAGCAGTTCACTGAATGTCATCTTATGCTGAACCTCCTTCTGCATATTCCCCTGTACAGACAGCCCTGGCAATTCTCATCTGAGGATATAGCCTCCCATCTTCCGTTCTTTATTCCCTCTGCATCTGCAGAAAGCCTGTGGAGGATATCGCCATCGCCCTCCTCGAGGCTTACCTCGGAGAAGGCACAGTCACGGAGCGTCACGAAGAAGGCCCTCTCCGGATAGACAGGAGCCCCAGTCTCTGCCAGAAGTCTGTAGATATAGAACTGGAGTCCCTTTCTCTCCCTGTCAGCGGTGCTGAACCGCCTGCCCTTCTTATAATCGAAGAGAATACCCTTGCCATCCTCATCCACAGCTATCCTGTCAATAATCCCATAGATGGAGAATCCAAGCTCAGGGAAATCCCTCTGGAGCTTCTCCTCAAGCCCGAAGCCCGGTATCGGGGAAGATATTCCATTCATCCTCACAGCCGCTTCTATGAGATTATCCAGATACATCGATCTAAGGTAGCTGATAAGCAGCCCTGAAGGTCTTGTCGAGGACTTTCTCATCTCACGGATCTCTCCATCATCAAACCTCTTTCCATCCTTCCAGAGCGCCATCTCCTCATCAAACAGAGCCAGTATACGGCTTTCAGGAAGTCTCCCGCCCTCTTTATAGAACCTCTCCATCACCGAATGCAGTCTTGAGCCTATCTCAAGATGATCCATCGTCTCAGGTGTATAGGGACGGAGATCGGACAATGAGAACCGATACTGGAGTGCATGCATATACGGGCAGTGCTCATAGCTGTCTGCCGATGAGAATGACAGTCTTAAGGGTTTTCCAAGCCGGAGGCCCTTGCCGCTGTATGTAACATCATCAGCATAGTTCCTCTCATCAAGCGATGCATATACAGCATTCATATATCCCTCGCGCTGGAGCGGATAAATCATGCAGGCAGACACTCTGCACTCACTTCTCCATGAGTCATCCGCAGGAAGTACGGCATCATCACGGCAGAGAATCATCAGAGGAAGCATTGTACCGCTGTATGTCTCCGAGGAGGCACTGAGAGAGAGCGTGCCGCTCATCACCTGGTACGCTCTGAGGATATCTCCGGTGATTTCCCTCTCCGCCCGCTTCTCCGACAGCTCATAATCGGAAAGGAATGAGGCATCCCTGACAGTTCTGCCGCACTCCTCCTCATTGAGGGCTATCATGAAGCGGTGCTTTACCGGTATCGCCGCATCCTGTCCAAATGGATATACGCGTATCCCATCCTTTTTCGTCTTCGGTACATAGCGCCTATTTCCAAGATACTCTATGAAAAGAGGAAATAGCGGCACATTCAGCCTGAAGCCGGCACTCTCTGCTGCCTCTACCCTCGAAAGGAACAGAGAGAGCTCATTCATGGCAAAGGAATAGACTTCTGCGTCCTCCTCCCTTGAAGAGAACTCCTCCGGGACAAAGAGCAATGATGAGATTGCATGCACAAGCGGAACGATCTTTCCCGGACGCTTCTCAGCCATGAGGCTATCAAGAAGCTTCCTGAATCCGGAGTATATCTTCCCTCCTGCCTCCTCCGGGATTTTCATATATCTGTCGCTACGGATATCTGGGGCGGATATTATCGCATCCTCGACTGCCCTGTATATGAAATGGCGGAGAGTATCGGGGGATGCGAAAGGCATTGATGAATCGAGCAGCAGCGCCTTCAGCGCATTCAGGGAATAGGACGTATCATAGATATCCCTGAGCATCGAGAAGAACTTCCCTGATGATGAATCAAGCGGTGACGAACCAGAGACAAAGCGCAGAGGAATATCATGAAGGAAGGACTCCTCCTCAAGATACGGAACCAGCCGCTCCGGATCCGATGCTGTGATTATGATATCCGAGAAGGGCACGCCATCATCCAGCAGCTTTCTGATTGCTATGAAGAGAGATCTCAGCTCCTCCTTCTCCGTATGGTAAAGAGAGAGCCTTCCGCTTACAGGAGGAAAATCATCGGCCATGATGACACCGGGAACGCCGGAGAGCGCCTCGGCAAGTTTCCACTCCTTTGGAAAGGCTGATGGCATCACAAGAGCATAGGATCGCCCCGTGTCATGTATATCGAAATCTGAGAATATCCGGTCACTGAGCGATGATGCGTCAAGGAATGAACGGTAGCAGCTGTCTATCAGAAGGATATCATGCACTGCATCGGAGTTCCTGACTGAGACCTTTCCAGCCTCTGCTATGCTTCCAAGCATCCGCCCTATCGTACCGGATAGTCTTGGTCTGAGCTCTGGATGATCGGGGGATGCGAAATACCTGAGCTTATCCCCCAGATGGGAAGATGCATAGGATGCGAATATCAGCTTATCGGCATCAGAAGCCTCTGCAGTCCCACCATCATGGTAGAACTGCTCTGCGAATCTATCGAAAGCTATGACAGATGAGGCCAGGAGGCCCTTCTTCCTTTCAAGGACGTAGCTCACAGAGAATGCACGGGCGCTCTCTTCTGTGGGGAAAACGAGGATCAGATCCTGATCCACCATCCTATAGAGATCTTCCAGAACCATGAGAGGATTCTACCACCGGAACTCAGGTGGAGAAAAGCTCTTCCTGATACTCCTCTGATACTTCCCAGTATCCCGTATCGCTATTAAAGCCAACCTCATCAAATGGAATGGATATAGTACGTCCCTCGCTGGCTGAAAGCGTAATCTTCCTTGAGAGTATATTGATCTCGCTGACGCGCCAGAGCTCCCTGTCCAGCTTGATCCTTGTTCCCTCAGGCGGACAGGCGGCCTTCTCCTCCATATAGTAGTCATATTCATACGCCAGACAGCAGAGAAGCCTGCCGCATGGACCGGAGATCTTCATCGAATTCAGGGAGAGATTCTGCTCCTTCGCCATCTTTATCGTTACAGGATCCATCTCACGCGTGATTGAATGGCAGCAGTAATCCCTGCCGCATACAGAGAGGCCTCCGATCAGCCTCGATTCATCGCGGACACCAATCTGCCTGAGCTCTATGCGCATTCTGAAAACAGATACAAGATCCTTCACCAGCTCACGGAAATCAACACGCTCCTCCGCTGTGAAGAAGAATATGACCTTAGGCTCTCCCAGAAGGAAATGGGTAGTGACCAGCTTCATGCCGAGATTATGCTTCTTTATCTTCTCCCTGCATATTCTCAGCGCATACTCTTCCTTTTCGCTGTTCTCCGCATAGCGGGCCATCTCAGCCGGTGTTGCCAGATGATCGATCCATGACACATCACCGTCCACCCTTATCTTCTCAGGCTCTCTTGAGATCTGGCAATGGAAACACCCATCGCACTGATGCTGCCCATCCTCCTGCTGATACCTCACATCATCCTCTTCGGATTCTCCCCCGAAATGCAGGCAGGCTCCCTTTACATCGCTGTATCCGGGGACGTATGTCTGGCCGGGTACAGGAGCTGGCCCCACAACAAGGCCAAGGTCAAGGCCGAAGCGCGTATCATACATAACAGGAGTACCACCGTACAGCACGCTATCCCAGGCACACAGGGAAACATCGTTATACGATGGGTTCTTCACAACATATACATAGGCGTAATCATCGCTAGGCGCCGTATTCTTCTTCATATTCCTCCAAAACTACCACGAAGGACCTATAGTAGCAATAATCCCCTACTCATCGTCCTCGGAGAGATCGACCTCCTCAACGCTTCCTGTGAAGATATCATCGGGGAATTCATCAATCATATCTTCTGGTTTCTTCTTAGGCTCCTCAGCTTTCTTCTCTGCCTTCTTTGCCTCATTCTCCTTCTTAAGGTTGGAGATCTGCAGCTTGAGACGCACCAAGGCTGCTTCCTCGTTTATCCTTAGAGCCTTCTGTTCTTCCATGTCGCTCTTGAGCCTGTCGAGTTCCTTGTTCCGTTCCTCAATCTCAGCATCAAGGCGTCCGCGGTCCTGCTGGACGGAGAAGAGCTCCTCCCTGGTTGATGTTATCTGCTCCGAGAGCGCGGAGAGCTGCTCCTCGGACATATGGATCTTCCCATCGAGTTCCTGTAGCCTCTCGACAGCTGCCTTTATCCTCGACTGCTCTCCTTCGGAAAGCATTGCGATTGTCTCACGGGTCTCTCCGACTCTGTCAGCAAGATCCTTGATGAATGCATCCCCATCGCCCTTTATGCGGGCAAAGCTGTCATCGACAGAGGCAAGAAGCTCATCAAAGCTCTTCGATATAGCATCATGCGAAGAACTGACGAACGCATTCCGGTCAGCATCCAGTCCTTCTCTGGCCTCAGCAATTCTGGACAGCGCCTCCTCAACAACGAATCTGGTGTTGCTCTCAGCCTCTGCGGCATCATTCTTCATACCATCGAGCATAGCCGTAAGACCTGCGCCATCTGCCTGGATCTTTGCCTGGAAGGAGGACAGTATCTCATCAAGCTCCTCTTCCTTGCTCTTTACGGAAGCGGTGAAATTAGAGAGCGCATTGTCAGCAAAAGCCGAAAGCTCCGTCTTCTTCCCATCTATTTCACCTGAAATTCTGGTAGCAAGAGCATCAGCATCATCGGAAAGAAGCGCCTTCCTTCTCTCGATATCATCAGCCTGGGACTTCGAGAGCTCATCAAGCTCTCCCCTAAGCTCCTCAAACGACCTTCCTATCTCAGCTCTGCAGTCCTCAGCATGGGCAGAAAGCGAATTCTTTGCTTCTTCAGCTCCCGTCCTGAGTGTCTCGGAAGCAGCATCGGCGTCGCTTCTGAGCTCTTCCGCAGCATTCCTCATCCTGTCCAGATCGGAATCGAGAGAAGCAAGCATGGACTCAAGTCCTGCCTTGCCTTCCTCAAGCGACTTGAGGATATCAGAGCGCCTTGTCTCTATATCGGAAGCAGAAGCCTCTGTCTTCCTGGCCTCCTCTGCAAGATAGGCCTCGAAATCAGAACGCTCAGATGCAACGAAATCGGAGAACTGCTGTCTGAATCTCTCGAGCGATACAGAGAACTCCTGAAGCATATCCTGATTCGCGTTGCGCTGATTCTCAGAAGCGGCCTTGAGGCTTTCCTCTGTAGACGATACGAGCCTCACATACTCCGCCTTCATATCCTGCATCTGATCGGTAAGCCTGTCTGAATCGGCCTGGAACGCACGGACGAACTCATCCACAGACTCCGCCTTCCTCACCTCATCCTGCACAGCCTGTATTCTGGCCTCAGCCTGATCGGTTGCGACCCGAAGCTTCTCAAGTGCATTCTTATAGCTGACGCATACGCTCTGAAGTGCTGCAAGATCCCTGCTATGCTCGGAAAGTGTCTCAAGCCCTTCGGCAACCTGCCGGACCATATCAGATGCCTCGCCCGTCTTTGCCTCGACATTCTGCAGCGTATCCCGCCCCAGCGTTGTGACACGCTCGACCGTCGCTGAGACCTCATTTCTGAACGCCTGTATCTGGTCATTGACCATCTTCACGGTGCGGCTGTTCTTGCTGCGCTTTTTCATGATGAGCATGATTATGAGATTGATAAGCACCGAAAGTGCTACCGCCAGAATAATCGACAGAACAGGAATTTCAGTCATCAGAGCACTCCTTTCAAAGCATTTCCCTCCGGAATCCATCCCAGGAAGAGAATACTGTATCAGCTATACTATACACCTTGCGGCGGGAAGTAGAAATAAGCGCGGACCTCAGTCCTGCATTGTGGGCCCCTGCAATATCCTTGGATTCACTGTCCCCGACATACAGAACCTGATGTGGTTCAAACCCGAGCGCGTCGAGCATGACGCGGAAAGGAACTGGGGAAGGCTTGAGATGGCCGGAATCCTCTGCGGAGGCGATGTAGCTGAAATACTCCTCGACCCCCAGTGCCTTCAGCTTGACTCCTATAGGAAAATCTGACAGAACCGCAAGCTCATATCCAGATGAGGCTTCCTCCATGAATTCATGCATACCTGGAAATGGCTTTATTGAGCTGAAAAGCTTTTCCCAGGGCTTCCTGAACACATGCTGTTCCTTATCTATAAAGGCATGGAGGGAATCCTCGCTGCCATAAAGCATCAGGCATTCCCTCCTCTGAAGTTCTTCTAGACTGCCAGCTGGCATCTCCGCTAAGCCATCCTCCCTGCGTATCCTGCGGCGCATGGCGTTATAGCGCATGGCGAACGGAAGATGCAGGACGGATGCTGCGGCAAGACGGATGTCCATCTGCCACTTAGGGTACAATGTGCCATCGATATCGAAGGCAATGGCCTTGATCCCCCATTCCTTAGCCTTTCCCATTGCTCTTCCTTTTCTGCTTCTGGTTACGGACAATCTTCTCTGCCCGCTCCCTTTCCTTGCCCATTCTTGCTTTGCCTCCGGGCTTCCTTGAAGTACCGCCCTTGGCATTGCCTTTGGAGGAGTTCATAACCTTGCGGATCTCCCTCTCTGTCTTCGATGGCCCCCTCTCATTCAGGCTTGGATTGCGGCGGCGCTCCCTGAGAGAGATCTCAACAGGAACATTGCTGAAGCCGAAATCACGGCGGATCATATTCTTCAGATAGGAGACATATGTCTCAGGGAATCCATGAATGCGGTTCACGAAGAACAGGAAGCGCACAGGTGCTGCCGAGACCTGAGTTCCATAAAGCACCTTGAAATGGCCAGCGGCACCGCGAGGCGGCTCATTGTCCTTCGTCCACTCGGCAAGAGCAGTATTCAGGGCAGATGTATCGACCCTCTTCTGCAGCTGCTTCCAAACGCTCCATACAGTATCGAGCAGCTTGCCGATATCCGAACCGTTGAGAGCGGATATAGGCTGGAGCGGAGCGAATGAAAGTATCGGGAAGAGGAATCTTACGCGGTCCTTTATCGCCTCGATCTCATTCGGTATACCCTTGAGAAGATCCATCTTGTTCAGGACAAGAACAACGCCCTTCCCTCTTCTGACTATCAGGTTCGCAATCTTCTTATCCTGCTCAGAAAGCCCTTCTGTTATATCGATCATCAGAAGCACGACATCGGCATCATCTATGGTCTTTATCGCTCTGTTGACAGAATAGTACTCGACATCCTCTTCTACCTTGCTCTTACGCCTTATTCCGGCCGTATCGAGAACGGTATACTCAGTACCCTTATAGATGAATGTTCCGCGCATGACATCACGCGTCGTTCCGGCAATCGGAGAGACAATTGATATCTCACGCCCTGTGAGCAGATTCATTAAAGTGCTCTTCCCTGTATTCGGCTTTCCGAGTATCGCAAGCTTTACCGACTCAGGCTCTTCGGGGATCTCCTCAACCGGCTCGAGGTCGAGCATGCCGAGAAGCGTATCCTCCAGCTCCTCTATCCCAAGTCCATGGGCTGCAGATATACCCACAACGCGCTGGTATCCATATGAGAAGAAGTTCCAGACCAGATCATCACGGGATATATCATCAACCTTGTTCACGACCAGCACGACTTTATCTGCATAGGGACGTAGCGTATCGATAAGCATCTGGTCCTCTCTCGTCACATCCATGCAGTCCATGAGGAATATGATTGCATCGCTGATTCCGAGAAGCGAAAGCGACTTATCGCTCACCTCGAAATCGAGCCCTTCCTTATCCAGCTTTACACCGCCGGAGTCAACAAGCGTAACAGGGTTGTTGGACAGCAGCCATCTCTCAGGAATCGGATCGCGAGTGACTCCCGGAGTCGGATCTGTGATGGCCCTCCGCTTCCCGATAAGCCTGTTGAACAGCGTGGACTTACCTACATTCGGGCGTCCGATGATGGAGATAAGAGGGAGCGTACTATCTATATCTGCTTTATTTCTGATATCAAGCTTTTCCATATTGCTCAGTGAATTCCTTCAATGCGGCCTCTACTGATACCGCATCCGGAAGTGAGAGTACATGATTTACAAAGCGGGTGCAACTGCCCTTGTCGAGAAGCCTTATCCTGCGTCTTGCCTCAAGGATTGAATGGGCGGACATCGAGAGCTCATCAAAGCCCATACCGACGAGTATAGGAAGGTACTCCGTCTCACCTGCCATCTCACCGCACATTGACACCTGGATGCCCTTTGCCTTGGCTGAATCAACAACATGCTTGATCAGTCTGAGGACTGCAGGATGCAGCGGTCTGTAAAGGTATGATATCTTCTCATTGCCTCTATCAACAGCGATGGTGTACTGGATAAGGTCATTGGTACCGATCGACATGAAATCCACATAGTCTGCCAGGATATCAGCAGTGATGGCGGCGGAAGGAACCTCTATCATTGTTCCGATCTTCATATTCTCATCAAACGGGATACCCTTTTCCCTGCACTCCGCTTTTACCTCATCTAGGAATGCAAGGACCTCACGCAGCTCCTCGGAGCCGGAAATCATCGGAAACATCATCCTCACCGATGGGGATATCGCTGAAGCCCTGAGTATTGATACCAGCTGACTGCGGAAGAGCTCCTTATTCTCCATGCAGAACCTCACAGCCCTCCATCCCAGAATCGGATTATCCTCATTTATTCCCATCCCTTCCAGGACCTTGTCGCCACCTATATCGTATGTGCGGAATGTGATAGGGCCGTATTCGCTCATTCTCTCCACTGCTTCCTGATAGACATGGTACATCTTATCCCCATCATCAAGATAAGCCTTCTGGAGAGCAAGAAACTCGGTGCGGAAAAGCCCTATGCCTTCGGCTCCTGATGAGATTGCTCCATCGATTCCCTCCACACCTTCGATGTTGCATAAAAGCCGGATTCTGAAGCCATCCACCGTCTCGGCAGGGAGATCAGCCCCTTTCTGGAGATCTGCCTCAGCCCTTGCCGCGGCATCGCAGCGTTTTCTGTATTCAGAAAGGACCTTCTTCTGAGGATCGAGGACGGCAGTACCGTATTTACCGTCCATCGCTATCGTCATGCCATTCTCCGCATAGATGGAGAAATCCCCTAGCGCGAAGACTGCTGGGATATCAGCAGAACGGGAGAGAATCGCAATATGGCTTGTCTTGCCGCCGCCATCGAGGCAAAGGCCTCTGAGAAATTTCCTATCGAGTCTAAGAAACTCAGAAGGAAGAAGGTAATCAGCGACAAGAATCGAAGGCTTCGTGAGATGGAATGCGGATATCGATTCGCCTGCTATTGCCTCTATCAGTATGTATCCTGCATCCCTGATATCGCTGGCACGCTCACTGAAATACCCATCGCCCATCTTATCGAGCATCGAGGCGTACTTCTCCGTGGCAGCTTCAACCGCCCACGCGGCATTGTAATTCCTTTCCTTGATATTATCCTTTATCAGTCCTGTATATTCCGGATCGGAAAGCATGGCCCTGAGAGTCATAAGCATGGCCTTCTCATCCTCGGATGAGACAAGTGTTGCATCAAGGGATGAGAATGCGGAATTCAGGGCAGAGGAGAATACGGCAAGCTCACTGTTGATATCATCCACAGTGACGTGCTCCACTCCAAATCCGCTATGCCTCAGGACAGCAGCCTCAGCTATGACTGCCCCTGGCGATACTCCTATGCCTGTCTTCTGGACCATGGGATGATTCTACCCCCGCCTTTACCCATCTGTCAAAGCATGGAAGCGCAATGCCTTGATGATGGACCGGCATGATTGTAAAATACCAGCATGTCCGCAAGAAGGGGTCATATACGATACACAGCCATTGCAGTCACCCTTATAGTAATCCTCATCGCAGTGGCTGCCGCATCCATCCTGCTCAGATTCAGCTCCG
>CALXLE010000138.1 GCA_944389115.1 uncultured Spirochaetaceae bacterium
ATGATGCTCCTTCTTGGATGGACTCTTGGAATGAGAATCGGAGAAGTAACAGGATTGACTTGGGATTATGTTGATTTTGAATCAAATACAATCACTGTGAAAAGGCAGTGTCTCTATTCCAATAAGATTCCAGATAGGAAAAGCAATCTCTATCTCAGTGACCCAAAGACCAAGACATCTGAAAGGGTTGTCAGCTTTGGACAGTCTCTAAGAGAGGAACTTCTGAGAGAACGTGATAGGCAGATGCAGAATGAAGCTGAGTATAGAGAATACTATACCTATCAGTACATCATTGATGATAAGTACATTGTCAGTCATATGAAGAGAGAACGCTTTGATGGTGAGCGGATACGCTTTGTGTGCATGGATGAAAATGGAACATGGGTTGACACTACTAAAGCTGAGTACTGCTCAAAGCAGATTAAGGCAAAGACCGGAATTGATTTTGATTTTCACTCACTGAGGGTGTCGAATGCTACACACCTTTTGGATAACGATGTAAACATCAAGGTTGTGCAGCAGAGGCTTGGACACTCGAATATCAGCACCACTCTCAACACTTACGTTCGCACTACTCAGAGCATGGAAGACAAAGCCCTTGATATCTTGGATAAAGTCTTGTCTACAGGTTGAAAATTCTGTAGACAAAACGTAGACAATCTATAGATTTCGGAGGATTGTATTTTATTTAATTCCTTGCAATTAAAGCACTTTAGGTATTGATTTCTTGTATCCAAATCCCTGCTCAAAGAGCTCAAGGCATTCCTTACGCTTCTCTGTTGGAATCCAATGTTTCCGGAGGGACTCTCTATTTTCTTCCATAGTCTTCCTCCTAGAAAGATACTGTCTGTTTTTGAACTCAAAAACAGACATCATTTAGATTATGCTTCTGGAGTCCACGTTGATACAGTAAATGCAGCAGGCTGTACTTTTACTGCAGGATTTTCCTGAGATCCTGTGTAAATAACGTTCTGAGACCCATTCTTTACAAGATATGCAACATCAAATGTATACTCATTTGCTGCAAGCTTCTTTGTCATTGTTCCTGCAGAATCAAGAGCTGCTTTCATTGTTGCAGTAACTGTTATTTTTGAAGCAAGAGCTGAATCAGCGGTTGATGTATGCTCGTCAATTGTTGTGTTCTCATTCTGGGAAACAGCAATTGAAACTACATAATTTGCAGGTGTAACAGAGAATGCAGGTGACTTAATAGTCTTATCTGAAGAGAGAATTGCTACAACATTAGTTCTTGATGTCGTGCTAAGATCACCGCTTGAAACCTCAATTGTGTATGCCTCTTTACCTGATCCAGAAAGAACCTTCTTAAGTCCCTGGCCATCGGTAGCCTGTACAGCAAAAACAGTTGTAGCATCACCATAGTAGACAACGCCAGTAGTAGTGAATTCACCTTCTTCATCTACAAATCCAACTGCGAGAGAATCAATGTCATCTACATCAAATTCTTTTTCGCCAACATATTCTGTAACGACAATTTTACCTGTTGTCATCTTTACATTATCTGCCAAACTTGTTCCACCAAGTACTGAAAGATTAGCACTGATATTTACACCATCTTCATTTTCTTTTGTAACAGTAGTTGTATCTGCAGAAAGTGTAAGAGAATACTCTCCAGCAACAAGATCCCTTGTCTTTCCATTATATGTTACTGTAACGGTGACACCTTCAGAGGAAAGAGTCTGGGATGCATCTCCACCTTCTTTTGCCTGTGCCACAGTAGTTGGAAGATTACCAAGAACAACATCTGTAATTTTGTAACCATAGACAGTTGCAGTAGCACTAACTACAGTTGCTTCCTTACCTGTTACTCCACCATAGTTTACTGTAATGGTGTTTTCACCCTCAGCAATCGCAGTAAGATTAGCAAAAGAAAGCTCGGATCCTGTAAGAGTGTCACTTGATCCATCGCTATAACGCACAGTACCGCTGAAAGTTGATGAATCAAGAACCTCTCCTACGATGTAATCAGTCTTTGTTGTTGAGATTGTGAGACCTGTAGGTACCTTGTAGGTAGGCATCTGCTGCTCACATGCAGTAAATGCAAAAAGCATCAGAGCTGCAACGAGAATTGCAGAAATAGATTTTTTCATCGTATTCCTCTCCTATTCCTAAATTAATGATGACTACAATTTACCCCCCCCTCGGTTGGCATTTGTCAAGTCTTTTTGTGAGTTTTGTTTGAAAATCTTTTTCTGCCGTAATTCACTCTCAAAAGAGTGATATATGGACAAAATAGCACAAGTGAACCTAGTTGATAGTAAAGATAGCATTGCCAGAGATACGGATCTCTGTTAAGTGCTCAAATCAAGATAATGAAACACTGTCTTAATCGCGACAGCGAATTATCCATTTGTCTTTATCGCAATCTTATTTAATACAAGTTTTTGCATTCTGTTTTTATTGACAGTTTATACACTTAGTGTTAAATTGCCAACTATCATGAATACATTGAAGAGAATATACTGCAGGACATTCCAGACTGCATTCAGGATCGCAATACCACTGCTCCCTTACAGGAAGCCTGAGATTCTTTCATCTATGGGTGAGCTTTCCTCCCTTTTTGAAAAGAAGAACATCAAATCAGTCCTTCTGGTAACAGATCCTTCAATAAGGGGTCTTGGAATCACAAAACCGCTCGAGGACAATCTCGCAGCCTGCGGTATCAATGTTGCTGTATATGATAAGACCGTTGCTAATCCGACAACCGATAATGTCGAAGAAGCAAGGGCTTTATATATAAAGGAAGGCTGTGAGGCCATCATTGGCTTCGGAGGCGGTTCATCCATCGATGCAGCAAAAGCTGTGGGTGCAAGGATTGCATATCCAAGGAAGCCGCTTTCAAAGATGGAAGGAATACTTAAAGTCCTTAAGAAAATTCCTCTCCTGATTGCTGTTCCGACAACAGCGGGAACAGGCAGCGAGACAACGCTTGCTTCCGTTATCGTCGATAGCAGAACAAGGCATAAGTATCCAATCAACAGCTTCCCTCTTATTCCCCGCTATGCTGTCCTTGACCCAGAGAACACGAAGAGTCTCCCCGCTTCAATAACAGCATCAACGGGCCTGGATGCCCTTACACATGCCATTGAGGCATTCATCGGAAGATCAACGACGAAGGAGACAAGGGAAGAAGCCATTGAGGCTGTAAGCCTTATCTTCAGATATCTTCCAAGAGCATACAGGAATGGCTCGGATATGGAAGCAAGAAGAGGCATGCTCCGTGCTGCCTATCTTGCAGGAGCCGCATTCACAAAGTCATATGTAGGATATGTCCATGCCGTTGCGCATTCTCTCGGAGGAAAGTACAACACCCCGCATGGACTTGCAAACGCAGTCCTTCTCCCATATGTGCTTGAGTACTATGGAGAGAGCGCATGGAAGAAGCTTGCCATCCTTGCTGATGCTGTTGGCATCAAAGGCGATAGCGATAAGGATATGGCAGAATCATTCATCATCGCCATCAGGAAGATGGAGAATGACATGAAGATCCCTACAGAACTTCCTGAGGTAAGGGAAGAGGATATCGAAGAGCTTTCAGCCTATGCTGACAAGGAAGCAAATCCTCTCTACCCCGTTCCAATGCTCATGGACAAAGATGAACTCAAAATCTTCTACAAGATGGTCGAGGCAAAGAGCAGGAAGAAGGGAGAGACTGCTTAATACTTCTCTGGATTCAATATCATGATCAGCAGGGCCGTGACAACGCGGCCTTGTTCTTTTCACTCTGCTTGCTGCAATCCAGCTTTACCAGAAACGATTTTGGCAGAATCGATTCTGGTAAACTTCTCACCTCCGCTGCTCACGTTTCTCTAAGAAATCCAATACCTACTTCAGTCTCCGATCTCAGGGAAGACAGCGATGCGTAGATCGGTCATGCCATATGGAATCAGGTGTATTGTCTCCTTGCTTCCTTTGACGGGTGATGATGGCACTTCGCTGCATGAAGCTCCGTCATCGGTCCAGCTGAGCTCTCTGTATGCATCGGCTTCCGCAGAGACTGAATCATTGCATACAGTTATCCTCGCATTCTCCAATGCCTCTGCAGAGATGCAGTATCTCCACTCAGATACAGGACGGTATTCGTAATCAGAGAACCTTCCTCTGTCCTTTATAACTTTCACATCCTTCTTGATTGGGAGCGCAAGGATGATAGGACCACGTTCCAATGAAATTCCGTGAGGACTTCTCAGCACATGACTGGAAATACCGAATGAGATGGAGAATGTCTCATCCTTCCATTCTCTATCAATGGAAAAGAAACCATCCTCTGGAATAGCTCCTGCTGAACATATGGGATTGCGGGCCCACGATGGGATTCTGAACATAAGCTTCGCCCTGCAGGGCTCATCCGCATGGACATGTATTTCTGCCTCTCCGGAGAATGGATAGCAGGAATCGATTGCCACCGATAGGCCGGATTCTCCATCTAGGATATATTTACCCGCGATATAACTAAGACAGCGATACCCTTCATCCCCCTTAAGCCAGATGAATGATGCGTATTTCGGCATTCCCTGATGCATATTGGCTGTACAGCAGCCGAAATTCGGCTCCAGACCGAAGATATTCGAATCATCGAGATTGTTATACCATCCGCGATGCGCAATAGTGCAGCTTATCTGATTCACCATCTGATCGTATTGATGCGAACAGCCATCCTTTGCGATTGCAGCAGGCAGCGCATTGAATGCAAGCCTTTCAAGAAGGTCCATCCATGAATAATCCTCTGTGATGCGCATTATCTCCTCAAGCGAATACATCAGCTCAACAACTGTGCAGAGCTCCGTCCCCTTCTCGGGGGAAGTCCCGTTGAGATGCTCGTCACAGCTGAACACACCTGTGATCTGTCCATGATGATCAAGAAGAGCACGATATCCTGTATGGAGGGTTTTCCTATATGATTCCTTCCCTGTCACAGCGTACTGGTATGCAAGATACTTCAATCCCATCGCTATATTCACACCATGGGTCTGGTGGAAGATCCTGAAGAATGGATCCTCATAACGCCGATGCTTCATCGGATCGCCGCCATACTGTGCATTGAATCTCTCAAGATATGACTGGAATGCATTCCATGGAAGATATGATCCTGCAGGAAGCTCAAATGGCATTGAACTGAAGAATGAATACCAGTCCAAGGACTCATTCAGCACGATATGTGCAAGATCAAGATAGCTTCCATCATGCTTCCTGTCATACATCCAGAGTATTGTGGATACAAGTTCGCCGCCCCTGACATATGCCCACATGGAAAACGGCTTTTGCCCTATATTTTTCCGGAAATATTCAAGATAACGGTCGATGAATACCTCGGTCCTGGCATAGAATGCCTCCTCGCTTATGCCATCAGCATACTGTGTGATTGCCTTAAGCATAACCATGCGCGGCCACCAGTCATCATTCTGCGCAGGGCCGAAATCCCCGTCAGGACGCTGGCTGGATAAAGCACTCTCAATCCAGACCGCAGCTTTCTCCTTCAAAGCGGCAGAATCAAGAAGGAACGCCATAGGTACAAGACCATCAGCATAATATGGACCACGCTCCCAGCTATCACCATTGCCACCTTTCCAGGCATTATCAGGACCTACATCGGGCCATATTTCCTCAAGATGGCCAAGAAGACCATCGGAATAGCATTCAAGGACATTTCTGAGCCAGCCTTCAATCCTTATATTCCCTGGATTCAATCTTGTGCAGAATGATTTCATATACTACCCTTTGACCCCGCCATCCGTCAGACCTGCGACAATATACTTCTGACCAACCGCAAAGATGATCATCGTAGGCAGGAGAGCCATTACAAGCCCTGCACTCATTATATCCCAGCTGATTCCAGCCTTTGATATGAACGAATTCAGAGCAATCGGAACGGTCATCTTGCTGCTTGATGATATGAACATTATCGCGATGAAGAGCTCATTCCAGATATTCGTGAATGCGAAGCTGAAAACAGCAACAATACCTGGAAGAACAAGGGGCATCACGACACGGAAAAGAGCCTGAGTCGTGGTACATCCATCGATGATCGCAGCTTCCTCAAGACTCTCGGGAATCCTGTCGAAGAAGCTCTTGGCCATGATAGTACAGAACGCAAGGACAGTTACCATGTATATTACGCTCAGCACAGTGAGATTATCTGTACCATGGAACTTAACCACCATCGTATAAAGCGGAACCATGAGGATGAATGTCGGTACTGTCTGCGTGAAATACAGTACAAGAAGCAGAACCTTATTCGATCTGCGGCTCTTCCTTCTGGAGAGCGCATAGCCACCGAACATCGAGAAGAATACAGCACCTATTGAACCAGAGACAGTAACCAGAAGGCTGTTGGTTATATACATTCCGAAATCAGCAAAGCTGAACAGCTTGCGGTAGCTCTCAAACGACGGATGCGATGGTATGTACTTTATAGGGAACGTATAGATCTCATCCGTGGATTTCAGCGATGTTGTGATTATCCATAGCAGAGGACCGATCGAGAAGAGAAGGAATGCGACAAGAGCAATGAAGCGTCCCGCAGTCAGCAGGCCTTTTCTGCAGCTGTGTGTACTCATCTAGTCCTCCTTACGGGAAGTTATCCCGATATATATGACAGCAAAGGTGAAAAGCAGTGTCATGATCATGACGCCTATCGCTGCACCCTGGCCATAGTCGAACTCTATGTAGATCTTATTAAGCATGTAGGATGAGAGTATATTCGTGGAATTAGCAGGTCCCCCGCTTGTCATTCCATAGATAATCTCAGGGAAATTCATTATCCACATCATCCTTAGAAGCGTTGTGCTGATGATCGTCGGCCTGATATACGGAATAGTGACGGAGAAAAGACGGGTGAAAGCATTGGCTCCATCGACCTTCGCAGCTTCATAAAGCTCTTCGGGAACTGACTGCAATGCGGCAAGAAGCATTATCCCGAAGTATGGTATCCCATACCATACATTTGCCATGATGACACTCTTCATAGCATATTTCGGATCCGACAGGAATCCGATGGGCTTATCTATGAGATGAAGTCTCATGAGAATATCATTCATAAGACCGAACTGGCCATTGAATATCCAAGCCCAGATCAATCCGATAGCGAAGCCGGAAACTGCCCAGGTATAGAAAACGAAGCTTGTATATATTCCACGTCCTGGAAATGGCTTCTTGAGAAGCATAGCAAGGATGAAGCCGAAGATGAACTGCAGAACAAGGCTTGCGAATACCCAGACGAATGTATTGCACAGTATCTGCCCAAACGGGAAGGCTATGTCTTCTATGATATGCCTGAAATTATCAAAACCATTGAAGGTTATATTCGTTGTATTGAAGAGATTATAGTCCTGGAATGCGAACACAAGCCCCTTAAGTACAGGATAATAGACAACCACTGTTATCAGCAGGAAAACGGGAATTAGATAGAGAAGATAGATATCGAATCCTTTGCGCTCCTTCATTTGACCTCCGTTTAATCAGAATCCGGGACCGCTGCAGGCCGCAGCGTATCCCGGAAAGAACAAAAAGCAATAAGTGGATCAATATCCCCAGTATTCCTGCCACTTGGCAATTGTCTCATCGATAGTGATGTTCCCCATCAGAAGCTGCTGCATATACTGCTGGTTATATGGCTCCCATGCCGCGAACTTCTCGCTCGTGATCGGATAGTTCACAAACTTGTAGACATCAGGATTGTTGAACATCGTATTCCATGCCTTGAAAAGATCGGATGAGAAATACTCATCATCTGTGAATACGCTGTTGAAAACAGGAATAGCACCATACTCTCTGCAGAATCTGGCATTGTTCTCTGGCGATACCATGAATGAGATGAACTTCCAGGCAGCATCAGGGTGCTCACAGCTTGATGTGATCGAAAGACCCTGGAATGCGAAGTCCTGATACACTACTCCAGTATCCTCGCCGACCGGTACCGGGACTACAGTATACTTGTCTCTGGAAAGCTGCTGATCAAGAACCGGTATAGAATCAGGATCCTGGATGAGGAATGCAGAAACACCGCTTACAAATGCATTAAGCTGCTCATTGAATCCCCAGTTGATCCCATCCGGTGCTACAGCATTCTTATAGAGATCGACATATCTCTGAAGACCAGCCTTGCCTTCCTCGGTTGCATATGAGAACTGTCCATCCTCAGTGAGATAGAAATTATCCATGCTTATGTTCGGAACGTTGGCCAGGGAAATCAGGTCAGAAGAAACCTTCCAGGCTTTGTTCTTGCCCCTGATTGCATATCCGAAATGCGTCTCTCCATCCGTGAGGGCAACAGATGCATCATAAAGTTCCTCGATTGTGGTTGGAATCTCAATACCCTTCTCCTCAAGGATATCCGTCCTCACGAAGAGTCCCTTTGCAAAATAGATCATCGGGAGAATATATGCCTCATCGCCAACAGTGCGGGCGGCTCTCCAGGAAATATCCATGAAATCGTCGGAGTACTCCCAGTCCGCAAGATATTTCTCCAGCGAAATGACATGCTTGTTATTGAGAAGCTGCATTATAGTAGCATCCCTTGATTCAACGATATCGAGCTTCTCGCCTGCATTGAGCATCATCGTCATCTTATTCTCTGCCTGCTCATATGGAGGCGATATAAGATTTACCTTTATATCCGGATTCTGAGCCTCGAACTCATCGATCATCGACTGAATAAGTGCTGTACGCGATGGAGAAGGAAGCGTCTCGATGAAATTAAGCTCGACAACCCCACTATCCGCAGACTCCTTGTTTCCCTGCGCGAATACCATTGATACCGAAAGCATTGCTACCAGAAACAGCATTGTAATCTTCTTCATTTATACCTCCTTAGGTGGCCCTTACCTATTATTCTGAATAGGTTTTCCCATTCGTCAAGAAAAAAACGAAACGTTTCGTTTTCGTGGATAAAGAAAGAATCAGAGCCTTCTGATTGAATTCCTTGAGACAAGCGATGAATGGAAAACCTGATTGCCATGGCTGGGATTCTCAGAAAGCAGCGTATCGACAGCTGATTTCCCGATATCCTGAATAGGCTGCTGGATTGCAGATATCTCAGGGCTTGTAATCAATGAGACGCCATAGAGATCAAATGCGATAACAGAGATATCATCAGGAATACGCAATCCCCTCTCACGGATTATCTGATAGGCACCGATTGCAAGCTCCTCACTGCAGGCAAAGACAAGGGTGACCTCGGGATTCCTGTCCAGAATCTCTTCCATCATCTGTCTTCCGCAATCAATGTTCCATCCTGCATCCTTCACGTACTGACTGTTGAATCCTATACCAGAATCGGATATTGCCTTCATATATCCTTCAAGCCTCTTGCGGCCTGTATAGACAGAAGGATTTGTCATTATGGCGATATGCCTGTGGCCCTGAGCTATCGCATAGGAAATGGCTTCATATGAAATAGCTTCATTATCTGTGATGATGGCACCGATATCCATACCATCGATTGTCCTGTCAACAAGAACCAGTCCTTTTCCCAGTGCCATGAAATCAGAGAGCTCTTTATGGTTCGTTCCGGATGGCACGAGTATGATACCATCGACTTGCTGATTGCGAAGGAACTGGAGCATCTTCGCTTCCTTCTCTGGATCATTGCCGTAAAGCGTGAGAATCATTCCATAGCCCCGGTTGGATATCTCGTTTTCAATGGCAGTAACAAGATTGACATCGAAACTGCTCTGAAGATTCGGAAGGAGTACGCCAAGCACATTCGTGCGCTTTGTCTTCAGACTCCGCGCGACAAAATTGGGATGATAATCGAGCTTGGTAAGCGCTTGCTCTATCTTCTTCCTGCTTGATTCCCTTACAGATCCGCCATTGAAATACTTCGAAACGGTAGAAACAGCGACATCTGCACAAGCTGCAACATCGGTAAGCGTCACCATTCTTGGATAGTTCCTCCTATTTATCCGTGATTCATATAATAGCATGCCTTTGCAGCACTAATCACCGTCTATGAGCAGAAGACTGCCTCGGTTTTCTATGCTACACTCTCTTCATGGACAGAAGACTTATCAAAGCCGTGGCTATCATTGTAGTCATCCTGCTGATAGCCGCTGTGTATGTCATAAAGAACAGCGGCAGCATAGCTCCTATGCAGAGTTCCATCGATGAGAATGCAGGCGTTCTGCAGAGCGGAAGGGAGCACCTCAAGATTCAGGATTTCAATCCATCGATGATTGCTGAATCGGAGGTCCCGATGATAATCATCATAGGAGAGGACTACTGCCAGCCCTGTCTGAGGATGATGCCCGATCTGGAGGAGCTCCATCGCCTCCATGATGATATCTCCATCAGATATATCGATCTCGGAGAGAACGAGAGCGCGGCAGCGTACTTTCCAATCCGTGTAACACCGACAATCGCTGTATTCGAGAAAAATGGAGAGCCATTCACGCCGGGAGAGGATTCTCCTCTTTCCTACATACTCTACTCTGATAAGAATACAGGCGAGCATGTGATGACAGTCCACGAAGGATATCTTACAAGATCCGAGCTTGAGAGCCTTATCGAGGAAGTTCTGAGTGATTGAATCAATACTGAGATCAATGGCTGATGCCGTATCGGGCGGAGGCATCGCAGCACCACTCATCGCACTTGCTGCCGGAATCATAACGGCAGTTACCCCATGCTCACTCTCCCAGCTTCCATTGGTGCTTGCCTATGTCGGCGGAGAGGAATCACCGGCGAAGGCATTCAGGTTGTCGGTTGTCTACTCAATAGGTCTTGCATTTACGTTCACGGCATTCGGCATTGCTGCCGCTCTGATGGGTCATCTTATAGGGAATGCGGGAAAGCTCTGGTATCTGATACTTGGAATCCTCATGGTTCTCATGTCGCTCCAGATACTGGGTATATTCAATATAATCCCATCGACATACATGTCAGCGCTCAACAGGAAAAGGGGTTATGCAGGCGCATTCATAGCAGGAATACTCGGAGGTGTGTTCTCATCTCCCTGCTCCACGCCTGTGATCATAGCGCTTCTATCTGTAATCGCAGCAGAAGGAACGCTTATAAAAGGTGCCTTACTGATGCTTCTGTACGCACTCGGATCCTCATCGCTAGCACTCATCCTGGGATTCTCCCCGGCTCTCATCAGAAAACTGGGGAGATCAGGGAAGATGCATGCTGTATCATCGGTACTGAATGCAATCCTCGGGATAGCCATACTGGCGCTGGGCCTGTATATGCTCTATCTGGGATTCTGAATCTCTTCAGGCTCGGCAATCTCATCGAAAGTATCAAGGATTATTGAAAGCAGGAATTCAATCCTGCTCTGGTCATCCTCCATGCCACGGTACTCTCCAAGGCTCTCCTTGATGCCTCCGCCATAAAGGCTCACATGCTCAGGGCCATAGAAGCCCTTCACCCCATAATCAGCCTGAAGCTCCTTCAGTGATGCACCCATAAGAGGTGCCATAGCTCTGAGGTCATCGCGCTCAAACCCCGCCTCAAAAAGGTATCTCCCATCGATGTGGGCAGTCGCTGCAAGCGGGACATCTATCACAGCAGATTCCGAAGAAAGCATCGGCCTTCTATGTATCCTTATCTCAATATCCCCAGCTTTATACCGCCTGATCACAGCTGAATCAGGCATCACGATTGTCTGGAATGCATCCAGATCCATTTCCTCTGCATTGCGGTCAAGTATCATAATCTCTCCAGAAGATTCTCTATTGTTATCGTACTGGTATCCCGGGTTCCTTTATCAAGGAAATCCATTGCCACGGCATCACCAATCGTCTCGACCTCACTGCTGCTTACAGTCCCGCAGACAACGGAGATCACATCCTTTATCGTAATCTGATCCAGAGGCCTTGCGGGGACAAATGAAGAACGTCTGGCATTGACTGCCATCACCATCTTAGCATCCTCGAAGTCAGAAAGGTAGGAAACAAGCGTTGCAGATGGAACTCCAAGTCTTTTCATAAGCTCCCTTAAGGACATGGCACCATCACCTTCCATGTACTTCTTCGATATGAGAAGGAGCATATTCACGGCCTCTGCGACCTGAATCACAGGAGGCCTTGTATGCCCGATGATGAGCGTTCTATCAGGCTTGAACTGATGGACATAGACCATCTCAGCCGAGAAGAAGATTATGAACCAGCAGACATAGAGATAGAGAAGCGCGATGAACACCGATGCGAGAGATCCGTAGATAACTGAATACGAGACCATCATACCCGTAATCTGCTGCAGGATGCTTGTAGCAATAAGCAGCGCTATAAGCCCTGTAGCAGCTCCAATCGATGCTGATGATGTCCTTATCTTCGCAGAAGGGACAGCCTTATAGAGCAGGAAAAGGAACAGCCAGATCGCAAGCGATGTCGACCCAAGACGGCCAAGTCCTCCCCGGGGACCATATCCGATCGCAATGCGGGAGAACATGTTCCGCACCATTGTCTGCAGTGCGAAGGATGCAACGATGAGGAAGGCAACAACAATGAGGAAAGTAAGGAATGACGAGAACCGTCTCATCGCACCCGATGTCGGGCGTGTATGGAATATCTGATTGATGGATATATAGATCTTATCCACAAGCAGGATACCTGTGATTATGAATGACACAAGACCTACGACTCCGAGCGACATGGCATTTGAAGAGAACAGCGAGATATAATCTGCAAGCTGATGGCCGGTCTCGCCTCCGAAGACATCGACGAGAAGCTCTGTAATCAGATCCATGAATGGCTGAAGCACGCCGAATACCGAAAGGAAAGCGACAAGGAATGTCATGCATGGTATTAGCGCTATAAGCGTCGAATAGACCATTCCGGATGCTATCATCATGATATTATCGCGTCCCATGCCGCGGAAGGCTGTGAATGCGACATTGATGTATCCTGCCCACCATGAGGTGAATCTATGGAAGATATTACTCTTCATCCATCCTCCGGAGAATATCCTCTGCAAAGCGGCCTATCTCTTCCATGACTGCATCCTTATCAATCTCATTGAGAAGCTCATGCCTGTCCCCAGGGAAGAGTTTCAGGCGGACATCCTCTATCCCCGCATTCTTATAGAGCTTATATATCTTCCGGATGCCCTTTCCATAGCCTCCTACGGGATCATCCTCGCCGGAGATGATGAGTATTGGGATATCCTTCCTTATATTCTGTATAAGCCTGCGGTCATTTGCCATCTCGATTCCTTCAAGAAGATCTCTGAAGAACGCTGACGAGCATGTGAAGCCGCAGAGCGGATCATCTTCATACTTCCTGACTTCATTCTTATCCTTTGTCAGCCAGCCGAAATCCCCTTCTCCTGGGAAATGCTTGGCATAGCTTCCAAATGCAAGGATGTTCATCATATTATCAGGCATTCTGCCACCGGAACGTGAGGCATTGTGCATTGCTATCATCCGGCCAATCTTCCCGACGATTCCCTGAGAAGCCCCCGATCCCATGATGATAGCAGCATCGAAGGCATTCGAGTGCATTGCAAGCACGCTCCTTGCCATAAATGATCCCATGGAATGCCCCAGCAGGAAATGAGGAAGATATGGATGCTCCTGCGAGATAAGCTTATCGAGAGTCCATGAATCCTCGCAAACAAGCTTCCAGCCATCGCTTTCAGCGAACCAGCCCTTCTCATCCTCAGCCTTCGTGCATCCATGCCCTCTATGATCCTGGGCATACACGATAAAACCAAGGGAATTCATATACCGCGCGAACTGGTCATATCTGGCACTATGCTCTGCCATGCCATGAAGAATATGGAGCGTTGCCTTTGCGCCTTCCGTATTCCATACCCTGAAGAACAATGGATGCCCATCCGAGAGCGTAAGACTTCTTTCCTCCATGATCACCTCTCAGACCAATTCTAGCCGCAGGACAGAATGTTGGCAACAATCGCTATTAGGTGCATTATCTTTAACAATATGCCGGTCCTTATCACTTCAGACATACATGGCAGCAGGGATGGTGTAAGTCTTCTGCAGGATGCCATAAGAAAATTCAGACCAGAAAGCATCATCTCTGCAGGGGATCAGTGTCCTGATGAAGAGAATGCAGCATTCTACTCTTCACTGAAAGCAGTGAGAGGCAACTGCGATAGGTTCTATGAATACGGGAACATTCCATTCCCTCCTGTCTCTATGACGATGGAAGCCTATGGGCATAGAATCACGGTAACGCATGGCGACAGGCTATGGCTTGATGACTTCCTGCTCAATCCCGGGGACATCTTCATATCAGGGCACACCCATGTCCCTATGCTGGAAATTGAAAATGGAATCTATATATGCAATCCTGGATCTCCATCGCGTCCAAGATCATCGGAGGGGCCGTCTGCAGCATTGCTTGATGATTCAGGTTTATCGTTGATATCCCTTCTATCCCTGGAACCCTTAGGCACCTTGCCCTTCCTCCGATTACGCTTCCGGATTTTTTCATCAAGAAGGGAACGTTCAATCGAGAAATAGGAAATAAGACGGGCTTCAGGGACTGTCCGGCCATTGAACTCGATCACAAACCTCTCAGGAAGCTTCTGTGGATCTTCCAATGACAGCTTGCCAAGAAGCGTCATACCCCGCTCCAGCATATTGCTGCCCTTTATGCCATATGCCCTGAATCTAGATGCTATAATCCGCAGGAGGACCGGGTAACGGAATATCCATGAGGGAAATCTTCCAAACCATGATGCAAGGACTGGAAACGGAGAATAACCCATAGATGCAAGGTATAGCGTATAGACACTCTCATACAAAGCCATAATAGCGCTGGCTTCAGGAGAAAGCGGCTTATGCGGAAGATAATCCGAGACAATCGGGATAATGGGGAATGAATACATCGATGCGATAGCATCAGGGAAGGAGCCCCTGAGATCAGAAGGAATCACCTGGCCATCAGCATTCCTTATCTCCCCTGGGATACCCTTTGAGAGCTTCCTCCCATAATCCATTCCGCTGCCTATCATATGGATTACCCTCAGGTATTCCACGATATCCTTCCCTCTTAAAGAGGGAAGCATGGGGTCCTGCATCTCTGCAAGAGATGCCATCACAGCTCCTGTATATGCGGTATCCAGTCCTTCCTCGATAGCTGCGTCCCGAAGCTTCCTGACGCTTTCAGGAGAGAAGAACCCAAGATCTGCACCAAGGAATGCGCACTCCCTCCAGTCAGGAAGGATATTACCCTCCTGATTGCGTCTTACGCATGAGACTATACAGTCATTGCAGCCGGAAGGTACGATACCATATCTATCCATCAGAGCCTTTCCATCAAGAAAATATGCTCTGGGATCAAAACGGTCGCGATAGCCATTCACAGGGAGCCAGCCAAGGCGCAGCGCACTATCGATGATTCTGCAGCTTCCCTCAATGCGCAAGTCCCTCAGCGCCCTTGATTTCTCCAGTTTCCGCTCCAGCTTTGTCCACTCCTTCTTCTCGGATGAGGGCTGGTGGAATCCCGGCATAGTGATTCCCTTCAGATTCTTTATACCGAAAGCATATCCAAGTCCATCGGATGGAATCTCCCTGCCTTCAGATATGACAGAAGCATATATGACTGCATTCTCACCTGCCCTTCCTATCGCTAGATAGGAATCGGTTGAGCTTCCTGCAGAGACTCTGCCGAAGCTATCGGCGCTCATCCCAGCATAGCTCTCGGCCGATTCTATCGATACAGCATCCTTTGAGAGAGCAACAGATGATAATTTCCTGGCCCTTCCGGTAATGGCAATGGCATCTATGCCAAGTCGCCTCATGGAATATCCAGGAGAGAGATTGGAGAAGACAGCTGAGATACGCGACGTGACAGGAGAGCTGAACACGACCGAGAAGACAGCCGATCCCCTGAACGCAGCGCTGTCAGGCGATGGTGATGCGATGACGATTGGATCATCATCGATGAATCTATCATAAACCTTCAGAGCAAGCTCAAGTGCGATGCTGCCGCAGTATTCACTTGTATCAAGATCCTCATACATTCCCTTGTCAAGGGAAATATGGAGTATGCGCATAGCGTGATTATACCCCAACGTACATATATTGAGAAAGAGCTTGTGGAAAGGCACAGAAGCCTGACAGGAAATTCATACAATCCCCCTGTATCCTCTGCTATCATTAATGCATGGAAAAGATAATAGTACGGATCGATGGCACTGAGATGACGACTGGAATCGGAACAGAGCTTCTGGAGCTTGTCGACAGATACAGCATAAGCTATATGGATAACCCGATAGCCGCTGCATATGTCAATGGAAGCATCGTATCGCTCAGGGAGAAGCTGGAAGGCAATGCGGAGATCAAGACTATAAGGGTTATATCTCCGGAAGGAAAGCGTATCTATCGGAAATCCCTGTGCTTCCTCCTATGCTATGCATCTGCGCTCATTGCTCCTGACAGGACGCTCATAATCGGACACAGTCTCGGGGACGGCTTCTTCTTCCGATACCGCGATGGACATAAGCCCGATACAGATAAGCTCAGAAGGGCAATGGAGGATGCTGTCAGGGACAATCTTCCCATAGACCTTGTTATGCTGACTGCGGAGGAGGCTCTCAGATATTCGGAGGACAGACATCTTGATGAAACAAAGAAACTCCTGCTGACAGAGAATGGAAGCGAATACAGATTCGCAAGGCTCGGAACATGCTATGAGATGTACTATGAGCCGATGCTCCCCTCCGCAGGCTATATCGGGCTATGGGAACTCATGGACTACAAGGGAGGGCTGCTGCTCAGATATCCGCAGTCACGCAGTCCATTCCAGATTATGCCATTTACGGATAATCCTCTTCTCTTCTCTGTCTTCTCTGAGAACAAAAGGATTTCCAGCATACTTGGCATCGAATCGCTTGGCGACCTCAATATGAAGATTGCTGATGGATCGATAACGGAGACAATAAGGCTATCAGAATCGCTGCAGAGGCAGAGAATAGTTTCGATTGCCCGTGCCATAAAGGAGAAAGGGACTGTAAAGGCCGTATTCATCGCAGGGCCATCTTCATCTGGAAAGACAACATCCTCGATGAAGCTTACCGATGAGCTCAGACTGCTCGGATATGATCCAATCAGGCTTTCGCTCGATGACTACTACCTCTCCGAGGAGGATATACCTCTGGATGAGAATGGAGAGAAGGACTTCGATGTGCTCCATTCCCTTGATATCCCGCTCTTTAGAAGCCAGCTGACTGATCTCGCCGCAGGCAGGGAAATACACCCCGCAATGCACTCATTCAGGGAAAAGAAGACCGTTCTGAGCAATGAGACACTGAAGATGGAGGAGAATTCGATACTTATCATAGAAGGCATCCATGGCCTGAATCCTGCCCTCATAGCGGACTTCCCCGAAAAGATGGTATTCCGCGTCTATATCTCTGCGCTGACACAGGTCAACCTTGATACAAGATCCAGAATCAGCACGACAGACAACCGCATACTCAGACGCATGGTGCGTGATGCAAGAACAAGAGGTATAACAGCCTCCGAGACCCTCAGGCGATGGCCTCAGGTAGAACGTGGGGAGAAGAATAACATATTCCCCTTCCAGAACAATGCCGATGTCATGATAAACAGCGCTCTGGAGTATGAGCTTCCCGTGATAGCAACATACGCTATCCCTCTCCTGAAATCGGTTAAGAAGGAGGATGGCGAGCCCTACGCGGTAGCAAGAAGGCTATTGGAATTCCTCAGTATTGTCTATCCTCTTCCATCGGATACAGTACCGCCAGACTCTACGCTCAGGGAATTCATCGGGGGCTCCATATACGGAGCTATCTGACTTCCCCGGTCTCAAATACAGTACGTGTTTCCACAAGTATATCAGGGTAGGCTGAAAGCATATTCATAAGGCGGAGCGAGGAGCCGGCAGGCTTGTTCGTTCCGCTTTCCCATGCTTCTACAGTCTTCTCGGAGACACCAAGGACAGATGCAAACATACCTGAGGAAAGGCGGAGGCGGAATCTAAGCTTCCTTATATCCTCCGCGCTCATCTCCGAAAGCTCGCTGATGGCAAGGAACTTATTCCTCTTTGTCAGCATTCCCCTCTTTTTCGGATACAATGCATCGCGAACAAGGTCGAGATAGACGCTTATCATTGCTTGCCATAGATATGAAGGCACTCATTGAGCTCTTCCAGTATCCTGTCCTTGCACTTTCCGCATGCCGTGCAGCATCCTGTAGCATCCTGAAGCTCCTGGAATGTCCTGACCTTATCGTTCTTCACGAGATCCTCGATCATATGATCAGTCACTCCCTTGCATTCGCAGATGATCCTGGCTGTCGTTCCCTTGTATGGATTCTCCATCCCGTGCTTCTCAAGATAGTCATCGATAGCAGCCCTGAGGGCCTTATCCCCGAGGACCGAGCAGTGGAACTTATGCTCAGGAAGACCACCAAGCTTCTCAGTAATCATCTGGGGAGTGATGTGATAGGCCTCATCAAGCGTCATTCCTATAGCGATCTCGCTCATCATCGATGTCGAAGCAATGGCAGAGGCGCAGCCATAGGTCAGCCATCTGAGATCCTTGATCTTCCCATCCTCTACCTTTATGCCGACCCGCATCTGATCCCCGCATGCAAGAGAACCGACCTCCCCGACCCCATCGGGGGTGAAATCCTCATCCTCTTTCCAGAGATTCCTCGGATTCATAAAATGATCCTTAACCGTATCTGTATATACCCACTGGGACATGAAACTCTGCATTATCCTCTCCTTGTGCTCATCGCCCTTATCTTCTCAATGATGGGCGGGAGCTTTTCCAGCACATAGCTGACATCATCCATCGTATTGTACCTTCCGAACGAGAACCTCACAGAACCATGGGCAAGCTCCACATCAAGTCCTGACGCAAGAAGCACATAGCTTGGCTCAAGCGACCCTGTCGCACATGCGGATCCCGTAGATACCTCTATGCCCTCAAGATCCAGATAGAGAAGTATGGACTCCCCTTCCGCCCCAGGGAATGACACATTGAGCGTTCCTGGAAGGCATAGGGCCTCATCATTGGAACCATTGATGACAACATCGGGAATTCTCTCCTCTATGCCCTTCCTGAGAGCCTCACGCATTGCCCAGAGCTTATCATGCTCCTCCTGGACACCTGCCGATGCAAGCTCTGCAGCCTTGCCAAGGCCATAGATTGCCTGATTGTTGTATGTTCCAGCCCTCATACCATGTTCCTGGTGCCCGCCATGGATGTAAGGGGCCATCGGAACACCCTTCCTGGCGTAAAGGACACCTATTCCCTTCGGACCGTAGAACTTATGTGCAGAAAGCGATAGATAATCCGCGCCGAGTTCATTGACATCCACGGGAATCTTTCCTATTGCCTGGGTTGCATCGGTATGCATATATGCACCAAACCTATGCGCTATCTCCGCGCACTCAGCCACCGGCTGTATCGTTCCCGTCTCATTATTTCCTGTCATGATTGAGACAAGCGCGACATCATCTCCCATCAGCTTATCAAGCTCCTGGACTATGACACGTCCAGAATGGTCGACAGGACAGAGATCGACCTTGTATCCCTTTTTTCTCAGATACTTTGCACTCTCAATCGATGCAGGATGCTCTACCGAGGAGATTATTATCCGTGATCGCTTATCACCATCATCGGCTCTATCCCGGAATATGCTGAGCACTGTGTTATTGCTCTCCGTAGCTCCTGATGTGAAATAGATTTCCTCAGGCAGCGCCCCTATGAGCATAGCAGCCTTTTCCCGCGCCCAGGCGATTCCCGCCGCAGCATTCCGCCCCAGCGTATGCATGCTTGAAGCATTTCCATACAGTCCGGAATTTTCCCTCATGAACTCCAGGACCTCATCCGCGGTCCTGGTTGTACCATTATTGTCCAGATAGACCCATCTATCCATAGAATACCTCTTCAGACGTAAGGTATTAGCATTGGGACACAACGTCAACCAGCATCCTCACCTTCGCCAGCGAAGACCTTCTCAACCTGCCGTCTGATTGCTCTGAAGCTGTGGTCGATAGCAAGGAAGGCCCAGCTCTTTGTGCGCTTGAATACAACCCCCTCGTCGGTGAATTCCGTTCCGGAATACCCAAGCCCGATCCTGGGGTTATCATAGCTGACAAAACCATTGGCAAGATACAGCGTCCTCGATTCACCCGCAGGGATTATCATATTGCGCGTTCCCTTAGGTCCTGCATTGAAGCCGCATGTAAGGGCCATAACCTCAGGAACACCTCCATCATACAGTGCCCATGGGGCATCCATGCGTCCCAGGAAATTCTCTGCAAGATCCGCATTCGGGAAGAGGAAATCATCATCGGATACAGCGCGGTTTGGAGTAAGCATGAAGAATATGAGCTGGCTTCTTGGATTATTGACAGCGATCCAGGCCTTATCATCGCGCTCCGGAATCTTCCCTATGATATAGTCATATGTCCCAGTAGGCGCTGGGATGTACCCCGCATCAGCATTTCCGCCGCGCGCAAGAGGCGCATGCTTCAGATCCTCAAAGACAACCCCCGGTCTGAATCTGCCAACCCCCGATTCTCTCTGGGTCATACCATATGCAGTGAAATATCTGGCACTGGTCTGGATCATCGTTCCCGTCTCGATAGCTGGATAACCCAGCATCGAATGCCATGCAGATGATGCCCTGAGCTCGGTATCGCCCCGGTTTTCAATCCTCACAGCCGTATAGAGGACAGGCTGTCCTGGAAGGATCATATCAATTTTACCAAGACGGTATCCGTTATCCCCCCTCATCTTGAGCTCGGAATAACGCCAGACCCCGCCGAATTCATCCTCGGTCCCATACCGTCTCAGAATCCAGTAGGAATCTGTACTCAGTCCTCTGTCTGTCTGGAATGAGAAATAACCGCCTCCTGCCTGATAGAGGCTCTGGAGATTCTGCCACCATGGACCATTGGGATCTGATTCAACGCTCTCCCCTGTTGCGCGGAAATATGGGAGCGCTAGGGCATTTATCCTTGCCCCTGACAATGCTCTTGATGTCAGCTCGAGAAGCACATCCCCCTGATCCTCGATAGTTGCCGCGAATATATCATTCGACATATATGTCGCATAACGTCCTTCCCAGAGTACAAGCCGCCTTATATCCACTGTGACAGATTTCTCCTTTGATATAGAATATTATATAATATAGAGCCGAGGTCTGCCATGATAGGAATCGAGAATGGAAGCATATTCCACGTTGCTACAGACAATACAAGTTATATAGTGCACATACTCCCTTCGGGACATGCTGAGCACCTGTACTATGGAAAGCGCCTCAGAGATGCAGGAGCTTCTCTGACAGCAATCAGGGAGAAAAGGTACATTTCCCCAGGCATGGCGACTTATATATCTGAGGATGACTTCTCCCTCGCGCTAGACGATTCACTCCTTGAGTTCTCATCGGAGGGAAAAGGAGACTACAGGGTTCCTCTCATAGCTCTATCATGGGGAGACAAAGGAGAGAGGACCGCTGATTTCAGATTCTCCGGATACAGGAAGCATGACGGAATACTTACCATGGGCAGCGGATTGCCTCAGGCAAAGGATAAAGCAGGAGAGGCGGAGACTCTTGAGCTCATATTCGACGATGATCTGAGGCAGATTGAGCTGAGGCTGATCTATACGGTTTTCCCTTCCCTTGATGCCATAACAAGGCGCAGCATCGTAACAGCAAAAGGCAAGAATAGCCTGTTGATACGTTCCCTGGCATCAGCACAGCTTGATTTCAGGACCAGGGATATGAAGGTAACGACATTCTCCGGGACATGGGCAAGGGAGTTCGGGAAGACAACAAGAAAGATAGAGGAAGGCAGCATAGTATCGGAATCAAGGAGGATGGCATCCTCCGCGGAAGCCAACCCTGGATTCATACTCGAGGACAGCAATGGCACTGCATATATCTGCAACCTCATCTACTCCGGCCCGCACAGAGCAGTCTTCTCCCAGACACCGCAAGGCCTGACTCATATAGTCTGGGGAATAAATCCGGATATGTTCTCCTGGCCATTGAATCCTGGAGAGTCTTTCACATCACCGGAGGCGGTGATGGTCTGCAGCCCTGATGGCCTATGGAGCGCATCAGAGAAGATGCATGCTTTCGCTGACAGTGCAATCATCAGAAGCGTATGGTCCAGCAGGATGAGACCTCTTATGCTCAATACATGGGAGGGAGCGTACTATGCGCTCTCGGAGAAGCGGGTCCTCGATATGGCTGAAGGCGCAAAGGAAATGGGGCTTGAGGGCATCATAGTCGATGATGGCTGGTTCGGAGCAAGGCGCAATGACCGCACAAGCGTCGGAGACTGGCATGCAAACACAATGAAATTCCCCGAAGGTCTCTTCGAGGTATCTGAGAGCGTTCACAGAATGGGGCTGCTGTTCGGATTATGGTTCGAGCCGGAAGGCATAAGCGGTAAGTCGCTTCTGTACAAAGAGCATCCTGACTGGATAATAGGCAGGACCGATGAAGAGAATGCGAAAGGCAGAAGCGAGGAGCTTCTCGACCTGACAAGGCAGGATGTAAGGGACTGGATAGTGAATACAGTGTCATCGGTCATAGACCGCTGCCGTGTCGATTACCTCAGGTGGGATATGTCGCGCCACTATTCAGATCTCTTCTCGCATCAGGATATAAAGGACTATGGGACATTCTGCCACAAATACATTCTGGGGCTCTATCAGATACTAGGCTCAATCGGAAGGCGATTCCCGGGACTCTATATAGAGACAAGTGCCTCAGGCGGTGCGCGTTTCGATCTTGGCATGCTCTGCTACTCAGCATCGATCTGGTTGAGCGTCGATTCCGACCCCATTGAAAGGGCTTCCATGATAGCCAATGCCGCGACGCTCTATCCTCTCTCCGTGATTGAGTCATCGGTCTCCCCTTCGCCGAATTCGATGACACACCGCATCACAGATAGAGAGACACGTTTCAATGTTGCAGCATTCGGCGTACTTTCCTATTCCCTCGATCCATCCACACTCTCAAGGATTGAGATGGCGGCATTCAGACAGCAGGTTGAGTTCTACAAAAGCTACAGGATGCTTTTCCAGTTCGGTTCGTTCAGGCTTGAGGAGAACGGCAACAGGATTATCTGGTCGGTGGCAAGCAAGGACAGAAGCACGATACTCATGCTGTATCTGCAGAAGAAAATCATACCGAATACCTCTGCGGAGAAGATCTTCGTCAGCCAGGCATCTTCTGAGTATGACTACAGGATATTCTCTCGAAGCCATCTGCTGACGGATCAGGAAGCCTCTTCATACCCTCAGGAGAGCGAATGCTATACCGTGCCGGGTGATGCGCTGAAGTACGCAGGGGTATCGCTTGTCGAACAGGTATCCGGGAATGGATACAGGGAGGGAATGAGGATGCTTGGGGATTTCTCTTCCAGACTATACATCATCAGGAGGATCGAGGATTGAATAATATAATCATCGCAGGAGCAGGAACATTCGGAACAGCAGTCGCTGAAAGGCTATCGTGGAATGCAAAGAACAGAGTGACACTCCACACGATTGAGAAGGATGTCGAGAAGGATATAAACGAGCACCATCAGAATAGGAAGTACTTCCCTACACGCTTTCTCTCACGATACCTGACAGCGACCTCCTCTTTCTCCGTATTCAAGGAAGCGGATGTCATAATGCTTGTGATACCATCAAAGGCCATTGTCCCGTTCTCTGAAGAGATACGCAAGAATACCGACAAGGAACCTCTTATCGTGAACCTAGCCAAAGGGATGAGTGACGATGGCGCATTCATCACGGAGAACATACCATTCAGCCGCACAGCGAGCATGAAGGGACCTTCATTCGCAATCGAAACAATAAACGGATTCCCTACCTCTTTCACATTCGGTGGCCAGCGTTCGGATTATGAGTACTTCAAAAAGGAGGTGCTGACCGATACGCAGTTCTCTCTGGATTACTCCAGCGATGTACGTGCCGTGGAGCTCATGAGCATCCTGAAGAACATGTATGCGATAGCGATAGGCCTCGTATCAGGCAAGTTCAACAGCCCGAATGTCGATTTCCTGGTATATACAAAGGCTGTGAATGAGATGCGTGGTTTCCTGAGGATATTCGGCTGCGAATCCGACACGATATTCCGATACTGCGGCATCGGAGATCTTGGACTGACAGCCCTCAATGATCTCTCAAGGAACAGAACGCTCGGAATGCTTATAGGAAAGGGATTCGGCTTCGATCCTGAATCGAAATCATCGACGGTAGTTGAGGGATTCAGGACCGTGAAGCTCATGGGAGAGATAACAAGGGAGAAGAACGTCGCTGGCGAATTCCCCCTTGTCCAGGCTCTCTACAGGCTGCTCTATGAGAACGACAGCCTCAATGATTATACGGTGAGCGTCCTCAACTGAGGATGCTTCTCCGCATAGCGCATGAAGAAGCCGATTGCTTCCATCATTATTCCATTATCATAGAGGCCCTGACCCATATCGCGGATGACATCCTCGACAGGGACCTCTATTACGACTATTTCCTCATTCGGATCGAGGCTCTGGCCGCCTTCCTTCTTTATATCCTCGACAAGGAAGAATGACTGGACATTGTTCATGAACGCCGGATTCGGGCATGCAGCTCCAAGAAGAGTGAACTTCCCGGACATGCCGGTCTCCTCCATAAGCTCCCTCTTTGCAGCATCCTCGCCGCTCTCGCCCTTCTCGACAAGACCGGCAGGGAACTCCCTGGTCACACGTCCAGGACCATGCCTCCACTGCTCCTCCATGACAAAGCATGGAACACCGTCCTGTCTCCTGAACCAGGGAATAGCGACAACCCAGTCAGGGCTGTCAAGCCTAACGAATTTACCATGCCTGCCGTCATGCGATGTCCTCTCCATCTCGGAAATATCGAAGATGGGAGTTGAGAAGACCTTCTTCTCGCTATCTGTCCTCCACCCAAGCTCTCTCATTGCTTCTTCCTCGACGGACAGTTAGATGTGCAGGATGCACATGCAGAAGGCTTGCAGGACGGAGTCCCGAGGAATGATGTATCACGGGATGTGGAGCACGCAGTTCCGTTGTTGATCTCATTAGCAATAGCCTTGAGCGCCTCTGCAGATGGATGGCCTGTCTCCGCAACCCACTCCTTGCCCTCATCCTCTGCTTCAGGAAGACCGATCTCCATAGGGATGGCACCAAGGAATGGCACATGCATCTCCTGGCACATCTTCTTCCCGCCGCCCTTTCCGAAGATTGGTATCTCCTCCTTGCAGTGCGGGCAGATAAGGCCAGACATATTCTCGATTACACCGATGATCGCAACACCGAGCTTGCGGGAGAAGTTGACGGAACGTCGTGCGTCAAGCACCGCCACCTCCTGCGGTGTCGTAACGATTATCGACCCTGTAAGCTCAGGAATAGACTGGCAGACCGTGAGCTGCTCATCACCTGTTCCTGGTGGTGTGTCTATCAGAAGATAGTCCAGATCTCCCCATTCCACATCAGAAAGGAACTGCCTGATAGCACTGTTCTTTAGCGATCCTCGCCATATAACAGGGGCATCGGGATCTTCAAGGGCAAATGCGAGCGACATTACCTTGAGCCCGGGCCTTGGAGCAACAGGAATGAATGTATGTCCATCCTCCGACATCAGCTCCGCATCTTTGCATCCGAACATAACAGCGACATTCGGTCCATGGAGGTCCGTATCAAGCACACCGACTGTGCAGCCCATATCGACAAGAGCATTCGCAAGATTCACAGTCACAGTGGTCTTGCCTACACCGCCCTTTCCGGACATTATCATTATCTTGCGTCCGATTCTGTCCATCCGCTCGCGGATACGCTTATCCTGAGCCTCATACTCATCCATCTGATTATCAGCCATAGTAGCTTAAAGATAGCACTGTAAATGGAACAAGTGAAGCAAAGAGAACACATATTATCTCCTTCCTTTCTCCATGCTCGTCCATAAAACGTGGAATATAATCTGAGATATGAGAAAGGCAATCATGATAACGGCATTATTGGCCGCCTCGCTATCCTGCTTTGCAGCAGGCACGATAACGGTATCAGGGAGCGCCGAGGTATCGGCAGTCCCCGATATGGCATCATTCACGCTTACGGCTTCATTCACAGAGCAGACAACAAAGGAAGCCATGGACAGGACGTCTGCAATGATCAACGAAGCAATAGCAATCCTGGAGTCGGAGTATGGGCTAGCCGATGATGATATAACCACATCATATATTGGTGTATCCCCTGAATACATCTATAAAGATGGAAATAGAGTCCATACAGGGCAGTCTGCATCGCAGTCACTTGAGATCACTATAAGGAATATGGACAGTATCGGCCCGATATACGGGAGGCTCTCGGAGCTTGATGGCATCACACTCTCATCGATTTCCCTATCATCGACAAAGATGGCTGATGCGCTCAAAGCCGCAAGGATCGGTGCTGTAAAGGATGCACGCAATAAGGCTGAGACATATGCTGAAGCAGCAGGGACAGCTCTTGGAAGCATCGAGAGGATATCGGATTCCTCTCCATCGTATGCGCCTCTTTACAGGCTCGAGGCCGCTGCGGCAATGGACATGGCAGGGAACAGCAGTGTCTCATACCGGGCAGGAGACGTAACCGCAAGGGCGGAAGTCTCAATCACATACAATCTCATCTGATCATTATGCGGGGGCCTATTCCAGCCCCTGCTATTATATCCACCAATCATCCATATAATATTCCGTTAGGAACATTATTCCCATATTATCACTGCAGAATGATAAGAAAGTATTAATTCGGTGATTATTGTCTTCCATACCC
>CALXLE010000139.1 GCA_944389115.1 uncultured Spirochaetaceae bacterium
ACGCGGGGAATCATAAGAAGACGCACGGTATATACGGAAATGGGTGTCCTTGACCGTGGTACCGATCCGATGACGCTGGAAGATCTTTACATAAGCCACCGCAGTGAGATATTCCCGCAGAGGAATACCGTAAAGAGCATTCTCTATCCGCTCTTTCAGGATAAATACAGCGCAGAGGCAATCGAGGGATTTCTGGACAGGATGATAGGAGACAAGGAACTATCCGATACATTCATCCCGACAGCAGCTGTAAGCTACTCCCTCGATATGGGCGGTGTATATCTTCTCCGCAGCTGGGAGAGCCATGGCCTATTAATGAAACAGGCGCTCAGGGCAACAACCGCAGCCCCAATGTATTTCCCTTCTGCGCATATCAAGGAGAAGGATACAGGAACAGAGCATACGCTCGCAGATGGCGGTCTTGCAGCCAACAACCCCGCGCTCTGGGGCTATATGGAAGCAAGGAAGCTCTATCCCGATGCCGATGAATTCAGGATACTGAGCCTTTCAACATGTAAAATGCAGTACAGCTCACAGCTTTCAGGTGCACAGGGTGGAATTGCCACATGGGCAAAGGAATACACGAAGATTGCCGATGATGCACAGCTCTGCACCACAGACAGGATGCTTGAATCGATTCCTGGCGTGAAGTATACGAGGATATGGGCACCGGTACTGACAGAAAGGATAAAGCTGGATGCAACCGCAGAGCCATCCATCAGCCAGCTTCAGAAAGCCGCAAGGGATGCATACTCAATAGAGGCAGGAAAGATACGCGGATTCATAAGCACCATGCTTGAGGAGGAGATACACAGCTCGGTAAGAATCAGAGAGAGGAAACAGCTTCCAGGACCTTCTCAGGCAGTGCTCCCCTGATTTCCTTCAGCTTTTTCCTGTAATCCCCAAGCGCAGGTTTTTCCCCCACTATATCGGTGATGGCCTTAACTGCAAGGCACGGAATGGATGCAAGGTATGCAGAATATGCAACCCCATATGCCTCCATATCAGCAGCAGAAGCATGAAACGGCTGGTAGCGGGATTTATCAGAAGCGAAAGCCGCGGACGAAGCCAGGATATGATCGGAGGATGATGCAAGACGTATACTGGAGAATGTCCTCCTGTCAGGGGCAAGCGATGTCCCGGGAAGGAGGTGGTATGCGCTGAGATCCATATCGGCATAGACTACAGAGCCGAAAGAAACACAGTCTCCTATCTCAAGCATGCCAAGGCTTCCGGCGCTGCCTGCAGACACGACGACATCAGGATGGTATTCAGCAATTGCCGCAGCAGATGCGGCGGCAGCAAACACGGGTCCAATGCCAGATACCACACCTATGAATCTGTCATCAAAAACCGCAAGCTCGGCCCTATCGGATACAACGACCAGGATCTTCAAAGCATCCTCCTGGACATCTCCCTCAGAGCAGGATAGAGCTCAATGCCAAGCCTTCTCTCCCGGCCGGATTTCAGGCTTTCCTCTATCGCCCTGCAGGCAATGTCCTCGGCATGGAGCGCAGAGCCGAAAAAGCTGTCGCCACGGAGTGTCAGCCCATAGAGAACGGATGCGAAGAGATCCCCGGCTCCTGGGAATGAGGCCCCGAGATCCTCATAGCTGAAAAGCCTTATCTCCTTTCCATTCCATGCAGCATTGCCAAGCCCTCCGGAAACAAGCGGAATCGATGTGATGACCCCCTTTTCCGGGCCAAATGACCTAAGCACATCGATCAAATCATGGATATCACGCTGTCCTAGCTTCCGTATCCCATCATCAAGACCAGTGAGCATCATGGCCTCCGTCAGATTCGGCGTTATGATGTCAGCTCGCTTGACGAGACGTATCATCTGCTGAGGAAGATCATCGGAAAGAGAGGGATAGAGCTTCCCATCATCGCCCATCACCGGATCTACAAGAACAGGTCCCGATGATGAATCAATTGCCTTGATTGCGATATCGATGCGGCGACTATCCCCGAGATACCCTGTATAGACGCCTTCGAATGAAATGCCGAGACGATTGTATGCCGACAGGATATGCTCCATTCCTTCAGTATTATCCACCGCCGCGATATCATCAAAGCCATCGGTCTGCGTGGATAGTATTGATACGGGTAGGACTGCTGTCTCTACGCCTAAAGCCTCCAATACTGGAATCACCACAGTAAGGGAGGACTTCGAATAGCAGGACAGGTCATGTATCGCGAGAATGGCCATCAGACGGAAAGCCCTGCAATCGCAGCACCGAGAACCGGAGATGAATCGCAGCTGACGATGCTGAAATAGCGTCCGTGCTTCTTCTCGAGGATCAGATCGAGATACTGCCTTGTATAGAACTCCAGGAACTCCGTCTTATAGAACGTTGTGCCATCGGCATTGATCACTGCAGGATATCGAGGCTCTGTACCGCCGCCTGAGCGTATCACAGCAGCGGCAAGGTTTATGGCTGTAAGCTTTCCTGCTCTCTCGATTATCGCCTTGAGGATCCTATAAAGCGCAGTAGCATCGTCCTCTATTCCGTCTACGCACTTCACGAGGTCATAATCCATATTATGGCACATCTCAAGGTAGTGGCTCATTCTGGTCGTATTGAGCTTCTCGATGCCATGATAGCGCTCGGCAAAAGATGCGGAGAGGACTCCTTCCTCGATAGCCTTCTCTATGACAGCCGCGGAGAAGAGTCCAAGATATGCCCCTGATATCATCTTCTCGAACCAGTATGAACCAGGATCCTTCGTCGATGCGATGAATTCCTTATCGATATCGCCAAGGGAGAAAGCAAAGCCGCCGGACTCTACATTCACAATCTGGCGTTCACTGCCCTTTCCTCCTATCTTCGCGATATTCCCATTCTCCTCAGCATATGCGGTATTCGTACCCGTTCCAAGGATGAATCCTATATATGACGATGCATTCTCAGGATAAGCAGCCTTAGCTGCAAGGAGTGTTGCAACGGTATCATTAACGATAGACACCTTCTTCTGTGAGACATCGTGGCCACGCCTGCCAAGCTCAGCAAGAAGCTCCTTCCCAAGTCTCTTCCCGAGTACCTCCGGAGCCTTGATCTCCTTTGAGAATATGAGAGGAATGCCATCATGGTCCTCGGTTATAGAGGCAGCATAGGAGAAGCAGAAACCAATCCTGTCGCTCTTATCGATGAGACGCTCCGTATTATCCGCAAGGATCGAGAAGAACTCCGCAGCGCTCACTTCCCTGTCAGAGCCCGGCATCGGAACCTTCCTGAAATCGGTAATCTCAGGCTTTCCCTGATTAAATGTCACAAGGCATGTACGGAAATTGGTTCCGCCTGCATCGAGGACAATGACGCTCTTTCCATCCTCAATCACTGCATCAGTCCCGATATACGTGGGAATCATCTGAAGAGAACTGTTCTTCCCCTCCAGTCCTTTATCCATCTCGCTCATGAAGAACGACAGCACTTTATCATCATCGATTTCCGCGGCATTGAGCATGTGGCGCTCAAGAAATGCGCTGCATTTGTCCATATTCTCCTCCGATCATCGCTATGGTGAATACAAGGGGATCAACCTCTGTCGCAACACCATCGATCATTATAGTACTTCCAGGGGCGATGGAAACAGTGCGTCCTTCCCCGCCTGTAAGAATAATATCACCTTCAAGGATCACACCATCCCCTGCAAGATTTCCCGTCACAATCAGAGATATAGCAAGGGATACGCTAGCTCCTGTCAGATCGCTCTTATCATCAAAATACTCAGGATCCTGCTCAGAGAGCCATGTAAAGCGCACGGTACCATCAATGACAAGATCCTCAGCATTGACCTGCGATGAGAAGACCCTCTCCAGAATATGATCAGGCATCAGGAGCCTGAATAATGCCTCAGCCTTCGAACCGGATGAGAAGAACTGGAATGCCATCGGATACGTGGAGATATCGGAACGGGAGAATGAGATCATCGACGGAAATACTCCCAGCCCATCTGAATAGCTTACTCCCTGCAATGCAGGACGTCCTGCCGAGACATATGATGCAAAAGCCGCAGCTGTAGCGGCATATGCCCCCTCTGCGGCAATCGCTGGCTCTGACGCAAGCGGAAAAAGCGACAAAGCGACTATAACAGCGGATAGTACTTTAAGAA
>CALXLE010000140.1 GCA_944389115.1 uncultured Spirochaetaceae bacterium
TGGCAGACTATACCTGTAATATGATTAGTAATCTAATCTGTTTTTGATCATTTGTTTCTTAATCCAGCCGAATTAGCTGTTAAGATATATCCATCCCGTGGATAGAGGACACGGGTGGGAGAAAAAAATGAAAAGGAGAGAGTCCTCTACTCGTTTAGCTTATGAAGAGAATTTTGATGCTTGCATTGATCTGCCTTGTTGCGTTCATGCCTGTATTCGCAGGCGGTTCGTCAGATAACGCCGGTGCAGATGGTGTCTATCCGGAAGGGCAGCTTCTCATCTGGTCGACAGGCCAGCCGCAGTTCAGAGCACCTTTCTACCAGGAATTCCTCGACAGACAGGGCGAGGCTACAGCTAATGTGACGCTCCATGTCGAGACTATTCCTACAATGGCTGATGGGCAGCAGAGAGTCATCATGTACTCGATGGCAGGGGACCAGGAGTCGCTTCCAGATGTCATCATGCTCGATACTGTAGGTCTTATTGAACTTGCGAAGGCCGGTCTTCTTCTGGACCAGACAGATTACTATGAGCCGCAGGCCGACCTCTATCTCGACGGATCGATTGATGATGCGATTGTCGATGGAAAGATCTATGGTCTCCAGGATTCCGTACGTCCTCAGCTTCTTTTCTACAATGCGGAGATCTTCGAAAAATATGATGTCGATCCTGCTATGATGAGCACATTCGATGGATATCTCGAGGCTGGAAGGCTCCTTAAGGAGAGATCCAATGGTGAGGTTTTCCTCTCATGGATCGATACTACGAACTACACCTGGAGATACTGGGGAAGACGTGGTCTCATGCCGCAGGCGAATGCAAGGATCTGGGACGAGAACGGCAATGTCGTGATTGGCTCTGATGAGGGTACAAAGCTTGCTCTCGGCTTCCTTGACCAGCTCAACTCAGAAGGCCTTCTTTACAGGACTTCGATGATGCAGCCACCTATCTATGAGGCAACGGATGCTGGAAAGATCGCAACATTCTATATAGGAGCATTCTGGGATGAGTTCCTCAGGAAGAACCTGACAGAGACTGCTGGAGACTGGAGGGTCATGAACGCTCCTGTATTCGAGGAGATCGGCGTAGGCGGAGCTCCTGTATCGCAGTACTTCTGCCTTGTTGATACCGGAACGAATGAGTATGAGACCCTGATTCAGGATATGTGGTATGACTGGCAGAACAACAATGAGGCTATCCAGGCCAGAGTCAACAAGCTCGTAGAGCAGAATGGCCCGTATGCCAACCCTGTATCAAAGGAAGTCCTTGCAGATCCGTTCTGGCAGGCTCCTGAGCCGTTCTATGGCGGACAGTCTTTCAGAAAGGCTGAGTCCGACGGTCTTAACAATGCTGCGAAGAATATGGTCGTAACACCGCAGGATGCACAGGCTGATATCATCATTAGCGCCGAGATCGAGAAGTACGTCGCAGGCGAGCAGACGATGGATCAGGCAATTGCGAATATGGACAGCCAGCTTAAGCTCATGATCGGGCAGGCTGAGGTCTGAATTGAAAGCAGTCTGCCCATCCGGGCAGGCTGCACCATTAGAAAGGAGGAATAAATGGGCAGAAGAAAAACAGCGGTATCTGCTTCCGGTGAAAGGAAAAGCGGTCTGCTGGCAACTATATGGAAGTATCGTGCACCATATCTATTTATTGCGCCGTTCTTCATCCTCTTCCTTGTATTCCAGCTCATTCCTGTTATCTGGACATTCGTCATCAGCTTCGCTAACTGGAATGGACTGAGAAACTTCAGATGGGTGGGTTTCCACCAGTACAAGGTCATGTTCCAGGACTATATGTTCAGGGAAGCGTTCCTGAATAATGTATGGTACTGGATCGTAGCTGTGATCGGAGTCGTCGTCCTGGCTCTTATGATCGCAGTCTGTCTCAACAGCCCACGCCTCAGGGCCAAGAAGGTCTTCCAGACGGTGACATTCCTGCCATATGTCTGCGCTTCAGTCGCGATGGGCCTTATATTCATGATGCTCTTCGATGAGAATGCAGGATTGATCAATGAGATCATCGTCGCTCTCGGAGGCAAGCGCCGGGCATGGCTTGGAAGCAGCCAGTATGCGAAGATCCCGGTCATAATCCTTTTCATATGGAGAATCATTCCGTGGTTCACGATCATCATATACTCCGGTCTGCTGAATATATCGAAGGAGTACTATGAGGCAGCCACCGTTGATGGGGCAGGGGTCCTGCAGCAGTTCTGGTACATAACAATACCTCTTCTGAAGAATATCCTCTTCTTCTGCGCGCTCACTGTCACGATAGATATCTGGAAGATGTTCAACGAGTCCTATACGCTCTCTGGACCGGGAACGAGCAATACGTCACTGTTCCAGCTTGTATATGAGAATGGCTTCAAGTCGTTCAATCTCGGATATGCATCGGCACTGAGTGTCGTACTGATTCTCGTGCTCCTTGTCATATCTATGATCCAGTACAGGCTGCGCAGAAGCGAGGAGGGGGTGTGATATGTCATCGAAGAACAACCGTGGACAGACAATAATCGTAAATGCCTTCATGATACTCGTCGTGGCGCTCTGCCTCTTTCCAGTCCTCTGGATGTGCTTCATCTCTGTGAAGTCGGTAGGGGAGAAGATTTCGGGATTCGCTGCACTGACTATCGAGCATGCCACGCTTGCGAACTTCGCAAGGCTCTTTGAGCTCATACCTGTATGGACGAATCTCTTCAACAGCGGCTTCACGACAGTGCTCGGAACGATAACGACGCTCTTCTTCTGCGCACTTGCAGGATTCGCATTCGCGAAGTACCGCTTCCCTGGCCGTGCGAAGCTCTTCGCATTTGTTGTCGCGACCATGGCGATAAGCGCGGAAGCCGGTGCAATCCCGCTCTTCGTCATCATGAGGAAGATGAACCTGATCAACAGCCTCTGGTCACTTGTAATCCCAAGAATCGCCACAGCTGTTGGCATCTTCTATCTGACACAGTATATAAAAGATGTACCTGATGAGCTTGTAGAGGCGTCCCGCGTTGATGGCTGCAGGGAGTTCGGCATCTTCTGGCGTGTTGTCTGCCCTGTGATAAAGCCAGCTCTCGCATCCTGGGCTTCCCTTACGATGATAGCGAGATGGAATGACTACTTCTGGCCGCTTCTGTTCCTCAATAAGAATTCGAAGTACACCCTTATGGTCTCCGTCTCGATGCTTCCCGTAAGCGATGGACTGGCAACGCCTTGGCAGGTAATCCTTGCCGGATGTACGCTCGTCATCCTCCCTGCAATCATCCTGTACCTCCTGATGCAGCTGATGCAGAAGGCCGGAAGCTTTTCAGGCGCAGTCAAGGGATAATGTGATAATCCCTCTGATGATATCAGGGGGATTTTGTGCACTATTAGGACAGATTTTTCAGCAATTATCTGTATTTGAAGAAATTGTGATATTAAATCACCGTTAAGAATTTTGTTGACAACTGGAAAATGTGAGTCATAATGAAATCAGTGCTGGTAATATCAGAGAGCATGTTACTGGCTAAGGAGCTGTTATGAACAAGAAAGAACGTGTTATTGCTGCTATCAGGCACGAGAGTGTGGATTACGTACCTTGCGGATTCTCCCTCCACTTCCCGCATGACAAGGCTTTTGGGGAAGCGGGAGTTAAGTCACATCTCGATTTCTTCAGAGAGACCGATACGGATATCATAAAGATAATGAATGAGAATCTCGTACCATATGTCGGTGAGCTTACGAGTCCTGCTGAGTATGAGAGGCTTGTAAGGGGATTTTCAATGAAGTCGGACTTCATGCAGGCCCAGGTTGATTTCACAAAGGCAATCCTCGACAAGGCAGACAGCACTGCATTCTCTATCGGAACACTCCACGGCGTGACAGCTTCATCGATCCATCCGATTGAGAAGATGGGCATAAGCTATGACAGGACAAGAGAGATCCTCGTTGAGTATCTGAGAGAGGATCCGGCGAAGATGCAGAGCGCTATGCAGAGAATCACCGATGTTATGTGCGATCTTGCCAGAACATATATCGAGCTTGGTGTTGATGGCGTCTACTATGCTGCGCTCGGTGCTGAAAAGCGCTATTTCACCGATGAGGAGTTCGAGAAGTGGATTGCTCCGATGGATAAGCAGATTCTTACTGCAATCAAGGAAGCTGGTGGATACGCTTTCCTCCATATGTGCAAGGATAAGCTCAATATGGAGCGCTATGCCTCCTATGCAGATCTCTGCGATGTCGCCAACTGGGGCGTGTATGCGGCTCCATACTCGCTTGAGGAGGGCAGGAAGCTCTTCAAGGGCAAGACAATCATGGGCGGTCTTCCTGACAGGCACGGTGTCCTCGTCGATGGAACGGATGCTGAGATCGAGAAGGCTGTCAAGGATACGATTGGATCGTTTGGAAAGACTGGTTTCATACTCGGTGCTGACTGCACGCTGGCAACCGAGCAGGATATGCATAAGCTGTCAGTAGCAATCTCTGCCTGCAGAAGCTGCTGAACTCTACGGAGGCTTTATGGGAAAGTATGTTCTTAGAAGACTGCTTGTTGCCATTCCTACATTCATAGGAATAACAGTGCTTGTCTTCTTCCTGTCTTATTTAGCGCCAGGATCACCGCTTGAGATGCTCTTCATGGATTCGAATGCGGATGCCCAGGTCATGGCGGATATGGAGGCGAGACTTGGTCTCGATCAGCCTGTCTATGTCCAGTATTTCAGATGGGTCGGACAGCTTTTCCAGGGCAATCTCGGATACTCATACAGGACTGGGCTTCCTGTATGGGATATGGTTGCGGAGAGGATAGGGCCGACGCTTCTGATAACAATCGCATCGCTCGTCCTTTCCGTGCTCATCGCAATCCCTCTCGGGGTCATGTCCGCCTATAAGCCGTATTCTGGCTGGGACTATTTCTCCTCGGGACTTTCATTCATAGGAGCTGCGACTCCTAACTTCTTCGCGGGTCTTGTGTTTATATATCTCCTTTCTGTGAAAGTGAATATATTCCCAAGCAGCGGTATGTATGACAGCGCTGGCGCCCATACATTCCTCGATCTCGTGCACCATATGGTGCTTCCGACATTTGTTCTGTCGATACAGCAGATCGGAAGCCTCATAAGGCAGACCAGGGGAAGCGTTCTTGAGGTTCTGCAGGATGACTTCATCCGCACAGCGCGTGCGAAGGGCTGTCTGGAAAGCCGCGTGCTTTTCCGCCACGCACTCCGCAATGCCCTCTCTCCTGTCATCACGCGTATCGGATCGATGATCCCGTTCCTCGTCGGAGGCGCTGTCGTAACAGAGCAGCTCTTCTCATGGCCAGGTCTGGGAAGCCTCATGGTCCTTTCGATCAATTCGCGTGATTATCCGGTGATCATGGGTATCACAGTAGTGATTGCTGTTGCTGTTCTTATCGGCAATCTCATCATAGATCTTATCTACAGCGTGCTTGATCCTCGCATCAGGTACAGTAAGTGAGGCACGTATGAAGAAGGAAAAAGGAATCAAGGGATCATACTTCCAGGATGTCGTGGAGAGATTCCTCCATCATAAGCTTGCTGTATTCGCGCTGTTCTTCCTCGCAGTTGAGATTCTTGTCGTGATCTTCCTGCCGATGATCCTCGGCCTCGATCCATACTCGATCGATGTCATGGCTTTCGGCAAGGGGCCTTCCGATACCCATCTGATGGGAACGGATGATGTCGGACGCGATATGTTCGCCCGTATCATCTATGGAGGAAGAGTATCGCTGACGGTCGGCATACTCTCCGCAATCATCAGCCTTATCGTGGGAATCCCTCTCGGTCTGATTGCCGGATACTTCCGTGGCAAGAGCGAGATCATCGTCATGCGTCTTGCGGATATCTTCATGTCGTTCCCGTCGATGATCCTCATTCTCGTCCTTGCATCGGTCCTCGGACAGTCAATTGTGACGATCACGGTTGTCATTGGTGTCCTTGGATGGCCGGATTTCGCGAGGCTCATATATGCTAGCACTCTCTCCGTGAGGGAGAAGGAGTATGTTGAGTCGGCGAAGGCAATTGGAACGAAGACCCACAACATAATACTCAGATACATTGTGCCGAATGCCTCTGCTCCTGTAATCATCGCATTCACGTTCAGGACAGCTCAGGCAATCATCACCGAATCCTCGCTTTCATTCCTCGGCCTTGGTGTCCAGCCGCCTGCCGCATCCTGGGGAAACATCCTCTACTATGCGCAGTCGATAAGCGTTCTCGCCAATAAGCCATGGATGTGGGTTCCTGCGGGTATCATCCTCATAATAACGGTACTCTGCATCAACTTCCTGGGCGATGGAATCCGTGACGCACTCGATACAAAGATGAGCGTATAAAGAATCAACTATATACGGAGGTTCGAATGAAACATAGCAGAAAAACAATTGTAGCTCTGGTTCTCATGCTTGTGCTGTCTGTATCTCTTTTTGCAGGCGGCTCATCAGAGAAGAAAGCTGCAGCAGCTCCTGCGGCTTCTGCCCCTGTTCAGCAGAAGAGCAAGACCATCACACTCGCGATGGTATCGCCATGGGATAGCTTCATCCCGTTCGAGACGACAAGCTCATACTCTGATTGTGTTCTTGATCTAATGTATGACAAGCTTTTCTATCTCAAGGCTGATGGCACATATCTCCCGCGTCTTGCGACAAGCGTTGATGTCAACGAGGATTCGACAGTCCTTACATTCCATCTCAGAGAGGATGCGAAGTGGGCTGATGGCGAGCCTGTGACAGCCGATGATGTCGTCTTCACAGCACATCTCTATACATCTACCAGCGTCAATGCTCTCAGAAAGAACAACCTCGAGCCATTCGCTGGATTCGGAGAAGGTGATTACACGCTCCAGGTAGAGGCTATCGACGAGCACACTGTATCATTCACGCTCCGCGAGCCTACGAATGTCGATTACCTGCTCTTCAACAAGTTCAGGGATTTCTACATTCTTCCTCAGCACCTTCTCGGCGATGTTCCTCTTGCTGAGATCAGGAATGCCGATTACTGGGCATCCCCGATCGGTTCTGGCGCATGTCTCTTC